>NZ_JAMOIT010000001.1:0-333211 GCF_023656375.1 Paenarthrobacter sp. TYUT067
AGGTTACTCACGTGTTACTCACCCGTTCGCCACTAATCCCCCAGCAAGCTGGGATCATCGTTCGACTTGCATGTGTTAAGCACGCCGCCAGCGTTCATCCTGAGCCAGGATCAAACTCTCCGTTGAAAAACAAAAATCAAACAGACACAACCACACCCACCGGAAATAACGGCAAACACGGCTGCACAAAATTCGAAACCAGCTGAAAACCAGACCACCACACACGGGGGTGCGCAATGATCCAGCCATAATTTCAACCAATCAAAAAAACAATCGGTATCAACAAACTTGGCACACTATTGAGTTCTCAAACAACAGGTCACTATCCCAGAGCAGTACCACCAGCCTCAACTGGATCGCTCCGGAGCAACTTTTCAAACTTACCGGCTGGATTCCTTACGGTCAAATCGGCAAGACTGACTTGATTTTTCCTTGCGGTTTCTTGTCAGTTTGCGGTCTCAACCAGTGGAGCAGCGCGGGTACTAACTATACCCACACTTGGCCCCGGTTGGCAAAGCCGCCTTGGTGAGGGCCGCCGTCGTCGAGCCGTTGCCTGTAGATCCGGCCGTAAACGCAAGCCGGCCGGGAACCAGCAACGCTCCCCCACGTGAGTGAGAGAGCGTTGCTCGAAAGCGGCCGTTATGTGAGCGAGGGACGCTGGAAAAGGGTGGTGATGTGAGAGAGGATCAGCCAGCCGGCGTGAACCATGAGGCGCCCAGCGGAGGAAGCGTTACAGTCAGCGCCGCAGGTTGTCCATCAGTTCCCGGAGTAGACGCCGTCAGCGATCCTGCGTTGACAACCCCCGAGCCGCCGTATGTCTCAGCGTCCGTGTTGAGGACTTCCGTCCACTCCCCTGCTGCCGGTACGCCCAAGATGTAATCCTTGTGCGGACCGCCGGAGAAGTTCACTGCGCACACCAGCGGTTTGCCGTCGTGGTCCCAGCGGATGAACGTGAGGACGTTGTGATCAGCATCCCCGCCGTTGACCCATTGGAAACCGCCGGCCTCGTTGTCCCGCTGGTAAAGGGCCGGCGTTGCGGTATAGAGCTCGTTCAGATCCTTGATCAGGAGCTGCAGCCCGCGGTGCGCGGGAATGTCGGCGAGGAACCAATCCAGTCCGTACTGTTCGGACCATTCGGCTTCCTGGCCGAACTCAGTGCCCATGAAGATGAGCTGCTTGCCCGGATGCGCCCACTGGTACGCGAAGAAGGCGCGCAGGTTTGCCAGTTGCTGCCACCGGTCGCCCGGCATCTTGCGCAGCATGGAGCCTTTGCCGTGAACTACTTCGTCGTGGCTGATGGGCAGCAGGAAGTTCTCAGTGAAGGCATAGACCAAGGAGAACGTGATGGTGCCGTGGTGCCATTTGCGGTTGATGGGGTCTTCGGAAATGTACTTGAGCGAATCATGCATCCAGCCCATGTTCCATTTGAGCCCGAAGCCGAGTCCGCCGTGGTTGGTGGGAGCCGTAACACCGGGGAATGCGGTGGATTCCTCGGCAATGATGATGGCGCCCGGGTGGGACTTGTAGACGGTGGCGTTGACTTCCTGCATGAAGGAAATGGCTTCGAGGTTCTCACGCCCGCCGAACTTGTTGGGCTTCCACTGCCCTTCTTCGCGGGAATAGTCCAGGTAGATCATCGAGGCAACAGCATCTACACGCAGGCCATCAATGTGGAATTCTTCCAGCCAGTACAGCGCGTTGGACACCAGGAAGTTCCTGACCTCGCTGCGCCCAAAGTCGAAGATCAGCGTTCCCCAGTCCGGGTGTTCGCCCAAGGCAGGGTCCGAGTGCTCGTACAGTGGCTGGCCGTCGAACTGTGCCAGCGCCCAGGAGTCCTTGGGGAAGTGGGCAGGTACCCAGTCAAGGAGGACGCCGATGCCGGCCTGGTGAAGCGAATCCACCAGGAACCGGAACTCGTCCGGGTGTCCGAACCGTGAGGTCGGCGCGAAGTAGGACGTCACTTGGTAGCCCCACGAACCGCCGAAGGGGTGCTCCGCCACCGGCATGAACTCAACGTGGGAGAAGCCGAGCCACTTCACGTAGTCCACGAGTTCCTTGGCGAGTTCCTTGTACCCAAGGCCCAGCCGCCAGGATCCCAGGTGGACTTCGTAGACGCTCATGGGCGAGTTGTGCGGGTCTTTCGCAGCACGCGCGCTCATCCATTCCGCATCCTTGAACCGGTAGCTGGCGTCCACAACACGTGAGGCCGTCAGTGGCGGAACCTCGGTGCCGAAAGCCAGCGGATCGGCCTTTTCAATCCAGTGTCCCGACTTGGTCAGGATCTCGTATTTGTAGCACGCCCCTGCTACAACACCCGGGATGAACAGTTCCCACACACCGGAGGACCCCAGTGAACGCATTCCGTGGGAGCGGCCATCCCACGCGTTGAAGTCGCCCTTCACACGTACGGCCTGGGCGTTGGGGGCCCAGACGGCGAAGGAAACTCCGTCCACCTCACCCAGCGCGGAGCGGTAATGCTGAACGTGCGCACCCAGAACATCCCAAAGGCGTTCGTGGCGGCCTTCGCCGATCAGGTGCAGGTCCACCTCACCCACGGTAGGCAGGTAGTGGTACGGGTCATCGATGGTGACGGGTTCGACGTCGTACACCACTTCCAAACGGTAGTCAGGCACGTGGCCGGCCTGCAGCGGTTCCAGAACAGCAGTCCAGACGCCGTGGGCCTCGTGGGTCATGTCGGTGCGGCCGGCTTCGGTCACTACAACCACGGACTTCGCGAGGTGCTTCACGGTGCGGATGGTGACGTGGCCGTGATCGTCCAAGTGTGCGCCCAGCACTGAGTGGGGTGCATGGTAGGCGGCGGCCGCCACGCGTTCCAAGGTCTCGGAGTCCACGTGCAGGGGAACTCGCGGCCGTTCGGTGCGTGCAGAGCCAGTCATGTCATTACCTTCCGCTGTAGCTGCCGCATGCTTGCCGCGGCTAGTGTTTTCGAGGATTCGTCGGGATGCATTCACGGGGATCGACAACCAGTCGGGCCGGTTCCGCAACTCGTAAACAACCTCGTATAAGGCCTTGTCCAGCCACAATGCCACAAAGAGCGGCGAGCGGCGGTCAATAGTTCCCGGGGTGACCTCGCTATACCCCTCAAGGAACGCGGCAGCGCAGTCATCCACCCAGGCTTCAGGCACTCTGACGTCGATGTTTTCGAGCGTGGCGGCCCCGGCTGCGTAGTCGAACGAGCGCAGCATCCCGGTGACATCCCGCAAAGGAAGATCGGGAGTATTGCGCTCATCAATGGTCCGGAGCGGCTCGCCCTCGAAGTCAAGGATGGCCCACCGCCCTGGCTGCCCCTCAGTGCCGGGAACCAACAGAATCTGGCCCAGGTGGAGGTCGCCGTGGACGCGCTGCAACTGGCCAACGTCGCGGGGATCCAGAGCCGCCAGCAACTCATCGAGTTGTTGGTCATGGGGACCGACGGCGGACGAGGCTTCCGCCCACGAGCCGCGGACGCGCCGGACTACTGAGGCGATGATGTCCGGGCCCTGTTCCTGCCCGTCCTGGGTTCCGAATGTTTCAGCGAGCCTGGCATGAACCGTGGCAGTAGCAGCGCCCAGCCCGCGGGCTTCTGCGGTGAAATCCTTACCGGCCGCGGCTGCCTCCACCGCCAGGCGCCAAGCGTCCCGGCCGCCGAGGAGAAACTCGTGGGCAACGGTCAGCTCACCGGTGGCCACTGTTGAACCGTTCGACGCCGGACCATTCCACGAGCCGGTAATCCAGCCAAGCGTCGCGGGAACCTCCGTGGTGCCAGCCGCGGTCAGGGCAGCGCCAAGCTCCACTTCAGGATTCTTGCCGTCGGCAAGCACACGGAAGATTTTGATGATCGCCGCCGAATCGCCGTCGTCAATGATGACTGACGTGTTGGATTGCTCACCCGAGAGGACACGCACTGACGTTGGGTCTTTCGGGAGCGCTACACGGCCAGTGGTTAGGTGTCCTTGGGCACCGCCCACTGTTCCTTCACTGCGCATGAGTTCCAGCCATGCTGTGACGAAGTCGGAATCGTAGACGGCATCGTAAACGAGCCTCAGGCCTAGTTCTGGATCCGTCACCTCGCCCAGCAAAGCTGTTGGCGCATCGGATAGCGGCTGGCTCCGGTAGCTCAACGGAACCTGAACAACGTCAGTCCGCGAACCGCCGTCGGCCGTTCGGTGGGTTACCGCCAACAGCACAACTTCCAGCTGTGCGTCGCCGCTTGCATGGGGGAGGCTGAAGCCGCCCACCTGCTCCAGCGCAAAGTCGGGGCTCTTGACCGGGAACCAGCGCTTGCCTGGCAGCCAGGTCCGGAGAAGTCCTTCAATGGAGGGGCTCAAGTGTTCCTCGTTCATCTCATCCTTTGGAGGTCACCACGGGAATCGCCTGGGTAAAAGGCGACGAGGGATTGGAAAATGCCGAGCGAACCCGCAGCCAATAGAAGCTGTGGCTGCCCAACATCACGGTCAGATGACCGTTGTCTCCGACCGCCGGGAAGGGCTGGCCGCCGAAAATGTCGCGCAGGCCCCTGCCCGCGAACTCGGGAATGTCCAGCGTTGCCGCTACAGGGTGCTGGGAGAGGTTGAAGACGCACAATATGGTTTCGGCGTCCTCCCCCTCGGGGTTACCCGCCGGCAACTCGCGAACATAGGCGAGCACCACTTCATGATCCGCCTCGATATGCCGGAAACCGCCCAGACCAAACACCGGATGGTTCTTCCGGACGCTCAGGATCTGGCGGGTCCAGCGCAGCAGCGAACCTGAGTGCGCGGCCTCGGCCTCAACGTTGGCCATGCTGTAGTTGTACACCAGCGATTGGATGACCGGCAGGTACAGCTGGCCTGGATCAGCACCGGAAAAACCTGCGTTCCGATCAGGGTTCCACTGCATCGGAGTTCGGACGGCATCACGGTCATCGAGCCAAATGTTGTCCCCCATGCCGATCTCATCCCCGTAATAGAGGAAAGGACTGCCCGGCAAGGACAGCAGCAGCGCGTTGATCAGCTCAATCTCGGAACGGGAGTTGTCCAGCAACGGCGCCAAGCGTCGTCGAATACCAATGTTGGCCCGCATCCGCGGATCCGGGGCGTACCATCCGAGCATGGCGGCGCGCTCTTCTGCTGGCACCATCTCCAACGTCAGTTCGTCGTGGTTCCTCAGGAAAGTCCCCCACTGCGCGCCCTTGGGTATCTCCGGGGTGTTCCGCAGTGTCTCAATGATGGGAGCGGCCTTCTGGTCCCGCAAGGCGTAGTAGAGCCTGGGCATGATGGGGAAGTGGAAGGCCATGTGGCATTCGGGGGCTTCCTCCGTGCCAAAGTACTCCACCACCTCATGCGGGGGCTGGTTCGCCTCGGCAATGATGACCCGGCCGGGGTAGTTCGAGTCCACCATCCGGCGGAGGTCCTGCAGGAAGGTGTGCGTGGCAGGCAGGTTCTCGCAGTTGGTTCCGTCTTCTTCGAACAGATAAGGGATGGCGTCAGCACGGAAGCCATCGATGCCCTGGTCCAGCCAGAAGCGGACTACGTCATAGAGCGCCTCAATCACCTTGGGGTTCTCGAAGTTCAGGTCCGGCTGGTGGCTGAAGAAGCGGTGCCAGAAGAACTGCCGGCGGATGGGATCGAACGTCCAGTTGGACTCTTCTGTGTCAACGAAGATGATGCGCGCGTCCTGGTACTTCTCGTCAGTATCGCTCCACACGTAGAAATCGCCGTAGGGACCCGTTGGGTCCTTACGCGATTCCTGGAACCAGGGATGCTGGTCCGAGGTGTGGTTCAACGGGAGGTCGATGATCACACGGACCCCACGGGCGTGGGCCTCGGCAACCAATCTTTTGAAGTCGCTGATGGTACCGAACTCGTCCAGCACGGACGTGTAGTCCGCAATGTCATAACCGCCATCGCGCAACGGGGAATGGAAGAACGGCGGCAACCACAGGCAGTCAACACCCAGCCACTGGAGGTAATCCAGTTTCTCGATCAGGCCGTGGAAGTCGCCGGACCCATCCCCGTTGGCGTCCGCAAAAGCCCGCACCAGTACCTCATAAAAGACTGCCTTGCGGTACCAGTGCGGATCGTGCTGGAGACCTGGGGCGTTCAACTCGAAGGTGTTCTTCGGCGTGAAGTACTGGCTGGGGTTCTGCGGAGAAAAACTCACTAAGGCTGCCTCCGGATGCTCAGTATGTGCGCCGGCTCAACGTGGGCATCCAGGCGGACGTAGTTGTGCTCGCCCCACTCCCAGCTCTCACCGCTGATCAAGTCGTCCACCCGGAACCGGCCGTCCTCGTTGAAGTCCGAAGGATCCAACTGTAGGGCCCCCAGGTCCAAGGACACCGTGCTTTCGCGGGTGCTGTGAGGATCCACGTTGACCACAATGATCAAGGTGTCCTTGGTGCCGTCCGGCAGCGTCTTGTGCTTGGAGTAGACAATCGTGGCGTCGTCGGTGCTGCTGTGAAGTGTCAGGTTCTGCAGATCGCCCAAGGCCACGTGATCCTTGCGGATGGTGTTGAGCCTGGTGATGTACGGCGCCAAGGTCCGCCCTGACTCGGCAGCGCCTTCCCAATCCCGCGCCTTGTACTCGTACTTTTCGTTATCGATGTACTCCTCCGCGCCCGGACGGGCCACGTGCTCGTACAACTCATAGCCCGCATAGACGCCCCACAGCGGGCTGGCCGTAGCGGCCAAGACCGCCCGGATGCGGAACGCGGCCGGGCCACCGTACTGCAGGTACTCGGTGAGAATGTCCGGGGTGTTCACAAAGAAGTTGGGACGGAAGAAGGCAGCGGTCTCGTGGCTGACCTCGTGGAAATACTGCTCCAGCTCGGTCTTGGTGTTCCGCCACGTGAAGTAGGAGTAGGACTGCTGGAATCCCGCGCGGCCCAAAGCGTGCATCATGGGCGGGCGTGTGAAGGCTTCGGCCAGGAAAACAACCTCGGGGTTCTTCTTGTTGATCTTGCCGATCAGCCATTCCCAGAACCAGACGGGCTTGGTGTGGGGATTGTCCACACGGAAAACCTTGACGCCGTGGCTGATCCACAGCTGGACAATCCGCAGGATCTCCTTGGAAAGGCCGGCCGGGTCGTTGTCAAAGTTCAGGGGATAAATGTCCTGGTACTTTTTCGGCGGGTTCTCTGCATAAGCGATGGAACCGTCCACTCGGGTGGTGAACCACTCCGGGTTGGACGCAACCCAAGGGTGGTCCGGAGCTGCCTGCAGGGCGAGGTCCAACGCAACCTCAAGTCCGAGCTCGTTGGCTCGCGCTACGAACGCGTCAAAGTCCTCAAACGTACCCAGTTCCGGGTGGATGGCGTCATGGCCACCGTCCCGGGAACCAATGGCCCACGGCGAACCGGGATCCTGCGGGCCCGGAGTCAACGTGTTGTTGCGGCCCTTGCGGTGTTGAAAACCGATCGGGTGGATAGGTGGCAGGTAGATGATGTCGAAGCCCATCTCCGCCACGGCGTCGAGCCTTCTGGCTGCCGTCCGGAAGTTGCCGGAGGTCCACACACCGGTGGAGTGATCCAGCACAGCGCCCTCTGAGCGGGGGAAGAACTCGTACCAGGAACCGCGGCCCGCGAGGTCGCGCTCCACCTGCAGCGGGAAACGCTCGGAAACAGTCACCAGTTCGCGGATCGGAACGCGTCCGACGGCGGCCAGCACCTCCGGGCTGAAGCCGGCGCCAAGGCGCTCCTCGGCAGTCTTGGTGGTGTCGGAGAGCACAACGGAAGCGGCACGCAAGGTGCGCTTCTCCGCAGCGCTGCGTCCGGCGTCGTCCACTGCTTCGGCGAGGAGGGCAGCACCCTCGGCAAGCATCAACTCAACGTCAATGCCGGCCCCCACTTTGACCTCAGCGTTGTGGTGCCAGGTGCCGTAGCGGTCATGCCAGGCCTCAATGACGAAGGACCAGGCGCCGGTGCCGGCGGGCGTGATCAAGCCCTCCCAGCGGTCCAGGCCCTTCCATTGCTCGCCCTCGGCCGGGGTCAGGCGGACGCGCTGACGCTCCTTGCCCTTGGGATCGAGCAGCACAGCGGATACGCCCAGCTGGTCATGGCCTTCACGGAAGACCGTGGCGCCAACCACGAGGTCCTCGCCCGGCAAGGCCTTCGCCGGGAAACGGCCACCCTCAACCACCGGCTGCACGGCCGTGATGGGGAACCGGCCGAAGCGAAGTCCCTCGGTGATGTCCGTAGTCGTCTTGGATTTCAGAGCGGTGATGGTTCGCGCGGTTTTCGTCACAACCACGACGTTAGCGAGAAAAATCACAGAATGCTAAGCACACGACCTTTCTCCTCGACGCAAGATGACTTTTACCTAAAAGAAACCCAATGCAGTTCCGGCTTCCATGCGAGTCCGTTAGTGTGGCGCTCGTGAAGGCTATTCGAAGGTTTACAGTCCGTACCGTCCTCCCCGAGCCCATCAGGCCCCTGGCCCGTCTGGCGACCAATTTGCGCTGGTCCTGGCACCGGCCCACTCGGGAACTTTTCGCGAGCCTCAACCCGGCTCTCTGGGAGGCCTCGCAGCACGACCCCATCGCCTTGCTGGGGTCCATCAGCCGCGAGCAACTGCAGGACCTGGCAAACGACGGAGAGGTTGTGGAACGCGTTCAGCACGCCGCAGCCGATCTGGACCGCTACCTCAGCGAACCCCGCTGGTACCAGGGCCTCAACGAGGACGCTCCGGCATGCATCGCGTACTTCTCCCCCGAGTTCGGCATCACCGAAGTGCTTCCGCAGTACTCCGGAGGTCTCGGAATCCTCGCCGGCGACCACCTCAAGGCCGCTTCGGACCTCGGCGTGCCGCTGATCGGCGTAGGCCTTCTGTATCAGGCCGGCTACTTCAAGCAGTCGCTCTCCCGGGACGCCTGGCAGCAGGAAACCTACCCCGTCCTGGACCCCGACGGACTCCCCCTGACGCTGCTTCGCCACCCTGCCAAGGACGGCGCCCCCGGAAAGCCAGTTCACATCTCCCTGCCGCTGCCCAACGGACGCGAACTCCACGCGCATGTCTGGCGTGCCGACGTCGGACGTGTTCCTCTGCTGCTCCTGGACTCCAACGTCCCCTCCAACGACGAAGCCGCGCGCGGCATCACCGACCGCCTGTACGGCGGCGGCGGCGACCACCGGCTCCAGCAGGAACTTCTCCTGGGCATGGGCGGCGTCAAAGCCCTGCGCGTCTATCAGGAGATCACCGGCACACCCGCGCCCGAGGTCTTCCACACCAACGAAGGTCACGCCGGCTTCCTGGGAATTGAACGCATCCAGGAAGCCATGTCCAACACCGACCACCCCCTCAGCTGGGACGAAGCCCTCGCCGCCGGCCGGGCATCCACCGTCTTCACCACGCACACACCCGTACCCGCCGGAATCGACCGCTTCGAAACCGTGCAAATCAAGCACTTCTTCGAAGCCGGGCTGGCACCCGCCGTGCCCACCGAACGCATCCTGGAACTCGGACGCGAAAACTACGACGGCGGCAACCCCTCGGTGTTCAACATGGCCGTAATGGGCCTGCGCCTGGCGCAACGAGCAAACGGTGTGGCCAAGCTGCACGGCGTGGTGTCCCGCGAAATGTTCGCCGGACTCTGGCCGGGATTCGACCACTCCGAAATCCCCATCACCTCCGTCACCAACGGCGTCCACGTGCCCACGTGGGTGGATCCCCGCATCTCCGCCCTTGCACGGACCCAATTCGGGGCCGAAGCCGAAGCCATGGGACGCTGGGACCTGGCCTACAACGTCAGCGACGAAGACGTCTGGGCCCTCCGCCGGGAGCTCCGCGCCCAGCTCATCGACGACGTCCGACGCCGGCTCCGCGCCTCCTGGAAGAAGCGCGGCGCGGCCGATGCCGAACTCGGTTGGACCGACTCCGTGCTGGACCCCGACGTCCTGACCATCGGATTCGCACGCCGTGTGCCCACCTACAAACGGCTCACCCTCATGCTGCGCGATCCTGCACGGTTGAAAGCCCTCCTGCTGGACCCCAAGCACCCCATCCAGCTGGTCATTGCAGGCAAGTCCCACCCCGCAGACGACGCCGGCAAGAAAATGATCCAGGACCTGGTCAAGTTCACCGACGACCCCCAGGTGCGGCACAGGATCGTGTTCCTGCCCAACTATGACATCGCCATGGCAAGGACCCTGTTCCCCGGCTGCGACGTCTGGCTCAACAACCCGCTCCGCCCGCTCGAAGCGTGCGGCACCTCCGGCATGAAAGCAGCCATCAACGGCTCGCTCAACCTCTCCGTCCTGGACGGCTGGTGGGACGAAATGTACGACGGCGAAAACGGCTGGGCAATCCCCACAGCCAACAACAACGCCTCCTCCGAGGAACGGGACGACATTGAGGCATCGGCACTCTACGAACTCCTGGAAACCCAGGTAGCGCCACGGTTCTACGGCACAACGGTGGCACAAGCCGCCGGCGCGGCCGGACCCTCGGAATCCAGCGTTGAGACCGTGCCCACCCACTGGGTGTCAATGATCAAGCACACGCTGGCCAACCTGGGCCCGGCAGTCTCGGCAGAACGCATGCTCCACGACTACGTCAACAACCTCTACTGCCCGGCCGCTGTATCCGGGCGCAGGGCAGTTGCCGAAGCGTTCAAGGAAGCCAAGGAGCTCGCATCCTGGACCACCAAGGTAAGGAACGCGTGGCCCGAGGTTGTGGTGGAACACGTTGACTCCGTGGGCGTCTCCGAAGAACCCCAGGTAGGCGACGCGCTCCAAGTCAACGCCTACGTGGCTCTCAACAACCTGACACCCGACGACGTCTCCGTGGAAGTAGCCTTCGGACGAGCCGAGGAATCCGACGAGCTCGAAGACATTGTGGTTGCCGAACTGGACTCGGTGGAAGACCTCGGCGGCGGACGCCACCTGTTCAGCGGGTCCTTGGTGATCAACAGGTCCGGCTCCTTCGGCTATACCGTCCGGGTGTTCCCGAAGCACTCAGCGTTGGCATCCAAAGCTGAGCTGGGATTGATCGCGAACGCCTAGTCCGCCGTAGCCCAATTGGCGACCGTAACCCTCTGCGTGCTGCTCCTTCGTCGCTTTGACGCACGCTGCCGGGTCACGGTCGCCAATTGCGTCTCAAGGCCCGCTACGGTTGGGATCCATAGGGCCCGTTGGCGCGACTAGTTTTCGAAGACCGCGATGACCGTGAGGTCGCGGCCGGCGTACTTTTCCGCGTCTTGGAGGATTTCGCAGACTACTCCGAAGGAGCGGTCCGTGCGGTAGGCCGCGGGGACCTGCCAGATCATGGTGACGGGGCTGCCGTCGTCCTCTGAGAGGGCATCGGCGTAGTCATGCAGGGAGTCGTTGAGGGCGTCCAGGTTCACGCCGTAGTACTCGGGGAAGTCGAGGACCTGGCCGAAAACCTCAAGAACCGCCTGCTTGGTGCTTGCGGGTGGGACCAGTAGGGTCCTGCGACCCGCATCGGAGACCTGCTCCTGCAGTTCTTCGAGGGTCCAGGTGTCCGCCGAATAGATTTTCATGGGCTCCTACTTGTCTTCGACAATGAATTTGAAGGACTCGTAATGGTCCGGTGTGTAGTACTTGGCTGAGTCTTTACCCACAATGATTCTTCGCGCACCGCGGTCCGACTCCCCCGGCGTACGTACCGTGTACTCCTTGTAGAAACCACCGGACTTCTTGGGCAGCAAACCCTCGAAGTTGCCGAAATTCACGCCGTCACGGTCGTAAGGGTACGGGCCGCCCTTAGCAATCAGGACAAGGGTTTGGCGGGCTTCCCTGGGTAGCTGCGAGGCATTGATGGAGGGCAGCGCAGAAGGGTTGGCGACAGCCCGGCCGGGCGCCGACGTGCTGACTACCTGGGGTGACATCGACGGAGAGCCAGGTTCCGGCGTCGTGGTTTGCGCGGTCAGTGAGCCACCACCCACCATGGCAACCACCAGCACGACGACGGCGATCACCAGTCCCGCGAAGGCCACCAGTTTGTTTCGGCTGCTCATGCGGTGAACTCCCTGCGTGGTTAGTGCCTAGGTGCGGTAGACGTTAATGGTGTTGGCTTGCAGGATATCCCGCTCGCCGGAAGCCACCAACGCCCCCTTCCTGCGCTCATGCAGCACCGAGGTGGTGAAGCGAAGTTCGAACATGCGCTTACCGATGCCTGACTCGCTCAAAATCTCAGGCAGGACCATTTTCACGTCCTGGTTGCTGCCGTTCACCGAGATCAAGCCGCGGATCTCACTGTCCTCGTGACCCATCAGGAGCTGGACGGAACGGAGGTCGGGCTCGTTCCAGCGCGCCGGAGTCATCCGCTTTCCCTTGTCATCAAACCATTGCAAGCTGGAGTCGTTGGCGTTGCCGGGGAAACTCTCGGGCTGATGCCGCAGAAACCACCGGCGCAGCCTGACCAGTTCGCGCGTGGTCCTGAACATGGCATTGGCTTCCTGGGTCCGGCTCCAATCGAGCCAAGCCGTGGGGTTGTCCTGGCAGTAGGCATTGTTGTTGCCCTGTTGGGTCCGCCCGATCTCGTCACCGGCAGTGATCATGGGAACACCGAAAGACAGGAGCAAAGTGGCCATCAGATTGCGGACCGACAGTGCGCGGGCGGCCACGATTGCCTCGTTTTCGCTCCGCCCCTCCACGCCGTGGTTATAGCTGCGGTTGTCTCCGTGGCCATCCCGGTTCTGCTCGCCGTTAGCCTCATTGTGCTTACGGTCGTAGCTCACCAGGTCTTTGAGGGTAAAGCCGTCATGAGCAGTGATGAAGTTGACGCTGGCCAGCCGTGTGCGTCCCGATGACGCGAAGAGATTGGCGGAGCCCGCCATCAGCTCAGCCAGTGACGCAATGGAGCCGCCATGGCCACCGGATTCCATGGCAGCCCGGTCGGATAGCCAGAAGCTCCGGACGCCGTCGCGGAAATGGTCATTCCAGTCCGACCAGCCCTGCGGGAAGCGGCCGGTCTGCCAGCCACCGTAGCCCACGTCCCAAGGTTCGGCGATCAGTTTGACCCCTGAAAGTACGGGGTCCTCGGCAATCGCCTGCAGGAATGGGTGCTGCGGATCAAAGGTGTTGCTGGCATCGCGGCACAGTGTCACGGCGAGGTCGAAGCGGAACCCGTCCACATGGAAGTCGTTCACCCAGTAACGCAAGGAATCCAATGCCAGGTCAACCACTACTGGATCACTGAAATCCAACGTGTTGCCGCACCCGGTGGTATCCAAGTAACGGCCGTGGGCATCGTGCCGGTAATAGCGTTTCTCAGCCAATCCACGGAAGCTCAGTGGCGGTCCGTCCGGCCCCGCCTCGGCGGTGTGGTTGTACACGACGTCAAGGATGACTTCGATCCCCGCCGCATGGAGCAGCTTGATCATGCCCTTGAGCTCATCCTGCACCGCATGGGGACCAGCGTTGCGAGCCGCCTCCGTGGCGTAGTCAGCGTGGGGAGCGAAAAAAGCGGCCGTGTTGTAGCCCCAATAATTGGTCATTCCCAGGTCCTGAAGATGGGACTCATCCAGGTGGAAATGAATGGGCAGGAGCTGGACAGCGGTGATGCCTAGTTCGGTGAGGTGCTGGATCATCACAGGATGCGCCATGCCAGCATACGTCCCGCGGAGGTGCTCCGGGATGTCCGGGTGGAGCATGGTCTGGCCGCGGACGTGTGCCTCATAGATCACCGAGGTACGCATGGGCGTCCGCGGCGGTTGATCGTCGCCCCAATCAAAGCCTGTCTCCACGTGGACACTGGTGAGGAACTCGCCCCGCTGGTCCACGGCGCGGCCATAAGGATCGAGCAGCAGCGGCTGGCCGCCGTCGTTATCCAGGTCCAAAGCCGGCATGGACAGAGGAAGCCCGCCCTCGCTCGGGGCGGCCCGGAAGCCGTAGCGGGTGCCTGGCGGCATGCCGTTGACAAGGCTGAAGTGCACGCCGTCCTCGGTGTTGGACAGGATGTGGGACTGCCAAGCTTCCCCAGGTGCTTGGAACACCACCTCCACCCGGTCCAGATCCGGGGCGAACACGGCCACGTTCACCAAATTTTCCGGGGTGATCTGGGCGTCGGGAACTGCGGGCTGGGGCGTGCTCAGTCCGAGGGGCCTGGGTTGCGATGCGTCCAGGGCAGTTGCTGTGTCAAAAATAGGCATAACCATTGCTTGCAAGTTTAGTTCCACGCAAAGCATGTACCGCGCGGGCCCGCCATGTGACGACGTTCAGCGTCTCGATTTCATTACTTGCCCCAATATGGCGGGATTTGATCAGCCACTCACGTGCTGAAACGCCGCATGTGAGTCCGGCCGGGTGGGGATGGAGGGAAGTAATTGTGTCGCCTTGCTCTGCCTCCTTGCCAGTCGGATTGGCATACTGGGACCAAGACAACTGGAGGTTACATCGTGCGAGTGGCACTTGCCCAAGTCATCACCGGCCGGGATCTGGCCGGCAACCTGCGGCTCCTTGAGGACAACGCCCGCCGGGCCAAGGACGGCGGCGCCGAGTTGGTGGTGTTCCCCGAGGCGATGATGCGCGCGTTCGGAAACTCGCTGCTGGACATCGCCGAGCCGTTGGACGGGCCGTGGGCCAGCCGGGTGAGAGCCCTCGCCGAGGAACTTCAGCTGGTGATCGTGGCGGGCATGTTCACCCCGGGCAGCCCCTCCGATTCCGGTTCACCGCGGGTGCGGAACACGCTTCTGGCCACGGGACCGGGCGTGGAAGCGAGCTACGACAAAATCCACCTCTTTGACGCGTTCGGTTTTGCGGAATCGGACACCGTTGAGGCTGGCACCGATCCGGTAACGTTCGACGCCGGTGGTCTCACCTTTGGTTTGGCCACCTGCTACGACATCCGTTTCCCCGCCTTGTTCATGGCCAATGCCCAGCGCGGCGCTGTAGTCAACATCGTTTCCGCGTCCTGGGGTTCCGGGCCCGGCAAGGCCGAGCAGTGGCAACTCCTGGCCCGTGCCCGCGCCGTGGACACCACCACGATCGTCCTCGCCTGCGGCCAAGGCGATCCGGCAAGCCAAGGCATCGAGGTTAAAGGTTCCGCGCCCACGGGAGTGGGGTACTCCGCCGTCGTATCCCCGTTCGGACAGGTACTGGAAGCCCTCGACGGCGAGCCGGGCCTTATTTTCTACGACCTCGACCCCGCCACTGTGGAAGACGCCCGCCAAAAACTTCCCGTGCTGGCCAACCGCCGCGACTTCTAACCCGTCCCGGTGGATTCCCCATTTTGCTCGGCGGCCCAAACCCGACGGATGTGATAGAGCGTCCGGCCTAAACCCGAGGGATGTGAGAGAGCGTCCGGCCCAAACCCGACGGATGTGATAGAGCGTTGAACTCCGGGCACACGAAAGGCGCCGCAAGTGCCATCCGGAAGCGTGCGTCTCAGCGAGGAACGAGCGAGCACGCGGAGGATGGCGCTTGCGGCGCCTTCTTGAGGACTACTTGGCGCTTGCGGCGCCGAGCGAGGATTACTTAGCGGCGCGCTGCCTCGACACTTCGTACAGCGAGATTCCGACGGCCATGGATGCGTTGAGCGATTCCATGGCGGAGTCGATCGGGATCGAGACGATTTGGTCGCAGTTTTCGCGCACGAGCCTGCTGAGGCCCTTGCCTTCGGAGCCCACTACGATGCACACGGGCTCGGTTGCCACGGTGAGGTCGGGCAGCGAGACGTCGCCGTCTCCGTCCAGGCCAAGGACATAGATGCCCATGTTCTTGAATTGCTTGAGCGCGTTGTTCAGGTTCGACGCGCGGGCAACCGGGACGCGGACAGCGGCACCGGCGCTGGTCTTCCAGGCGGACGCCGTGACGCCGACGGAGCGACGCTCGGGGACGATCACGCCATGGCCGCTGAAAGCGGAGACGGAGCGGATGATCGCGCCAAGGTTGCGGGGGTCGGTGATGCCGTCCAGTGCAACGAAGATGGGGGCGTTGGAAATGTGCCCCTTCTTCCACTTGGCGAGGGTCGTCTCGGCGAGGTCGTATGCGTCCTCGTATTCGTACGGCGGGATCTGCAGTACGAGGCCTTGGTGGACGGCGTCCTCGGTCATGCGGTCCAGCTCAACCTTG
Organism: Paenarthrobacter sp. TYUT067; assembly: GCF_023656375.1. Classification (NCBI taxonomy): domain Bacteria; kingdom Bacillati; phylum Actinomycetota; class Actinomycetes; order Micrococcales; family Micrococcaceae; genus Paenarthrobacter; species Paenarthrobacter sp. TYUT067. The sequence goes on from NZ_JAMOIT010000001.1 coordinate 16,007, forward strand.
CCGGTTTCGAGCAGCGGAATGCCGCGTTCGGCCGCGAGTTTGAGGGATTCCTTGACGCGGTCGTCCATCTCAATGCGGATGGCGACGTGCAAAGCCTTGGCCGGGATTCCGGCGCGGAGAGCCTCGACCACCGAGTTACGGCCCGTCACCAGCTCTTCAGTTGCACGGCCCTTGGGACCGGAGCGGGCGCCGGCACCGCCGGGACGAGTGCCCGGGCCGCGCTTGGCAGCCGAGCGCTCAGCCAACTGCTTGTTCTTGTATGCCTTGTGGTAGGTGCGTTCCTCCGCTTTGGGCGTAGGACCCTTGCCTTCCAGGGCCTTGCGGCCGTGGCCACCGGTTCCGGTGGTGGGGCCCTTCTTCTGTTTGACCGACCGGCGACCATTATTGGCCATGAGATTCCATCCTTGATTTTGTGAGTAAGTCTGGAATCAAGTCTACTGACCCGATGCAATTCGGCTGTCGCGCCGGTTTGTCAGTCGCGTTTCAGGCTCCAGGTGGCGCCGTCCGCACCATCTTCGACGACGACGCCGGCGGCGGCGAGCGTGTCACGGATCGCGTCGGACGCGGCCCAGTCCTTGCTGGCTCTGGCGGCGGCACGGGCTTCGAGTTGAGCTTCGATCAGCACTTCCAGGGCCGCGTGCTCGCGCCCTTGGACGGCTTCGGGACGTTTGACCGAATCCAGGCCAAGCACTTCGGTCATGGACAGCACACTGTAGAGGGCCGATTTCGCGCCTTCAAGGTCACCGGCAGCCAGGGCGGTGTTGCCTGCCCGCACGGTTTCGTGCAGGACGCCCAGGGCCTGGGGGACGTTGAGGTCGTCGTCCATGGCTGCGATGAAAGCCGCGGGCATATTCGCCTGCGGGGACACGTCCGAGGCATCCGTGTCCACCTTGGAAGATGCCTTGTGGATGAAACCGTCAATCCGCTCGACGGCGGCCGCGGCCTCCTGCAGCGAGGTGGGCCGGTAGTCCAGGATGGAACGGTAGTGGGCCTGGCCAAGGTAGTAGCGGACCACGCGAGGCGATGCGAGCTGGAGCATCTCGGCCGGGCTCACCGTGTTGCCAATCGACTTGGACATCTTTTCGCCCTCGTAGGTGACCATGCCGTTGTGCATCCAGAAGTTGGCGAAATCGTCGCCGGCGGCCTGGGACTGGGCCATCTCGTTCTCGTGGTGCGGGAAGCGAAGGTCCAGTCCCCCACCGTGGATATCAAACCGGGGGCCCAGGTATTTGGTGACCATGGCTGAGCACTCCAGGTGCCAGCCGGGACGGCCTGCGCCCCAAGGGGACTCCCACTTGGCCGTGACGGGCTCACCGTCTTTGAAACCCTTCCACAGCGCGAAGTCGCGCGGATCGCGCTTCCTGCTGATGAATTGAGCCTCGACGTCCGTTGCTCCCTGCATGTCGTCAATATTCTGGCGGGTCAGCGAACCGTATTTGCTCCAGGAGCGGACGTCGAAGTACACGTCGCCGGAATCGTCCAGGGCAGGGTAGGCGTGGCCGCGGTCAATGAGGCGCTGGATCAGTGCGTGCATCTCAGGGATGTGGCCCGTGGCGCGGGGCTCATAGGTGGGCCGCTGCACGCCGAGGGATTCGTACGCATTCTCGAATTCCTGCTCGTAGCGGTAAGCCAAGGCCCACCATTCTTCGGCTTGGCGCGCGGATGGCTCGGCATCCCAGTCCGGCCCGAACGACTGAGCGGACTTGGCCAGGATCTTGTCGTCGATGTCCGTGACGTTGCGTACCACCGTGACCCGGAGGCCACGGAACTCAAGCCAACGGGTCAGTTGGTCAAAGGCAATGGCCGACCTGACATGGCCCACGTGCGGCATTCCTTGGACAGTGGCCCCGCAGTAGTACACGCTGGCCTTGCCGTCTTCGAGGGGAACGAAGTCGCGGACTTCGGCGGAGGCGGTGTCATAGAAGCGCAGGGTCACCGCTCCAGATTAGCCGATGACGCGGTGTTACCTGCTTACTTGCAGTATTCGCCGATCTTGTTGAACTGCACTTTGAGCTTCTCTTGCTGGTCCTGGGTGGCTGCCCCGAGCGAAGAAGCCGCCGCTTCGTCCATGATTGCCGCCATCTCCTTGATCGGGTTGCCGATTTCCGGAGCCAGTTTGCCCGCTATCTGGTGATAGTGCTCGGCGATCTGTTTGGACTGCTGCTGCTGATTGCCGTCAGGCTTGAAGGTGTCGTCGTTCAGGAAAGCGCAGCTGGCCGCCACGTCCATGGTTTGCGCCCCTCCACACCCGCTCAGCAGGAGCGAGGCGGCCAAGCCTGCAGTCACCACAGCGGAACGCACGACGCCGGTACGTACCTTAGGCATGAGGCGCACCTTTCGCAGGACCGGGCTCCGCCGGGGTCACCGCGGAGACGCCAGCGGGGTACACGAGGGCCGTGGCAACCGCGGAAATCCCTTCGCCGCGTCCCGTGAAGCCGAGTCCGTCGCTGGTGGTTGCCGTGACACTGACCGGCGCACCTGCTGCTTCGCTCAAGACACGCTGGGATTCTTCCCGGCGTGGCCCGAACTTGGGACGGTTAGCAACGAACTGCACGGCCACGTTGCCGATCTCGAATCCTGCCGCACGCACAATGCGTGCGGCTTCACCGAGCAGCTTGACCCCGGAGGCGCCGGCAAACTCGGGGCGGTCCGTGCCGAAGTGGGTGCCCAGGTCACCGATGCCACAGGCGGAGAAGAGCGCGTCAGCAGCGGCGTGGGCCACGCAATCGCCGTCGGAATGCCCTGAGAGCCCTTGCTCGCCTTCCCAGAAAAGCCCGCCCAACCAGAGCGGCTGCGGGTCATCTTCGGGGGCGAATGCGTGGACATCGATGCCCACGCCCGTGCGGGGAAGCACCATGTTCTGGTTCAGCGTCATCAGCCTTCCACCCATCGAATCCCCAGCGGGCCTTCCAACAGGCCTTCGGCGATGATCAGGTCCAACGGTGTGGTGATCTTCAGCGACTGGCTTGCGCCGCGGACAGCGTGCACCGGAACGCCCAGGAGCTCCACCAGCATGGCGTCGTCAGTGACAGCTGCTGATTGTTTGTCATCGAAGAGCCCGGCGGCTTCGTGGGCCCTGCGCAGGACGGCCAGTTCGAAACCCTGCGGGGTCTGCACGGCACGGAGATGCTCGCGGGGAGCTGTGCCTGTGACGACTTCCGGGGCGATGGATGCGTCTGAGCCGTTGGTTTCGGCAACGGTCTTGATGGTATCCACTACCGGCATGGTGGGAATGACGGCCTTCGCTCCGGAAGCCAAGGCTGCAGATACGCGTTGGAAGACCCGCTCGGGGGTCAAGGCACGTGCGGCGTCGTGGACCAGGACCAGCTCTGTCCCGTCCTCTAAAGCAGCCATGGCGGCGCGGACCGAATCCGCGCGGGATGAACCGCCGTCGACCACCGAGATTTCAGGGCCGCCGTCCACCAGGTCAATGGTGAACTCGGCAATTGACTCACGCAGGGCCGTGTCCCCCTTGGGCACGGCGACGCAGATCTGGCGCGCGACATCGGAGGCAACCACACCGCGGAGGGCATGCATCAGGATGGTCTCGCCGCCCAGCGGAACCTGGGCTTTGGGCATGCCGTAGCCGAGGCGTTCGCCGGAGCCGGCAGCAACCACTATCACGGCCGTGACGGCGCGCTTGGTAGGAATACTCATGCTCACCAGAGTACTTGTGGGAAATGAAACCCGGAGTGTGGCAAAAAGAAACCCGGCGGCGCTTTCGCACCACCGGGCTCAATTCTTAGGAAGCCAAGACCTCGTCAAGAACGCTTGCAGCCTTCTCTTCATCTGTCTTCTCAGCCAGGGCCAGTTCTGAAATCAGAATCTGCCGCGCCTTGGCCAGCATCCGCTTCTCACCTGCGGAAAGGCCGCGATCGTGATCACGACGCCAAAGATCGCGAACGACCTCTGCCACCTTGATGACATCGCCTGAAGCAAGTTTCTCCAGGTTCGCCTTGTAACGACGTGACCAGTTGGTAGGCTCTTCAGTGAACTCGGCGCGGAGAACGTCAAATACGTGCTCCAAGCCTTCTTTGCCCACTACGTCCCGGACCCCAACAAGGTCAACATTCTCTGCTGGAACTTCAATGGTCAGATCACCCTGAGCCACCTTGAGCTTGAGATACATCTTCTCTTCGCCCTTGATGGTGCGCATCTTGATTTCCTCAATTTTTGCTGCACCGTGGTGAGGGTAAACTACTGTCTCGCCGACCTCAAAAACCATGTGGACTTTCCCCTTTCCCGCAGATTAGTCTATCACGATTAAGGCATACGACTGGCACCCGATGGGCCCTCCTGCCGCGCCAATAAAGGGAATGAGCCCTCAAACGACTTCCTCCAAGGTCTTGACGTATTAGGCGAAAGATGCATGGAGGAGGCAACGTGCGAGCAAGATCTCTTCTCGTAATGGCGCCACATAGCCTTCCCGAATCCATATTTCCGGGGGTTTGCCGATAGGCTATGGCTGAAAAGTGTTCCAATGACTCTTGAGGAGTAGGTGTCGTGCGCAATACTGCGATGAACCCTGTCCAGCGCGGCAAGCTGGCAATTGCGGCGGCTGCGATCGGCGTCGGTCTTCTGTCCGTCACCGGCTGTGGATTCGTCAACGCCCAGCAGACCACCCACCAGTACTCGGCATCGGACGGGATCAAAGCAGATCTCGGCTCGTTGCAGTTGCGCAACATCCTGATTGTTGCTTCGGGCGAGAAAGAGCCCGGCCGCGTGATCGGTGCTGTGTTCAACTCCTCCAGCACCGACGCCACCCTCACCATGAGTGGTGCCAACGGAGCCCAGACCGAGATCCCGGTCAAGGCCAACGGCGAGACCTTCCTGAATGACACCGCGGATGCAGCGATCCTCAGCACCGCGGGTGTCATTCCCGGCGGCCTGGTTCCGGTCACCATCCGTAGCGGCTCCGACTCCGCCACCATCAACGTCCCGGTGCTTGACGGTACCCTCCCCGAGTACGCCAAGTACCTGCCCACCACGCCGAGCCCCACGGCAACGCCGACGTCCACTGCGACGACCTCGGAGGCTCCGGGAGCCGGTCACTAGGCCCGCCACAAGCGATACAACGAAGGAAGGGTCCCGCCTCGGCGGGGCCCTTCCTTCGTCGTATGCAGAGTCTTTGTTGTGTGCAGGGGTTCTTACGGCTCGAACTTGTAGCCCAGGCCGCGGACCGTCACCAGGTAGCGAGGTGCGGAGGGGTCGGGTTCGATCTTGCTCCGAAGCCGCTTGACGTGGACATCGAGGGTTTTGGTATCCCCCACGTAGTCCGAACCCCAGACGCGGTCGATCAATTGGCCGCGAGTCAAAACCCGGCCTGAGTTGCGGAGCAGCATTTCCAGCAGCTCGAACTCCTTAAGCGGCAGTGAAACCTGCTCGCCGTTGACACTCACCACATGGCGTTCGATGTCCATGCGGACAGGACCGGCCTGCACTGTGGAGGTGATCAGTTCCTCCGGCTCACCTTGCCGACGCAGCACCGCACGGACACGGGCCACGAGCTCGCGGGAGGAATACGGCTTGGTGACGTAGTCATCGGCGCCGAGTTCCAGGCCAACAACTTTGTCGATTTCGGAGTCTTTGGCCGTCAGCATGATGACGGGCACGCTGGAGCGCTGGCGAAGCTGGCGGCACACTTCCGTCCCCGGCGTCCCAGGCAACTGCAGGTCCAGGAGGACGAGGTCGGCACCGTTCCGGTCAAACTCCACCAAAGCATCGCTGCCGTTGTCCACTACCTCGACGTCAAACCCTTCCTTGCCCAGGAGATAAGACAGGGGGTCGCTGAAGGACTCTTCGTCCTCCACTATCAAAATCCGGCTCAAGCGCTGGCTCCTTGCTCTTGGGCGCCGTTGGCGCCCCTTTGATGATTCACGCGTTGGGGTTGTTGACTCAAGGGACGAGGCTCGACGTCGGCAGTCCCCTGTTGCTCGGTGGGCGCAGCTGCAGCGGAAGGCGGCAGGCCGGCGTCGTCGCCCTGGCCTTCCATCTCCGGCAGGCGGACAGTGAACGTGGACCCTTGGCCGGGCTGCGACCACACAGTCACCTCACCGCCGTGGTTGGAGACCACGTGCTTGACGATGCTGAGGCCAAGTCCTGTGCCGCCAGTATGGCGGGATCGCGCCGCGTCCACGCGATAGAAGCGTTCGAACACCCGCTCCTGGTCCTCCGGCGTGAGGCCTTCGCCTTGGTCTGTGACGGAGATGGCCACGACGCCCTCCCGCGTCCGCACGCCCACACCCACCCGTGTATTCTCCGGCGAGTAGCGGATGGCGTTGTCGATCAGGTTCCGCAATGCGGTGACCAGGAGGTCGTGGTCTCCAAACACCAGTGCCTCAGAGTGACCGCCCACCACGATCTGGATGTTCTTGCTCTCGGCCGGCAGCTGGGAACGATCAACCGCTTCTGTGATGACGGTATTGATGTCCACCGGGAGACCCCGCTGGGCGACGTTGGCTCCCTGCAGGCGGGAAAGTTCAATGATGTCCTGGACCAGTGCTGCCAATCGCCCGGATTCCTTGTGCATGCGCTTGGCGAAGCGGCGCACTGCCTCTTCGTCATCCGGCGAGGCTTCGAGGGCCTCGGCCAGGAGGGAGATGGCGCCGACGGGGGTCTTGAGCTCGTGGGAGACGTTGGCCACGAAGTCGTTCCGGATTTCCTCGGTGCGGGTGATCTCGGTACGGTCGTCGGCCAGGAGCACGATGTATTCCCACCCGAGCATGGCTGCGCGTACCTGAACCACAATGGTCCCTTTGCCCAGCGGGCCGCGCGGGAGTTCGTACTGCTCTTCGAGGATCACGCCGTCGCGGCGGACCTTAGCGGTCATGTCCAGGAGTTGTTTGTGGACCACGGTGTGCCCGCGTACCAAGCCGTACGCGTAGGCTGCAGGACTGGCGCGGACCACGCCGTCGATCGCGTCCACCACCACAAAGGCACGCCCGACGACGGACAGCACCTCCGCGGCACCCTCAGGAAGCAGGGGTTCACTGACGTCCAGGTCCACGATGCTCCGCTGACGTTCGCTGATCCTGAAAGCGAGCATGCCAAAGACGCCCAACGACAGGCCTACAAGGCCAGCGACGACACCTATGAGCAATGGATCCACGTGTCCAGCTTATGCTGTGGAAACACGGCCAAGCAGTGATCGGGCCCTAAACGCGGACGGTTCAACTAACGTTCATCTAAAGGTGCCGAACCGTTCACTGGCCCCTGACACAGTTACTGGTTGGACTGCCAATGGTTTTGAGATCCGCCCCGCCCCATGGGAGCCGGATTTCCAAGGAAAGGACGCCTTAGTGCGCAAGGTTTTTCAGGAGGAGCTCACCCAGGTAGGTGACGACCTCATCGAGATCTCCAAGCTGGTTCACGAAGCAATCACGAAGGCGACTACCTCCTTCGAAGGCGCGGACGTGGATCTTGCCCAGGACGTCATCGCGGCAGATGCGCGGATCGACTTCCTGCAGAACAGCCTCGACGAGCGTGCCATCGACATCCTTGCCTTGCAGGGCCCGGTGGCCAGCGACCTCCGCATGATCGTAGGTTCGCTGCGCATGAGCGCGTCGCTGGAACGCATGGGTGACCTGGCCCGCCACGTGGCCCAGCTGGCACGCCTCCGCTACCCGGCTACCGTGATCCCCGCTTCGCTGACCCAGACCTTCAAGGCCATGGCCCAGCACGACATCGAGATCACCGCCAAGGTCATTGAACTGCTGGAAACGCGCGACCTTGAGGTTGCCCGCGACATCCTCAAGATCAACATCGCCGTGGACGACCTCCACCTCAGCGTCTTCAAGGCGATTGCTTCCCCCGAGTGGACTGAGAGCCCGTCTACCACCGTGGACGTCGCCCTGGCGAGCCGCTACTTCGAGCGCTTCGCCGATCACGGCGTTTCGGTCGCTCGCAAGGTCACCTACTTGGTGACCGGTGAATGGCAGCCTGAAGGCTTCTAGCCACAACAGCATTAACGACGACGGCCGGTCACCTCAGGTGACCGGCCGTCGTCGTCGTTAGCTACAACGTCATTTTTTGCCCTGGTTGGCCACCGCGAGGATGGCCTGGGCTGCTGCGTCGGGATCCAGGTAGGTTCCGCCCGGGTTGATGGGTTGGAAGTCCTCATCCAGTTCGTACACCAGCGGGATACCCGTGGGGATGTTGAGGCCGGCAATGGCGTCGTCGCTGATGCCGTCCAGGTGCTTCACGAGGGCGCGCAGGGAGTTGCCGTGGGCTGTGACCAGGACGGTCTTGCCGGCCTTGAGGTCTTCCTTGATGTCCGATTCCCAGTAAGGGAGCAGGCGCACAAGGACGTCCTTGAGGCACTCGGTGCGCGGGAGGGCGTCACCGAGGTCCTTGTAGCGGACGTCGTGGGCCTGGGAGAATTCGCTGTCGTCAGACAGGGGCGGCGGCGGGGTGTCGTAGCTGCGGCGCCATTCCATGAACTGCTCTTCGCCGAACTCGGCCAGGGTCTGGGCCTTGTCCTTGCCCTGCAACGCGCCGTAGTGGCGTTCGTTGAGGCGCCAGTCGCGCTTGACCGGAATCCAGCCGCGGTCGGCCTTGTCCAGGGCCATGTTGGCGGTGTTGATGGCACGCTTCAGGAGCGAGGTGTAGAGGACGTCCGGAAGGATGTCATTCTCAACCAGGAGCTCTCCACCGCGCACTGCTTCTTGGCGGCCTTGATCGTTCAGGTCAACGTCCACCCAACCGGTGAACAGGTTCTTGGCGTTCCATTCGCTGTGGCCATGGCGCAGCAGAATCAGCTTGTAAGTCATGGTTTTCATCCTAGCCGAGCAGCTCCGTGCCCTGCCCGGCGTTACGTCCGGCAACGGACTCCCGGTCTGATGCGCGCAGCGATAAAGTGGGGGCCGTGGTGCAAAAAGCGGAACGGGTGGGCTCTCCCCGCAGTCGGGGCGGGAAGCCGGTTGGCAATATCACCCGCGGCACCACCAACCCCAACCGCATGCGACGCCTGGACCGGTGGCTGGCCGGACCGCAGGCGTGGCGGCTGCGCGCCGCCGTCGACCCCCTTGTGGTGGACCTGGGCTATGGCGCCTCGCCGACCACCGCCGTCGAACTTTTCGAGCGGCTGCAGGCCGTACGGCCTGACGTGCGGGTCTGTGGAATCGAAATCGAGCCGGAGCGGGTGCGGACCGCCAAGGCGTTGGAGCGGCCGGGCCTCAGCTTCCACGTGGGCGGGTTCGAAGTTCCTGTGCCAGGTAACCCCGTACTGGTCCGGGCCTTCAACGTGCTACGGCAGTACGAGGAAGCGGACGTCGCGGGGATCTGGCGGCTGGTGCAGTCGCGTCTCGCCCCGGGCGGACTCTTCATCGATGGCACGTGCGACGAAATCGGCCGCCGTGTCACCTGGGTGGCACTGGACCAGGAGCGCCCGTTGAGTTTGAGTTTCTCGGTGCGGTTCGGCAGTTTCGAGTTGCCGTCCGAGGTGGCCGAGCGGCTACCCAAGGCCCTGATTCACCGGAACATCCCGGGCGAGCCGATTCATGCCTTCCTGCAGGCCATGGACAAAGCCTGGTTGGAAGCTGCGCCGTTGGCATCGTTCGGGAACCGGCAACGCTGGACGGGCATGTGTAGTTCACTGCGCGACGCCGGGTGGCCGCTTCAGGATGGTCCGGCGAGGTGGCGGTTGGGTGAAGTGACGGTGGCGTGGGACGCGGTGGCGCCTCAGTAAGGCTGTTTACCAGGGACCGTACGGGCCGACGTTCCGGTTGCCGCCGCTGCCGGCCTCGCGCAGGGCGGGACGGACATCGGCAAGGTACACGCACGCTGCGGTGACGGCGGCGATGCCGAACAGTCCAAGGCTGCTGCCGCCCGTCAATACGGTCAGGGCGCCGATCGCAAGCGCAACGCCTGTGAGCGCCAACCAGAACATCTTGGTGCGCTTTGAAGCCGCCACGAAGAGCGTCGGCTTATGGCGCAGGCAGTCCGCGAACGCCCACAGTTCCAGGGCAAGTGCCACCAAGCCAAGAATCCAGTAAACCCCGCTGGTGACAACCGCGATCAAAATTTTTCCGTCCACGTCCTTTAGCCTAGCCGTCCAACGACTTCAGCGCTTGCTCGAGGTCGGACCAGAGGTCTTCCACGTTCTCGATCCCCACACTCAACCGGACCAGGTTCTCCGGAACGCTGAGCGGCTCAGCCGTGTGCCGGCGTCGGCGTTCAATCAGAGACTCGACTCCGCCGAGGGAAGTTGCAGGCAGCCAAAGCTGCAGCGCGCGGACCAATTCGTCGGCGGCGTCGGCACCACTGCGCTGTTCGTCTCCAGCGATCTGGATGCAGAGGATGGACCCGAAGCCCTTCATCTGTACCTTGGCGCGCTCGTGCCCGGGATCGCTCGGGAGGCCCGGGTAACGGATGGTTTCCACCCGGGGGTGGCTGCTGAGGCGTTCGGCAAGGGTTGCCGCTGAGGCCTGCGAGCGTTCAATCCGCAGCGCCAAGGTGCGGAGACCGCGCAGAGCCAGCCAAGCCTCAAACGGCCCGGCGATGCCGCCGTGGATGATGCGGTGATGGAGCAATGTGGCGCGCAGTTCCGGGTTGGACGTGACGAGGGCGCCGAGGACGACGTCCGAATGTCCCGCCAGGTATTTGGTCACCGAGTGAAGTACGACGTCGGATCCGAGTTTGAGGGGCTGCTGCACCAGAGGCGTGGAGAAAGTATTGTCCGTGACCACGATTGCGCCGACCGCGTGGGCAGCGTCCGTCAGTGCGCGGATGTCGGCGATGCCGAGCATGGGGTTGGTGGGGCTTTCCAGCCAGAGCAGATCTGCCTTCTTGCCCGTCTGGGGACTGATGAGCGCCTTCACGGCGTCCGTGTCCGTGATGTCCACCGTGCGAAGTTCAAGGAATCCCTTCTCAGCCAGTTCAGTGGCCATGACCAGGGAACCTGCGTAACTGTGTGAGGGCATCACCACCACACCGCCGGCGGGCACAAGGGACAACGCTGAGCTGACTGCCGCCAGGCCGGAGGCGTAGAGCAAGCCAGGCAGGGTGGCGCCTTCCAGTTTGGCCAGCGCGTCCTCGAAGGGATCCCACGTGGGGTTGGCGTAGCGCCCGTAGCCGCGATCTCCGTCGCCTAATGAACCTGTTCCGAAGTATGTGGAGGACAGGACAATAGGCGGGTTGACGGGCTCATCGTGGGCGCGGTCGGGGCGACCGGCCGCAACTACAACGGTTTCCGGAGACAAATCGGCGGCACGTTGATCGGAAAGGCTCATGGTTTCAGCGTAGCCGCGGGCAATGCTGTGGATAAAAGCCGTCTCGCATGCCGGTGATCGGTAGGCTAGTCCAGTGAGTATTAAGAGCCCAGGCCTTTTCATCGCCTTCGAAGGCGGGGACGGAGCGGGCAAGTCCACCCAGGCCGCCCGGCTCTCTGACGCCCTTGAGTCGCGGGGTCTGTCCGTTCTGCGCACCCGCGAGCCAGGCGGAACTCCCATCGGCGAGAAATTGCGCTCCTTGGTCCTGGACCACGGACACGGAACCATTGATCCGCGGACCGAAGCCCTCATGTTCGCCGCCGCCCGCGCAGCCCATGCCAGCCAGGTGATCCGGCCCGCACTTGCTGAGGGAACAGTCGTCATCACGGACCGCTATATCGATTCATCCGTGGCCTACCAAGGTGCAGGGCGCAGCCTTGGTGCAGAAGGCGTGCTGTCGCTCAACGAATGGGCCACCGAAGGCCTGCATCCGGACCTGACCGTACTGCTGGACGTCGACCCCTCAGATGGTCGCCAGCGGCGGACCGCGGGGGACGCCACTGAGGACAGGCTGGAGTCAGAACCGGACGACTTCCATTCCGCGATCCGGCACGCGTTCCTGGACCTCGCAGCGGCTGCACCCGCCAGCTATCTGGTGCTGCCCGCCAATGCAGATATCGAAACCTTGGCGTGCCGGATCTTGGAGCGGGTGGAATCGCTGCTGCTTGCCAACGGCGCGCCCGCGACCGCCGAGTCACTGACGAGCGAAACTCTTCCGGGCGAACGTCCGTGAGCGTCTGGGACGACCTTCAAGGCCAGGCACCGGTGGTTGCCCAGCTCAAGCAGGCGGCGCAGGGCGATACCGGGCTCACCCATGCCTGGCTCTTTACCGGGCCGCCGGGATCGGGCCGCTCAAACGCAGCCAAGGCCTTCGCCGCTGCCTTGAACTGCGAGCAGGACGACGTCACTATGCGCGGCTGTGGCCAGTGCGCGGCATGCCACACGATCCTCGGTGAGACCCACTCGGATGTGACGTTCGTGCGCACCGAAAAGGTCACCATCACCATTGATGAAGCCCGTGAACTCGTCTCCAAAGCCGGCGACCGGCCAGCTACGGGTCGGTGGCGGATCATTGTGGTGGAAGATGCGGACCGCATGGCCGAGCGCACCACCAATGTTCTGCTGAAAGCCATTGAGGAACCCACTCCCAGGACCATCTGGATGCTGTGCGCCCCTTCCCCTGCCGATGTCCTGGTCACCATCCGTTCCCGATGCCGCCCTGTGAGCCTGCGGCTACCGCCGGCCGCTGACGTCGCCGAGCTTTTGGTGAGGCGCGACGGCGTCGAACGCCAACTTGCAGACCGTGCGGCACGTGCTGCACAAAGCCATATAGGCATCGCCCGCCGCTTGGCCCGCGACGCCGATGCGCGGCAGCGCCGGCTGGATACGGTTCGAATACCGCTTGGTCTTCGAGGCGTTACCGCTGCCGTGATGATGGCCGAGAAATTGGTCAAAATTGCAACCGAGGAAGCCAACAGCTCCAACGACGAACGCGACGCTGCGGAGAAGATCGCACTGCTGGCGAGCCTGGGCGCTCCCGAATCCGGGACGCTCCCACCCTCCATGCGCAGCCAGATCAAGCAGCTTGAGGACGACCAGAAACGGCGCGCCAAACGCTCCATCACTGACTCGTTGGACCGGACGCTCACAGATCTGCTGTCCTTCTACCGGGACGTCCTGATCATCCAGTTGGGGAACGCTGTGGAACTGGTCAACGTTGAAGTCAAGAGCGAGCTGGAAGACTACGCGGGACAATCAACACCGGAAACCACCCTGGCCCGAATGGACGCCATCAACAAAGCCCGTGTCCGAATCACCACCACCAACGTGGCGCCGCTGTTGGCGGTCGAGTCCATGGCCACGAGCCTCATCCAGCAATAGGAGAATGCATGAAGTCCGCACCCCGCCGGTCCGCCGGTACCCCTTCACGGGACCGGTCTGCCCAGCTCGAAACGGGTGGTGGTTTGGCAGGCGGGGGTGCTGCGGGGCGTAGCTCCCGCCGCGGTTTTGCGGCACTGTGCATTGCGCTTGCGTCCATGCTGGTACTGAGCGCGTGCACCGTTCCGTTCCTGCCGGCTCCAACGGCCCAGCCGTCCACCAGTACGGTGGATCCGTCCATCGCAGCCTCAGCTCCTGAGGGCCTGGAGAAGTACTACTCGCAGTCGGTGGAGTGGAGCTCGTGCGAGGGTGGCTTCCACTGCGGCAAGGTCCAGGTGCCTAAGGACTACGCCAATCCGGCCTCCGGGGACATCACGCTTTCTGTCATTAAGTTGCCCAGCACCGGCAACAAGCAAGGGTCCATCCTGGTGAATCCCGGCGGCCCCGGCGGCTCGGGCGTGGATTTCGTCAAGGACGCCGGCAACACCCACTTCACCGAGAAGTTGCGGGCCAACTACGACGTGGTGGGTTTTGATCCCAGGGGTGTGGGCCGTTCCGCGCCGGTGACCTGTATGACCGACGCCGAACGTGACGCCGCCCGCGAAAAAGTGTTCCGCAAGAACACTGACGAAGGGCTGGCCGCCGCGCTTGCCTTCAACAAGTCCTTCGCTGAGCAGTGCGCCCAGCAGACCGGCGATGTCATGGGGCACATAGATACCGTGAGTGCGGCTAAGGACCTGGATGTCCTGCGCGCGGTGTCAAACGATGCCAAGCTCAACTACCTGGGCTTCTCCTACGGCACCTTCCTGGGCTCCACCTACGCTTCACTTTTTCCGGACAACGTGGGCCGGCTGGTCCTCGATGGCGCCGTGGATCCTTCCATCAGCAACGAAGAACTGACAGCGGGCCAAGCAGTCGCTTTCGAAAAAGCCCTGCGCACCTACGTGGGCAGCTGCCAACGGCAGCAACAGTGCCCCCTGAGCGGCTCAGTGGATAACGGTGTCCAGGAAATCCGGGAACTCATCACGGCTGTGGACCAGAACCCCCAGACCGCCAAAGACGGACGGTTGGTGACCGCCAACGACTTCGTCAACGGTCTCATCCTCCCCCTCTACAACGACCAAAGCTGGCCGGCCCTGACCCAAGCGCTGGAAAGCGCCTTCTCCGGTGACGTGTCCCAGATGATGCGGTTGGCGGATCTTGGCGCCGACCGCGAACCCAACGGCACGTACAGCTCCAACTCCGCCTTCGCATTCCAGGCCATCAACTGCCTGGACTACCCGATGGTGACCGACACCGCCGCCATGCGAGCCGAGGAAGTCCGCCTCATGCAGGACTCCCCCACATTCGGGGCATTCTTTGCCTACGGAGGCGTCAGCTGCAAGGACTGGCCCTACGCCAGCACGCGCACCCCGGCACCCGTGGAATACAACGGCTCCGCACCCATCGTGGTGGTAGGCACCACCGGCGACCCCGCAACTCCGTTGCAATGGTCCCAGTCGCTGCGCAAGCAGCTGGAGAATGCCTCCCTGGTTACGTGGGAAGGTGAGGGTCACACAGCCTACGGCCGTGCGAACTCCTGCGTCAGCACCGCCGTCGACGACTACTTTGTTGACGGCAAACTGCCGCAGGACGGCCTCAAGTGCTAGAGGTGGCTGGCTTCGCGCTTCTCCACCAAGAGCGGGAGCTCCTTGATGGAATCCACCACTACGGTGGCTCCGGCCGCGCGTAGTGTCGCCTCTGAATGGGAGCCGGTGAGGACACCTGCCACGAGGGATGCTCCGGAACGAACACCCGAGAGCATGTCCGAGCTGGTGTCACCCACCACAGCCACCTCCCTTACGTCGTCGAGGTCAAGGGCGAGCACCGCCGTCAGGATCATGTCCGGGTAAGGCCGTCCACGTCCAGCGTCGGACGGGCACAGGCTGAGGTCCGCCAGCCCCATCCACCCGAGCGATTCCAACACCATGTTCTGGGTGTGGCGGCCGAATCCCGTGGCCAGGCAAACCCGCATGCCGGTCTCACGCATCCACAGGATGGCTTCCTCCGCTCCGGCAATTGCCCGGACACCACCGTCTTCAATGAACTCGTCATAGCTGTTCTCGAAAACTCTGTTGGCGCTCTCGGCCACGGCAGGATCCTCAAAGAGGTGGCTGAAGACAGTCATTTTCGAGAGGCCCATGGTGTCCCTGGCGTAGCCGAGCATGCTCTCGAACCTGGTGGTTCCGGGTTCAATTCCGTGGTCAACCAGCGCCCGGGACATGGCCCGCTCCGTGCGGCCGTCGTCCGTAATGGTGGTGCCCACCATGTCCACCACAGCCAGTCTCAGCCGGTTCGGTGCGTGGCTGGCGTCCTTGGGCAATGCATCCCTCGTCATGGAGCGGCTCCTTCGGCCTGTTCTTGTGACGGCGTACTCCGCCACGGGTGATTCCCCAGCTTCCGGCCACCGGGAAACCTCCGCCTGAACCCGGTCCGACGCGGGGGTGAACATCCCCGCAACGGCCGCCGTTGCCCTCGTTTTGACCCGGGTGCAGTGCCTCTATTACAGTTATGTCTTGCGTGATCGCCCGGGAAACCGGTGATGAACGCGGTGCTTCCTTAGCTCAGTCGGTAGAGCGTTTCACTCGTAATGAAAAGGTCATCAGTTCGATTCTGATAGGAAGCTCGGTTGAGAACCCCTGGGAATCAAGGATTTCCAGGGGTTCTCGTGTTTTTCCTTGACAAACCATCATTCCCATGCGGTCCCTGAGTTTTCGATCGTCTTAGAGCGTGTTCGTCAGTTTTTCGTCACCAGCCCACACGTCACCGACGAGGCCCGGGTACTATCTGGAGGTGCCTGTTAACCCGCTGCCTGCTGAAGCCTACGAGGCCCTGGCTGACTCCCTTGCCAAGATCTTTTGGCATAAGAACGCCTTCGAGCGTTATATTCAGCTCACTCTTCGGGATCGTCCCGAGCTGATGGCTGGGCTCCCTTTCAGCGAGACAAAGAGGCTCGCGGCGAATGAACTCGTCAATCGCCTTGCTCGCAAGGAAGGAAAGTACCGGGACTTCACACTCTCCCTGATGCGGGAAGTAGCTGCCATGCAGGACTTTCCGAACGTCGCGTCAGTCAGGGATCGCCCTGAGCTGCTATCTGCCGCGCAGGATGCCGTGGCCCGTCTGGGGCGGATTTCAAGACCACTGGTAGCCGATCATGAGGCTGCGGAAAAGATGCGCAACGAGGCGCAACAACGGCAGGCCAAGGCACAGTCGATCCAGCGGGAGGCGCTGCAACTAACAGAGCTTCGACAGGAATTCCTTGGCCTTGGTGGAGCCTCAAGCCCGCAACAGCGCGGAAGAGACTTCGAAAGGTTCTTGGACCGTCTGTTCGTCATGTTTGATCTGGCCCCGAGGACTGGGTACAACGTGGATGCCGACCAAATCGATGGAGCTATCAGCTTCGACAGCGACGACTACATCATCGAAGCGAAGTGGTTGGCAAAGCCGGTCGAGCGGCACTATGCCGATTCATTCGCGAAAAAAATCGAACGTTCCGGAAAAAACGGCCTGGGCCTCTTCATCAGCGCCTCTGGTTTCTCGTCTGGGTTCATCCAGACGTTTTCCCGGGGCACGCCCTTCATCACTATCGACGGAGTCGACCTCTTTGCCGTCCTTGACGGCCGGTTCCGGCTGGATGATCTTCTTCGCGCAAAAAAGCGTCATGCCAATGAGACAGGTAGCTGTTTTCTACCCGTCAGCTCGCTAATAGACTGACTGACTCCGATGGGGGTTGGACCCCTAAGACCGAAAAAGCCTTCCCTCTTCCCCGTCATAACGCCGCCGTCAGAAAGTGACGTCAAGGGCCGAATAGGATACTACAATGACTGACGCGCCTGTGGGCGGTGCTCCCGCGGAGTCGGTGACCGCGCCGACGGCCCAACATCTACTTAGTCTCTACGAGATTATCGGTCAAGCAGACGAAGACATCCCCGAGATCGGAAACCTGGACCATCTTGAGGATGCGCTCGGGAAACTCGCACAACGGTTCGCCGTTCACTCTGCTTACGATGTACTTGAGCTACTAAGAGATGGCGGTTCGGCCCTGCTTGCTGGGTCGGTTTCACGTGCGATTCTTGAAACTGCCGTTAGTGAGCAGTGGTATCAATCGCGTCCCGCCGAGGAGTTTCCAAGGAACGCCACACTCGCAATCGAGCGCGACAACATTCGATCTGTTGTCGCTGAACTTGACGTATCGGTCCCAAACCTTGCACGTTGGAATAACCCGATTCCTGATATTCGCTTCGCGCATGCTGCTCTTGGGCCCGCCCTGCCAAATCTTCAGACTGACTTGTCGGGCAAGGCGAGAACTTCAATCGAGCGGATCACCGCGTTGCCTGCCCCGATAGTGGATTTGCTGGCAATGTGCTCTCACGTCAGCCACACAGCATTATGGATGGCTGCCAGCGACGATGGACCGGAACTTGGCGTCTCGTCTTCGCTAAGTTTTGGCGCAGTGCTCAGCCAAACTACGGGCACAGCACTTGCTGCCATCAGAGGACTCAGTGGCACTGCTCTGTCAGACCTCGTGGACTCTGCAACCCGTATCCACGAGTTTGAGATACAACCCTCGGCTGGCAGGGACCGGCTTGTCGAGTCCATGCGGGCCAAAAAGCCTGCAAAGGACGCAAAGGTTTGGCTCGAAACTCCGCCGCCGCCAGCGTTGAATCACTTACTCGACGAGGTAAAGGCCAAAGCCACGGAAGTATGGCGCATCATCAATGATGCTCCAAATCCGTTTCAAACCGGCAGCCCTGTTAATCTCACCTCTGCACTTCCGTATCTTCAGGCCCGAGACTTGATGTGGCAGGTAATCAAAGCCGTCCAGGGACAGGCGCCTCCACTCTCCTCACCGGCTGCTGCGCGAATGCTCTTGGAGCAAGCAGGCGACATTATGTGGCGGCTGGCCGACTCCTCAGACGAACAGCTGCGAGCACGCTACAACGCCCATATGGACTCGGCTACGGACAGAAAAGAAAATCTTTACAACTCCCTGCGGGCCAGGACATCGTCGCCCGAGGCCGTTGAGAAGCTTCTATACCCGCGAGGACGGGGAAGCTTCGCAATTGATACGCGGCGACAGCCTCGCGGAGGCGAGACAACAGAAATCCCCTTGCCTCGGATCCTGCTCGGCGGTCTCGTCCTAGGTGTCGCCGAGCCCAACTGGGGCGAGTTAGCTTACAAACTGCTTACGCAAGTGGCACATGCAACTCCCCTAGGTTTGCTGCACTCCTTCGCCAGGTTTGATGAGTCCACCCAACAACACACGCTCAGCCACGAAATGACTGCCCTAGCGATTGATGCTGCTTGCATTGGCATTGTTTACGTAATGCGCGGACTCGCGCCATTGATCGCCCATCAGGCGAACCTGCCGCGACCGGATGCATGGCTCGAAGAGTTGCGCATAGCGGTTACCGACGTTCACGCTGCAGCTATGTTGGTACATTTTCTCGGTTAGTCCCTAATTGCTGGCGGTGTCAGGACCATTAGAGGCTGGTAATAAGTCGTCACCCTTGCACCTGCTTTCCGCCGGAACCCGGTAGACAAGCGACACCGTGGTAGCGCAGGACATTTTGCAACCCGGACTACTAATGCGCCCTCTCGAGCGACTCGGACAAGGCCTGGCTAACGTGACGTATCCAGGCGTGGCCGCTACAGTCCCGACGACGCCAGCTCCGGCGTACTTCCAACGAACAGTTCCCATGAGAGCGTCTCTGCATGGAAGTGACCGCAGCTCCCTTGGCTCAACGGACCGCGCAACGCAAGATGGTAATAATATCGGCGTCTAGTTCGTAGCTGTCGCTGCCACCCGTTAGTGTTTCCCCCATGAGACATGGGGGTTCGCAGCAATGACTGACTGGCCGGATGAATTTCCGGAATCATGCCCACCACCGACGGCGGTTCCAGCTGAGGGCACTTTCTATCGCTTGGTTTACGGCACAGAACTATCGGAGCGGGACTTTGAGAGCAATTATCTCGAAAAGCCTCGCCGGTTTGCTGGGTGGACTGGTGAGCGTTTGTGTATGGCCATGGGCATGAGCATCTGCCAGACGTTGGATGATATCGAGTACACGCGGCAATCCGTCGGCCCACTGCGAGACCGCCGTATCGCAGTGGGCCCCATCGATGGCTCCGGAGTAATGGCTGCAACTCCCGGCAAGGACAAGCCCTCACATCACACTTGGTGGAAACCACGCGGTGACGAATCATGGCAAGAATTCAGAGTGATATAAATGGGCTGGTTACCGACCAATACGCTGTTGGGTGATCTCGAACTGGAAGAGGTCTTCGTAGAGTACGACGGGCCTCGCCTCTTCACGTGCCGTTCCCGCACGGACCAAAAATTCATAGCAGGATGGGCCGAAGAGGGGGTTGACCGCGACCTCTGGCTGTACGTCCCGGTTTCTACCGGAAGGCTCTCTGCAGTGAGGTCCGGCGGGATCAACTTGCGAGATGCTTATCTTCGTCCCGAGGGGTTTCTCTACGTTGCCACCCTCTACCACCAAGGTGATGAGCCTGACACCGTTGTTCCTATCAGGCCAACAGACGTCCTCGATGACTGGCTCCCAGCATCGGACTTCGCACTCAACCTTGATACTCCCACGGCTGAGCCTGCACTTGATCCCGAAAACTTGGAGCGACTTGCAGTTCAAGAGGGCCGCACGCGACTGGACGTGCAAGTGCACCTCCCTGATTACTACCGGACAGAAGCCCCGACCAGAGCAATTGGCCTAGTACTTGTCGCGCTCCAGGGTGTCCTTGAGAACTTCGGTGCACTGGAACTGCTCGAAGAGCCCCCACAGGCCGGAGCCCTTCCGATCGACGTCACAAGCGCGCTGGCATCGAACGTCTTAGCGCTCTCCGCGGCCAGTTTCGTTCTGGGAATCGCGGCCACCGACGGCCAAGACCTCTTCGGGGAATCTCCCTTTTCCAAAGCGGTTGAACGTCTGGTAACGATGGCGGCAGACGCTGCCGACAGCGAAACCGTTGCGCAGGAAGTACTGCAGCTCAAGCCACGGGGAGCTCGCAGTTATAGCCGTCTGATCCGCCAACTTGCGGAAACAAAGGGCGATGTAACGTTGAATGCAGGGAGCCCTCAGTTCGGCAAGCGCACTGCCAAGCTGACGGCCGAGAAACTTGACAGGCTGAGTCAGCTACTGGACGCGGCCATAGAACAAGAACCTACTGAAATTCGTGGCCGGATGACCCTTGTTGCGGCAGACAGTGAACACATGCGATTCGGACTTAGAGACGTCGAGTCGGACGTGCTGTACCAGGGCAAGGTTTCCGCAGCAGCCCTTCCGGAGGTGTCGAGGGCAACCATTCACGATGAATATGAGGTCATTCTGACCGAGGTGGCTTTGGACGAAGCCGCCACCGGACAAACGAAATTTACCTACACATTGGAGCAGTTGAGCCATATGGTTGACGGCTCCAGTCCACAATCAGCCCCTGAGCTACCCGCGGCACCGAGTTCCGCACCTACCGGGGACGACACCCCGTAGGGTGCCACTCCCCAGCTACCAAAAAGATCAACCACCCCGTCGTGGGTGACATTACCCTCGGCCACGGAGTCCACGAGATAATATCGACCCCGGCCTGGTCCTCATGCCCTACCTCCCGAACCCGCCACACCATCGGAAGACGCCATAGACCTCCAGCGCAGCTGGATCGCGATCGAGCTGCACAATAGCGAGCCAGCTCTCTGAACGCGGGGTTTGGCATCGACGAGCGTTAGATGCCGAGGGAAGCGTCGTTTAGGTGGCAGACCTAGCTATTCCGGGGCGGCTTGGGCAGCTGCCAGACCTGCGCGAAATCATCTGCAACTAGAGGCCAGATCAGTTGTCGTCCCTTCTCCACCGAGTCGATTCGGTCTACTACGGGACCGAACACGACAAAATCGTGTGGAATGACTCTGCCGGCTCTGTCCGTCCAACCAGATGGATCTGGGAAGCGCAGTGCCAGTTTCTCGCCGACGCGGCGGCAGATCTCGGGTCCACCATCGGTAGCCGAGAAGACATCCTCGTACACCGGCAGTGGATCAGGGAAGCCCCCATTTCGGAGAAATCGGAAGCCCCAGTTACGCCCACGCGTGGCCCAAATAAGCTTCATCTACGACTCCTGAAAAGGATTTGTTTCTCTTCCCCCTCTTCCAAATCCAACTGGAAGCGCGTCAGTGTGGCTGCTAGGTAGTCTCGTTTGGCCACCGCCTCGGAGTTGACGTCCCTAAGTTTGTCTCCCGCAAGTTTGGCCACTTGGTCCACGAGATCAGGATCGAGACGGCTCAATAGACGGCCCATCCGGCCCGGTAGCCTTCCTTTTTCTCCGAGCAGCGCGGCAGCCATGGCCAAAGTCTTGGCCTTAGTCAGCAGCTGCGCGCCCAATTTCCCAGGGATGAGCTTCAGCTGTGCCCATCTGGCATGGCGCTGGAGTGGGAGCATTGCAGCCATGGGCAGAATCAGCTCCAGCCCGACTCGCTCGGTCACCTCAATCTTGTCTGCGTCGAACTTTGCCGACGAAAGGAGCACGAAGTCCTCGCCGAATGACAGCGCCTCGCTGACCTCCACAAACCCAGCCAATACCCTATGAAGTTGGTCGATCTCGTCTCGGGCTTTCTCTATTAGAAGATCCCTGAACTCGTACACATTTAAGTTGGGTAGTAAATCAGACTTTGAGAGAGCCATTATCCAGATACGCGGAAATTTGCGGAGCAGGGTGCCGTCTTCCAGCAGCTGACCTTTAAGCGACAGCAATCCCCTGCGGAAACTGGTAAGCAAGGCTTTCAGGTATTTCTCTTCCTCGCCGGAATGGTCCAGCAACCGCTGACCGTCCACCAACAGGAGAGCGACGTCAGACCCCAGCAAGCTTTTGAAGGTGCCGACCCTGTCCTGCGCTTCCGTCGCCCCACTTACGTCTTGCTCGAACCACTCCCCCGGGTAGTCGTGCCATACAAGACGCAGTGCGTCGAAAGGCTTGGCCATCCTCGTTTTGGAATCTACCGTGTCCTTCAGCTTGATGGAGAAGGTATAGGACGTAGAGGAGAAACGAGTCGCATCGGGAACTTGGGCTGAATTCTTCATGCCAAGGTAGGTCTGATGGAGCTGTCGGTGTTGCTCAGCACTATCTGCGACCACGTCGAAGAGGCTCTTTTGCAGGTAATGCTGCTCCTGGGTGGCTCCGTAGAACGAAGACACCATCACGGTCTTACCGCTGCCACTTTCGCCAAACACTGCAATGTGCTGCTCTTGCTCTCTGCTTTGCATATGAGAAGCCTATGTGAGCCGGCCTCACACATTGGACAGTATGGCGCTTTCCACGAAAAGCGATTCTCAGCTTGCGCTGCTGGTAAGGCGGCCTAATCCAAACCGAGCTCAGGCAGTGAATCCACAATCTGGTTCGTCTCCAAGCTGAGAGTCACGATGCGGGCAATCAGGTCAATGACATAGCGTGGTTGCTCATGCTCTCGGGACCAGGCGTTCGGGTCATTCACGATCCCCGACGGCTTGTCGTGTTTCACCTGATATCGCTCGACTATCCAGTCCAAGGCTGAGCGGGAACCCAGCATGTAGCGATGGACGTCCTCCGGTATTCCTTCCAGAGTGATTTGCGAGTTGTAGATGATGCGGGTCTTGTCCCAAGCGCCAGCTTTGCCGCCGTACTTCATCTTCGTCACCGCATATCGGGCATAATCGTCTTGGTCGCCCGCAGGGCCGGTTGCCACTTCTTCTAACGCAAACGGCTCCAGCGACTCGTAGCCGATGTGCAGGTCGGAGAGTCTCCTGCCAGCGTTGACGAAGGCCCGGAACCTATCTAGGCCAGGGACCTGTGGAACGCGTGGAAGCATCTTCTTCAAGTCAGCGGCGAATCTGTTCCGGTAGTCGGGAGAGTGGAGTAGCCCATAGACATAGAAAAAGATGTCGTCCTTGACGACGGTCGGCCCGTATACGGACCGGTAGTCGGCGAGAGCTGTATCCGTTATGTTATCGATCCGCTTCTGCCCGGGTGAGGCCGACTCGAGCTCTCCAAAAAGATCGGCTTCGCCGCGGGTTTGCGGCGAGTATGCGTATCTGGGGAAGAACTGACCAAGGCCAGAACCCCAATACGACAAATTGGGGATCTCATTCACGGCAAGAGCTGAGAAGGGCTTCTCGGTGCCGACGCCAACGATGTAGAAGCCAAGGTTCTCGGCATCTTGGGTCGGGAACATGTCATTCAGCCTGTAGACCATGTCATTGAGCTGGCGGTTGAAGTGAACGTGCTGTTTGTTGAAGGGGCGATAAGCGCCGACCCGGTATCCGCTGTTGGCAACGGAGTAGTGCACACCTCGCACGAGTTGAGCCTTGTCCGCGCGGTTCCAGCTGATCTTTGAGGGGTCGGTATTTATGAAGTCCTCGACGCCGCCCGTCCCCGTATAGCGGTCCACTTCCGAGTTGTAAAAGTCAACCATGCGGACGACGTTTCGCTGAAGCTCAACCTTCGATGCGTTGTACACCCATGCGTCACGGGCCGTATTTAATCCTCCACAGTGCAGTCTAAACAGCCCGGTTCCACCATCCTTGTCGCCGATGGGACTGAACGACTCGAACAAGCCGTTCCGCTGGTTGATCCAGTCCCCCTCATCGTTGGGAGTGATCGTTTCCCATTCAAGGTTGTTGATAGTTGCTAGTTCGACCGTGGCTAGTTTTGTCTTCCGGTCGAGATAATCACCGATGTCGTGATAATTCAGTTTGCACTCGTTAACTGAGCCTGGGCGCTTGACGAGAAGTAGGATGGCGACGGTGTTCCGGCTTCCAGAGTCGAAAACCTTGCCGCCTTCCTTCTTGCTCTGCTCGCCGGCGGTCCGCTGGTTACCGCGGAGATTGTAGACGTAGATTTCGTGGAACTCGGTGCAGAGAGTCTTTCGGAGTCCGTCGGCGGAGTTGGAATCGATGTAACCGCCATTAGAGACGAAAGCAACGACTCCGCCGCCGTCCGCGGTCAGAATGCGATTAGACGCCCACCGGATGGCTCGGATGTACGAATCGTAAAGTTTGCTCTTGTTGTGTGTCTTAGAACGAGAGACGTAGGTGTTGCGTATGGATCCGTCGAGGGTTGGATACTTGAGGTTGGCGTTGTTGTCGTTGCTGCTGGACTGGCCGACTGAGTAAGGCGGATTGCCGATGATCACGCGGATGTCGAGGGCATTCTGTGCCTTGACGCGGTCATTGTTGGAAGTGAAGACGAAATCGTCGAGGGTGTCCCCGTCCTCCGTCATTTGGAATGTGTCTGTCAAGACAATGCCATCGAATGGGACATAGGGAACATCTCCAGCGTCTTTGCCTTCAGCCGCCGCCTGTTCTTCAAGAAGACCATGCACAGTGGCCTCGATGTTGATCGCGGCGATGTAGTAGGCCATCAGCAGCAACTCGTTGGCATGAAGCTCCTGCGTGTACTTGCGCAGTAGGTCTTCCGGCTTGATCCGGCCAGACTGGAGCAGCCTCACGATGAAGGTGCCGGTCCCCGTGAACGGATCCAAGACGTGGACACCCTCGTCGCTGATGGAGGCTCCGAAATCCCTGACAAGGACATCGTCGACGGCTCTGATAATGAAGTCGACGACCTCAACGGGCGTGTAGACAATGCCAAGTGATTCGGCGGTGCGGGGGAAGGCCAGCTTGAAGAACTTCTCGTACAGCTCGGTCACGATCTTCTGCTTGCCCTCGGCATTGGTGATGCCTTCGGCGCGGACGCGGACGGAGCGGTAGAAGGACTCGAGGCTGGCCACCTCCGAGTCCAAGTTGTACTTCTCCAGAATGTCAATCATGGAGTCCATCACTTGGGAGACTGGGTTGTTCGCTGCGAACGAGTAGCCTTCGAAGAGGGCTTCGAAGACCGGCTTGGTGATCAGGTGTTGGGAAAGCATGTCGATGGCGTCGGACTCGCTGATGGCGTCGTTCAGATTCCCTCGCAGGCCCTGAAGGAAGACACTGAATTCTTCCCGCGGCCGCTGGTCTTCGCCGTTCAGGATGGAGCGGATCCGGAGCACGTGCCGGTCGGCGATGTCTTTGACGTCCTTGGCCCAGGATTCCCAGTAGCGGCGGTCCCCGACTTTGCGGACCATGCGGGCGAAGATGGCGTTGCGCCACTGGTCCGCTCCGGCCATGTGGAACAGAGCATCCGTTCCCGAGCCCTTGTTGTGGTCCCCGCCGGGGCCAACCGGACCGTCGCCGAACGGGTCTGCAACGGTAATAACGTCGATCTTATCGTTGGCATTCTGGTTCAGTTCCAGTTTATTAATCATGGCTTCGAACCGGTCATCGTGTGCCCGAAGGGCCTGCAGGACGTCCCAGACGACCTTGTACTTCTTGTTGTCATTTAGGGCGGTCTCGGGGTCCTGACTGGCCGGGACGGCGATCGGCAGGATGATGTAGCCGTACTCCTTGCCCTCGGCCTTGCGCATGACGCGGCCGACTGATTGGACGACGTCGACCTGGGAGTTGCGCGGGTTTAGGAACAGGACGGCATCTAGGGAAGGTACGTCGACGCCTTCGGAGAGGCACCGGGCATTGGAGAGAATCCGGCAGGTGTCTTCACCCGTGGCGGTTGGCGTATCCTCGGCTTTGAGCCAGTCCAGCTTGGACGATCGTTCCAGGACGTTGAAAGTGCCATCAACGTGGTCAGCCTGTAGCCTCAGCGCCGGGGCTTCCGACTCGCCGCGGTTAACGAGAAGCTGCCGGCCGACAAGCTCAAAGTCGGCGGCCAGCTTCTTGGATTCCTTGATATTGCGGGCGAAAGCCACGGCTCGGCGCATCGGAGAGCTGTCGGTAATGTCCAATCGCAGACCGTTGACACCACGCTTGGAGAGGCCGTTCCAGCAGCCGACGATCCGGGCGGCGTCGTCGAGGTTGAGGTCGCCGTTGTCTTCGAAAAGACTCTGGAAGGACTTACTGACGGTCTCCTCATCGACGGCAAGTACAAGCACCTTGTAGTCAGCAAGGTGGCCCATCTCCACTGCCTTACCGAAGCCGAGGTGATGAAATTCGGGGCCGTAGACGTCCTCGTCGTCCATTGAGTAGACGGTGACGTTGTCCTGAGCGGCCTTGGTCTTGGATTCCTGAACATAGATCCTAGGTGTGGCCGTCATGTAGAGCCGTTTGCCGGATTCGATATAAGTATTGTCGTGCACCTTCACGAACGCGGAGTCATCATGGCTGGCTTCCGTGATGCCCGTGGTCCGGTGGGCTTCGTCGCAGATTATGAGGTCGAACTCCTGTAGGCCAGCCTTTTGGGCCTGATGGATGACGTCGATGGACTGGTAGGTGGAGAAGACCACCGTAATGGCGTCCTGGCCTGTGCTGATCCGAGCCCGGTTCAGGAGCTTTGTTGGGTCGGTTGTGGCCGGGAACGCTAGGTCATGGACGCTGACGTCCTCGTGCTCTTTCCGGCCGACCTTTGTGTCGGAGCAGACGGCCAGTGGCCGCAGCGGTACGGATGCTTGGGCGGTCCATTCGTTCAAGGTCTGCTGCAGAAGGGCGATAGAAGGAACCAGGAACAGCACGTAGCCGCCGATGGGGACGATCTCCTCGACCATCTTGAGGGAGGTGAAGGTCTTTCCGGTGCCGCACGCCATGATCAACCTACCGCGGTCGCTCTTCGTGAAACCTTTCTTCACGTCATCGATCGCCTGGCGCTGGTACTTCCGGGGCTCCTTGCCGCCCAACTGCTTCATCTGTTCGGGAGCATCAACGCTGAACGCGGACCAGTCGATGGTGGAGTCAGCGAGATCGGCGAACCGGAGCCGGGTCATCGGCTTGGACTGGCCCTCCAGAGCATCCTCGGCGTGCTTGGACCACTTATCGGTGGTGGAAACAACCATGCCGTAGGAAAAGTCACTCTTGCCGACAGCGGTGAAAAATGAGTCGATCTGCTTTTTGTCCAGAGTCCTAGCCGGGTCGTAGAACTTGCACTGAATGCCCGTGAGCTCGCCCGTATAGCGGTCCTTAGCCACGAGATCGATGCCGGTGTCGACGTGCCCGTTCCGGCCCGGCCACTCGCTCCACAGCCAGACGTGGGCGAACTGGTCAGCGAACTTAGGTTCAAGCTCTAGGTAACGCTTCATCAGGTGCTCGAATTTGGTGCCCTTTTCGTGCTGATCCCTCGCCGAGAAGTAGAGATGATCGAGGACATCTTCGAAACTTGCTGAACCCATACAAGGTATCTTGCCTTACTATGTTGGGCCCAGCGGAATCGCTGCTGCTTTAGTGCGCGGGCGGGATCCGCCGAATGCAAACACCGGGCCGTTTCCTGCCACCTTGGTATTTGCCTGGACGGCGCAGTTCCCGTCCGGCGGCGGCCGTCACGAGCCACTCAGGCCCGACGGACCGTACGCGTCGCTGCCGCTGAGACGTCGACAATAAACACATGGCCGCTCACCGCCGATTGTGTCTTGATAAATCCTTGTGCTTCCAACGACTCCAAAAGGGCTCGCGTAACCACTCTCGGCTGGTCCTCGAACGAGAGAAAGGTTTGTTGAGGTTTGTTGACGATCTCGGTAAGCATCCGCATCTGCAGTCCTTGCACACCGACACCTCGAGCGGTAAGGGCGGGCAAAAGCGTTCTGCTGCTGACACCGGTGATAAACCAGTTGCCGCTAACGGCCTTCTGACGGGTGATCCGTCGCTCCGACTCGAATATTTCAACGCTTTCATTCATGGCCTCCGCCGACACTCCAGTTCCAGCTAGGCACGAAAGAAGTGTGTGGTCATCGATCATGCCAGTCGAGTCGTCGAGATGTAGATCGATTATTGCGTTGAGAACAACATTGTCCACTGGGTCTGGAAGAACCTTGGGCAGTAAGGCAGCAGTTGTGTACGCAGGAGGCTCGCCCAAAGGTGGCCGGTTGTCAATTTCGAAGATGGAATGGAGCGTCTTCTCCAACACGCCTTCAAGCCCGTCGTTGGGTACTGACAGGTACAGCGTGTGTTGGAGTGATATGGGAACCTCAACGTCATCCAGGAGAATAGGGATGACCTTTGCCTGGCCAGATATTCGCCGCATTACGCCTGCGTCCATTTCATCCCTCACCCAAGGTTTGATCGCGCTGGTTGAGGAAAGGATAACGATGAAGACGGAGGCGTCTTTGATACCAGACTCGAAAATGCGGTCCACAAGTGATTCACCGGCTTTGATCTCCCACTGATCGACCCAGGCATCCACACCCCTTTCGCGGAGTTTGGTGGCGAAAGGAACGACGAAGGCGGCCTTGTCTTCAGTTGCGTGACTGATGAAGGCTTTAGGTGTGACGGTCATGATCCAAAGGTATACGGCCTGAACCGACATCCTGCACGCGCGGCTTCGCACATGCGAGCCAGCAGTCGCATTCAATTGCCGACCGGGATGTTCCATTTTACTTGGATGTGTGACTGCCGTCATAGAAGGGTTTCAGCTACACACGGCACCCAGCTAGGTCCACGACTGCAGACCGAGCATCGGGTGACGAACTCCTATATGCCTAGCGGCAGCTTTCCCCGCTTCCAAGCTTATGAACGCCACGAACCGAGGGCCGTAGTCACGGAGGACGCCGATTAGTTCGAGAACGTTGTACTGCGCATGGAGCCTCCGATCATTTGACTGGTTCATTCCCTCACCAGATCATTCACTCCCAGCCCATGCACGGTTGATTCCCGGTCCCGCTCGGGAGTGAGCGATTCGCTGGTGAGGCCACACTGGTAGAGCAGATTCCAGAAGTCATTGCCCGGGCCGGCATGGTAGTGGCCTTGGGCTCAGAATCTTCCGATACTGCCTTTCCGCAGAGCACCGCAGCCAAGGGGCGAGCACTGGCTGAACCCCACCCGTGCGCCTCCTGTCACTACTACTCGGCACGTGGCGGGCAGCGCTTTTGCGGTTGGTCAGCGCACCACATATGAAAAGACCTTCTCGCGCCGCCGAGGCTTGTCGTCTTCATACCAGCGGACTCGAAGTCGATAGCGGCCTTTCTTGGCCAATGAGAGCGAGTCCCTAACTGGTTTCCCAATGTTTACCGGCGATGCGAATATCGAGTTGAAGGGCACCTCATCAACGAGGTTGATATGCGTGTACAAATTCTCTTTTGGAAGGTCGAGTTTTCCTTTCGGTGCTGCTAGCTGCCGCCACTTGCCTGAAGGGCCCCGAACCGAGCACTCCACGCCTTGGATGGAAGCATTGTTGCCACGTACAGCCCAACGGGCAGTGACAACCGGGATACGCGTAGTCCCGATCTTTTCGGTTCCCCGACTCCAAGTCGGAGGAGACCAATACGTGACACTACGGCGTCTCAGCAACGGAGGTAAGCCCAGGGCGACGGTAATAGCAATGCCGGCAATTCCCAGCAAGATACCGAACGTAGTGGAGTCCATGGATAGGAGCCTAGCGCAAGGCAGCATTCCAGAAATTCGTACTGAGCAACCGATATTGTGCCCGGCCTAGGCACGGTTCTTGAGCGGTTCCACCCCCTTTAAGCTGGGTCCTATCTTGGTGAGGCACTCCCCTGCCGCAGGTAGCAGCTCTCTTTGTAGCTCCGCCGTGCGCTGGCGCCCGTTAGAGGAGCACGCACTTTGCCGGCGCCCAGCCCTAAACTGTCTCACCGGAGCACGGCTGTATCAGCTTCCTGTTGACGGTCGATGACCCAGGGACGGTGACGCTCGCCTGGGGCGAATCCCAAGTCGGACCGCCGGAATCGGCTGACGGGGACACGCTGAATGTTCCCGCCAATCGATTGGGCGAAACGCTCGTTCAACCTTCGCGCGGCGACGTTGTCATCGAGAGTGGCCATCGCGATGCTGCGGTGTGGCTGCCACCCGGCGACCGCTCTGAGGAGTGCGAGTCCTACCCCTCGTCGCCGAGCGAAGGGAACTACTGCAACCAACTGAATGAACAGCGGATCCGAATTGGTTCGACCCGCGAGCACACAACAAACGCCGACAGGATAGTTAGCGATCTCTGCCAGCAAAACGAGTTGCTGCCCAATCTTCGCCACGTTGTCCTCGACAGACTGAATGTAGGTGGACTCGCAGTCTGCCTGCATCCATCGCATCCAGCGACCGTCCTGCGCCGCCTGATCTGCCTCGCGGATCAAGATTTTTGAAAGTGGCAAAGTCTCTAGCCGTTGCTTCCATGCGCCGAACCCTGGTTCGTGATATGGGGAGGGGTTGAACATACCCGAACATTATCAACGACGAAATGTGCGCGTTCGCGTTTGGGGACGGCTCGGGACTTTAGCCTGATGTTGTGACGGCTCCCTGCACTGCAGTAATCATGGCGAGGCATTTCTCAACGTGTAAGCCAGGCCTCACCAAGGGCGGGAAGACCGCAATAAAAGCCGAGCCTTAGGTGACGCTTGCGCCCGCCAAGAGCCTATCGATTCCACCGGTGTACGTCTGCTGAGTAGAACAGCGAATCGGCTCCATCCGCGGGACGCTTCCGTGTCGGGCGGGGTGGCGGTCCACTTACTCGCCACCCATCTGTAATTCGAAAGCCTGGCGGACCAAGCCTATGATGTAGCCAAGGTCGGTGTCCTCGTCGAGGCTGACCTCGGTGGGACCATTGCCCCAGTGCCCCTTGTCGCTGACGTCCCAGGCAAGCTCCCGCTCGTCCCGGAGCGCCTCGATTGGGATGTTGAGGCTCAACCTCAGCCGAGCCTTCTGCGGAACGACGTCGACGAAGTTGGTCTCAGCCTTGAAAGCGACGTAGTGCTTGAGGAATTGCTGGGTGATGCCTGGGTCAAGGGCGAGAACCTCGCCACTGAACTTCTCGAATAGGGCTCTCCGCGGCTGGCGGAGCAAGTGGGGGTGGTCTTCGATGGAGAAGTCCGACTCTGCCCGTTTCCCCTCGAACTCCATGATCATTTCGGCTGGCAACTTCGGCAGAGACCAGATCACGAGCGCTTCGTCTGCCAACCGCGCGGCGCGCTTCTGGATCTCGCCGACGTTCCAGGTGTCGAGTTGCCCTAGACCCTTGTTAAGCCGGAGCGGGCTCTCTTTGAGCCCTCCCTCCATGTCGCGCTTATTAGCAAACGCATGGTCTGAGTATTCTGAGTTATAGCCCGTGAGCGTCAGATTTCCGAGGGTATGCAGGTATTTCACTTGCACGTCCTGCCAGTCATCCCCAAGGGCTGCTCGCCATGAAGCCGAGAGATTCTCGTTCTGCGGCATGATGTGCTCGATCGTGTAGTCCTCGATCGTCACGTGCTCCTTGCGGCCATAGTTCTCCAGCATGCGAAGAAAGTAAGAGCGCCGGCGGAAGTTATACAAGTCAGTTGACTTGAGATCGGAAACGAACTCGGCGTCGGTCGGGAATCTGCGATAGCTCTTGAGGCCGAGGAAGTGGGCCTTTACGCTCTCGAGATAACGGTCCTTGCGCACCGCTGAGCTAAAGCTGGCGAAGGTCTTGTTTAGTGAGTTGGTCGGAATACGGCAGACAGCGCGACGGAAGATGTACGAAGTTACGAGATCAACTATCTGCTGTACGCCGTCACGAGTCAGAGTTCCGAGCTCGTAGTCTGTGTAGACGTCGAGCAGGAAAGGATAGACAACGTCGGCCTTGATTTGGTCGAGATCCTTGAAGGCCCGCCGCAGCGTAAGATCCGTCTCCTTGCCCAACGCCATCGCGCAATACCGCCGGGCGTACTGCCGCAGCTCGATGACGAGTGACTCAATTGTCTCGTCCCCGTCTGTGAAAACCGCCGCGTGATCTTTAAAGGCATCGTAGATGTCGTCTAGGCGAGGGATCTCGCCAGATTTGATGGTCAGATAATGGCGGACGAACTCGTCGAATTGGCTCTCCTCCGCACCAACGAACTCGAGCTCCATCGGATGCCAGTAGGCCGAGTAGACCCTGTCCTGCTGTTTGGGCGGCATATCCATGAGAACGTAGTTGCGGATCAGGTCAGCTTGGGACAGCTTCTTGCCAGTCGAGTTCATCGCCTCAAAAACGAGCTGCGGGTTGTCCGTACCGCGCTCGAGCTTTACGTCTACGACAACGAGCTTGTCGAGGCCGCGGCAGACGACGGACAGGTCGAGCCTCGGATCATCGAGTTTCCGGCGGAAGTAGGCGTAATTCTCAATCACGCGGCTGACAACGTCGCTGGCCGGCTCCGCTCCCTGGAGAATGGCGGTCAATGCGAGCCTGTCGCTTTGGGACAAGATCAGCTTGAACTGACGCTCACCTTCCTCATCATCGTTGAGTAGGTACCGATTCCGGATCTTCCGTGGCGAGAACCCGTCCCAAGGCTCGCGCTGATCGTCTGGCAGTGTCTCCAACCGGGCAGCTAGCGCTTCCAGTATCAGCGTTATCGTCGTTACCCGCTGCTGGCCATCAATGATTAGATCAGGCTGAGCAGAGGTATTAGTGGCTAGGTCCTTTGCGACGTAGACGATGGAGCCTGTGAAATGTGACCCAAGTGCCGAATTCGATCCCGCCCGCATGATATCGGCCCACAGCTGCGCGCACTCAGATTCTTGCCATGAATAAAGCCGCTGGTAGATCGGGACAATGAACTGACTGCTCGCCTTTAGCAGCGTAAGCAGATGCGAGTCAACAGCCTTCACGAGTCCCCTTCACGTTGTTTTGATCACAACCTTATCGTCGAGGCAGCCAATCGATCGGCGCAGTTCCTCTCTGCCGAGGCTCATCCCCTACGTACTTATCCGATATGACGGTCGATGGGCGGCAGAGAACTGCTCGATGCGCCAGGGTGGATGGCTCATGGCCACCGACCACCTATACACCACACTGTTCCAAATCGTTGCCGTCCACGGCATAGGGTCAGGTTCTTGTCGGGTGGGGCAAAACTCGGAACCAGAAAAAGCCAATCATGGACGACGGCGCTGGTCCCGGAAGCGATCGACGAGCCTTCCACCAAGGATTGGTCAGGATGGTTCCGTAGGGTCCCCTGTCGCCGAAGGGACGGGCTTCCTACGACCCCCGCTGGATTTTCACCTAGTCATTCGATCTTTGGCGATACCGACGGAGGTTACGGACTCTTAGGCTGGGCGAGACGAGCAATGATACTGCACGCCCGGCACCGGCGACCAAGAGGACGACCACGAAGGCTAACAAGTTCCATGTGAATAGAACAGCGGCTATGCCTAAGGTGGTAAGGATTGCGATTGTCGGTCCGCTCAAGTCCAGGCTCATGCATGTTCTTCCTGCAGGTTAGTGGCTGTGTCCGCTCCGGCTGATTCCATCCTTAGCGTCCGTGCTGCCGCCCCCGCATTTCGGTACCCCGGATGCGGAGGCGGCGGCGTCAGGCGTTGAGAGCACTGGTGGGTGGGAGTCGAGCGGCGCGTATTGCTGGATAAAGCCCGGCGAAGGCGCCGATCGCCACAGTGGCGCCGATGGCAATGGGGAATACCGACAATGGAATCGACAGCAACCAACCGTTGGATAGTGCGAACACGGCGGTGACGCCGAATCCCAGGAAGGCTCCGGCCAGCCCACCAAGGGCAGAAAGTAGGACAGCTTCGGTGAGGAACTGTCCTCTGATATGTGATTTGGTTGCCCCGAGGGACCGCCGCAGGCCGATTTCCTTGCGCCTTTCCAGCACCGAAATTATCATCGTGTTCGCTACACCGATCCCGCCGACGAGCAGGGCGACTGACCCCAGACCTACGAGCATCCCCGTAAAGGCTTGATCCGTCGCGTATTTAGCTGCTAAGGCGTCGGACGGCCTGCTCACGTTGACTTCGTTTGGGGCTTCGGGTTTCGTACTGGCAGGGAGAAGCTTCCGCACCTGCTCCACCAGTTGTTCCGCTGACCTTTCGTAGACGGTGGTGGGCTCGCCCTCGTGGTTCAAAGAGTCTCTCGCAGCGTGGATACCGACGAGCGCGGCCGTGTCGAGTTCTGGTGCCAAAGGAACAGGCTTAAGAATTCCCATAACTGTGAAGTACTTTCCCCCCAAAAATACCTGTCCTCCAGGGGTGGCAATGCCTAGTCGGGACGCCGCCTTGCTGCCCAAAACGACCGTAGGGTATCTACCCGACGCTGCATCCAACCACTTGCCTGAATAGAGGTCTGCTCCAACCGCATCAAGGAGTTCCAGATCTGCCGCGTAAACAATGAGTCCACCCGTGCTTCGAGGATCGGAGAGGTCATTGCGAAACACGTTGACGTTCTTGATTTCCGATATCGAGCTCACCCTCTCCACGCCAGCCATGCGTCGAACGCGTTGGACGGCATCGGAGGGGAGGGGCGTTTCCTTCCCGGCTAGGCTTTTGCCGGGTGTGACGGTCAGCAAGTTGGTACCGAGTTGTGCAAACTGCTCATTCAAGCGTGCCTGGCTGGACGTAGAAATACCGACGACGGCGATCATTGCGGCGATACCTATGGCAATGCCCAGGGCAGAAAGTACTGAGCGCATCGGACGCGTACGAAGTCCGCTGGAACCCAGCCGCACAATATCCCACCACAGGAGGCGCGGCACTCTTGAATCGTTCACGAGTTCGCCCCAAGATTGTTCGAAACTTCCTGCCCTGTCAGCTGCCCATCTCGAATCATCAGCCGCCGGGGAATACGAGCAGCCAAATCGAGATCATGAGTAATGACCACGATGGTGGTGCCTGCTTCGTTGAGCTCGAACAGGAGGTCGATAATGCCTTCGCCGGCATGCGTGTCCAAGTTCCCGGTAGGCTCATCGGCCAGCAATAGGGCTGGATTCCCTACAACCGCACGAGCTATCGCCACGCGCTGTTTTTCCCCGCCCGAGAGCTGGTTGGGTTGGTGACTCAATCTGTGCCCGAGCCCGACTCGCAGGAGTGCCGCTTCGGCTCGTTCTCGTCGCTCAGTCAGGGAAGTCCCCGTATAGAGCAATCCATCGGAGACGTTGTCCAGGACGGTCACACCTTCCGCAAGGTGGAACTGCTGGAAGACGAATCCAATTCGGAAAGCGCGGAGGGCAGCCAACCCACTATCGCTGAGGTCCGCGATATTGCAGCCATCTATAAATGCTTCGCCTGCGGATGGCAGATCCAAGGTGCCGAGGATGCTCAGCAACGTTGACTTTCCTGACCCGCTCGGTCCGACAACCGCAACTAGCTCACCTTTGGTGATTTTCAGACTTACCTCATCGAGGGCCCGCACCGGGGGGCTGCCGTAGACGCGGGACACATCCTTGAGTTCGACGATCAACTCATTCATCCCGCGACCACGATTCTGTCTCCAGCTTTGATCTCGCCACCAAGAATTTCCACGAATCCACCTACGAACACACCGGTCTGTACTTCGACGAGCCGGAGGGATCCGTCGGATACGACTTGAACACCATATTTGTCTTCGGCAATGGCCATCAGGGCACTGACGGGCACTGACAGTACATCTTTGCGGCTGACCTGTTCAATAGTCACGCTGACGGCTACGCCGGCCAGTTCCTTCGTCGCGGTGACATCATCCACTGATACGAGGATGGGTACGATGACCTTCTTGCCGGTGGGTTTTTCCACTTCCACCGGTTGACCGATCTCTTTGATCTTGCCGGTCAAGACTGTCTTGTCCGGCAGTGTCACGTTCACAGCTCCTCCAACCGATACCGAGCTGCGATCGGCAACGTCAAGTTCCGCCTTGACGATCTTGTCCGCAGATGTGACGGTCATGACGCCTGCTCCAGCGCCGACCTGATCGCCAATATTCAACAGCAGCTTCGAAATACGGACGTCTCCCGCACTGAACTGGATACGGCCCAACTCAATGGTTCCCGTCTGCTTAAGACCAAGAGCCTTCTGCCAGGCCTTCACGGCCACGATGGTGTTCCAGTCGTACGTTTGATTTGGGCTGTACGGGAAGTATCCCAGCGCCTCCAGCGCCTTCTCCAACTGTTCAACATCAGGGCCGTCGGTCATGTCTGCTGCAAACTCTCGCCATACAGGGAGGTTTCCGTGTAGGAGGACCACGGGGGCGTTGTCGACCGAAAACAACGTCCCCCCGTGTCCGACGGAACCGCCAGGCGCGGGCAGGCCGGTGAGGACACCACCCAATCCGGATGAGATCTGCCGCGCCCCGTCATATTCAAGAATTCCTTGGGCACGCGTCAACGACATCAAATCACCTCGTTTGACTTCGGCCGTCGTCGCGGGAGGTTCCTTTTGTTCTTCCCTTGGCGCTGCAGATGCGTTGGTTAGCTGGAGTGCCATCGCCATTCCGATGGCTCCAATAAGGAGCACAAGTGCGATGACCGACCAGATTCTGAGTCTTCTGGACCTCAGGGACGGGCGGCTGGAACCATCAGCAGCGGGAGAGGCTTTTAGTGTCTTCATCGCCCACTCCTCGGAGAGCCACCGTCATGTTGCCGAACAGCGCACTGTGTTAATGAGTCAATTCTGTGTGCGCCAGACCAAAATTGTTTCGCCCGTGGAAGTGTCATTTTCTAGCTCCTGCCTTTGGCGCCCAGACCGCAAGCAGCCATAACTTGTTCGCTCACCTCTGGCAGGGCCATACCCATGCCAGGCTTGGGGTCCTCGATATCCACTCCTTGATCACGCAGGCACTGAGCGATCTTTCGCTGGGCCTCCTGCACGCTTTCCTTGCTCTTTCCACCCGTTTGGACAGGGGCGGTACCGATCTTCTTTACACAGGTCTCATGGGCGGCCATCACTCCGCTGTCGTCATCGAATTGAGGCATTTCCGCGACTCCGTTGGAGCTGGGATCAGGCATATCGAAGCCTTCACCTCGCATGCAAGACGCGTAATCCAGAGACCAATCCTGCATGGTCTTCGGCGCGGCAGTTGAGGCCTTCGTGTCCTTGCCTGGTCCAGCATCTGGAGCGGCACCACCACAAGCCCCAAGCCCGAGCAACAGGACCGGAGCCACCAATAGCGCAAACTTTGTTCTGCCGTTACTAAAGAAACTAGTCATTAAATATCCTCCTGCATTGTGTCTTCCCGACGATGGGAGTGATCTTCACTAAAGCTCCTCAGTAATTAAGGGCTACATGAAATGAAAATATTGGGCCTTTAAGTAGGCTATGGCTACTTAAAATAATTCGCCAGCGTTTGAACTCGACGGGTTTCTTGGGCTTTTTTGTACCGCATCATTTAATACGATGGTGTCCCTCACGATCGCCAGGCAAGGAACTATCAGTACCTGAATTCCATAAGTCTTCTGGTCACGGAAATGTGAGTTCTGAGAAACTTTTGGAGAAAGCCTGGGATTCCAACGGAATCGTTCGTCTCGGAATATGGTCGGCAGAGGGGGCTTGGCATATATATGCATAGCCGACCGTTGTCTCTTCGGATCGCCCAAAGGGCTTAGGCCTGGAGACATGGAACGAATCGAACATCATCCCGCCGGTACGCCGACGAGGCCACACTTATCAAGAATGTCTTGACTTACCTCAGGGAGCACCGTCATCTCCCCCGCTGCCGGGTCCTTCACATCCACACCGTTTTCGCGGAGGCACTTGTTAGTATCGAGGGCTCCTTCTCCCACCTCCTCTGGTGAAGTCTCCTTGTCACCGACGGGAGGTTCACCGATCTTTTCGAGGCAGGTCTTATTCGCAGCGATCTGGAGGGGGGAATCTTCAGTGGCTGGTACTGCCTGGTTTCCGTCTTTCCCCGGATCCGGAACATCCACGCCTTCTTGGCGCATGCAGGAGGCGTAGCTCACCTGCCAGTCCTGTATCGATTGTTCAGCCCGAGGCTTGCCGCCATCCGCTTCCTTGTTCTGCTGGGTACCACATCCGGCAATGCCGAGGGCCAAGAGCGGGATGGCTGCCCACACGGCCAGCTTGGTTCGGCGCCTCTGTAACGCATTCATCTTTTTCCTCCTGATGGGGTGGTTCATGGCCGTTCGGCTACGTCACTTAGCAAGTACACCGGTGGGGACATTCAGGGGACGTCAGACAGTTTTTTACGTTTTTCACATGTTTGCCCGGCTATCTTGTTCTTGCCGGAACACCGCCGGACGAGTTGGAACGGGAGAGTCTATTGCGGGTGCTGGTAGTCGAGGATGATGCATATCTTGGAGAGGCCCTGGCTTCGGGGCTGCGGTATGAGGGGATGTCTGTGGACCTGGTGGACAACGGTTTAACAGCCGTGGAACAGCTCCAGGAGAATGCCTACGATGCATTGGTCCTGGACCGTGACATTCCGGGAATGCACGGAGACGAGGTTTGTCGTCGCGTGGTTGCAGATCCGGACGGTCCTGCCGTGCTGATGCTCACAGCTGCGGACAGCTTGTACGACAAGGTTGCAGGTTTTGAAATAGGAGCCGATGACTACCTCGGCAAGCCCTTTGAGTTCCTTGAGCTGGTAGCGCGGCTAAGGTCTTTGGGCCGGCGGCAGAGAACGGTCCCACCTGTGCTCAACCACGGTGGAATTCGACTCGACACGTTCAGACGCAGTGTTGAGCGGAACGGCGTGCCAGTAAGACTTACCCGTAAAGAATTCTCGGTTCTGCAGATCTTGCTCGAAGCAGGCGGTGGAGTTGTCAGCGCGGAGCTTCTGCTGGAGAAAGCCTGGGACATCAATGCGAACCCGTTCACCAACGCTATTAGAGTCACTATGAGTTCTCTGCGGAAGAAGCTGGGTCAGCCGACAGTGATCGAGACCATATCCGGAGTCGGATACCGTATCCAGGCAGACCTATAAAATGCCCGCCAAAAGTTCACTGCCCGTCCGCAGGAGGCTGCGCCTGACCGTGCGGGCTCGCCTGACTCTCGCCTATTCAGTGATGTTGGCCGTCACGGCGGCCACCATGCTGGGCGTGATCTACGGATTCATGCGGTTTGTGCCTACCTACCAGATCACGAGCACCAGCAGCACGCCGTCTATGGCGCAAACGGATCAGCCACTTGATACCGAAATTCCCGACAGGACTCTGGGCGTTGTTTCGCCTATAGTCCTCAGCAGTGCGAACGATATCCTGAGTACATTGCTCATTACCTCCCTCCTGGTCCTGGCCGCACTGGGCATAGCGGGGATAGGAACGGGTTGGATTGTGGCCGGGCGTTTGCTCAGACCCCTCCAACAGATTAACCATGCCGCACAGGAAGCCGGAAAAGGTGCCTTGGACCACCGCATCCGGTTTGAGGGGCCCAAGGACGAGATAGCCGACTTGGCAGGAACATTTGACGAGATGCTCGATAGGCTCGAGCGCTCGTTCAGCGCCCACAAGCGCTTTGCTGCCAATGCTTCCCATGAGCTGCGAACGCCACTGGCAGCAAGCAGGACCATGATCGACGTCGCGATAGCTCACCCGGGACGTCAGGAACTTCCAGAGCTGTTGTACCGCCTGCGCGCGGTTAATCGTCATAGCAGCGAAATAGTTGAATCGCTGTTGCACCTGCATTCCATTACGCAGGCACCGTTAACGAAGGCGCCCGTGGATCTTTCAGCCGTTGCCAGGGAAGCCGTCCAAAAGACCCGGGCCGAAGCCTCCACGCTGGCGGTTTCGATTTCCATCGAAGACGAAACCGCGCCGGTGCAAGGTGACCCAGTCCTGTTGCGCCAACTTGTCTTGAACCTTGTTCACAACGGGATTCGGCACAACATCCGGGCCGGAACAATAACTGTCAGGACAGGAAACCGCAAGGGAAAGTCTTTTGTGGAGGTGATGAACACCGGAGACAAGATTCCCCCGGATATCGTTGATCTCTTGGTCGAACCGTTCTATCGCGTCAGGAACCGGTTGGAGGCAAGCCCGAACGGAGGACACGGTCTTGGCCTGGCGCTGGTACAGAAGATATCCGAGGCGCATGGCGGGCAACTTACTATTGCACCCAACCAAGATGGTGGCCTGACTGTCACGGCTTTGTTGGACTGTTACCAGAGGTCTGACTTAGGCGCTCGATAGCGGATGCGAGGGAGCGCAACGGATGGTTGCGGTTGAGGTCGCCGGTTCGGGTGGCCAGATACACAGTGTTCAGCGGCGCAAACTCGGGGGTGTGCAAGGTCACGAGTTTCCCCGCGACGAGGTCTTCTTGCACCAAATAGCTGGGCAACACGGACATTCCGGCGCCAGCCAGAACGGCTGCGCGCACCCCGCGAAGATCGGGAACGATGCAGTTGCTCCTGAGATCATCAGGACGTCGGTGGAAGACGGTCCGCCAGTAACGGCGAACGATCGGCAGGTTCTCGGCGTAGGCAACCACAGGAATACGTGCCAGTTCAGCCTCCACAGGTTCGTCACCCGGGAGGCTGGTTTGCCAGGACGGCGCTGCCACCAGTACAAATTCTTCGTCGAAGAGGGGCGATGCCGTAACACCCTGGACCCGGGGACGGACTGCGCTGACCACCAGATCCAGGTGGCCGGCGCGCAACTGCTCAAGCAAGTCGTCAACCAGGCCAAAGCGAATCCTTAGCCTGACTCCAATGGCTTGGGTGAGCTCCGGGGTTCCCGGCAAAAGCATGGCCGTGAGGAACTCTGCCGGACCGCCTAAGTGAAGAGACTCATCTGCTCCTGAAACGTTGGACATAAAGGCGAGATCGTCCAAGGCGTCGATGTGCGGGGCAATGTCACGCGCCAATTCGTCGGCTTTAGGAGTCGGGGTGACGCCCACGGGGCTCCGCTCAAAGAGCCGCAAGCCAAGATTCAGTTCCAGGGAGTGGACATGTGTGGAGGCTGTTGGCTGGGAAATACCCAGCATTCTTGCGGCTTCGGTCAGCGACCCCACACGGTAAACCGTGAGGAAGGTCCGCAAGTGTTCCATGTTGTGAGTAGCCATCGGTGCAATCCTCGCATGGGCACGCCCAAAGAATTCCTATGGGGGCCACAGTATTCTCTATGCCAATACCACAGTCGCGAGGAGCACCATCGAATAGCGAACCGCTTACCTTCTCCCGAAAGGAACCTCATGTCCCGCATTCTTATGGTTGTTTCAGCAGCCGATTCTCTGGAACTCGCTGACGGCACCCTCCACCCCACGGGCGTATGGGCCGAGGAACTCGTAGTGGCCCATAAAGCCCTCAAAGCCTCCGGCGCAGCCATCACCATCGCCAGCCCGGGCGGAAAGAAATCAACAGTGGACCCTGGCTCGTTGAACCCGGACATCGTCGGCAACGAGGAAAAGGTTGAGGAGTTCAAGCAGTACATCGGGGAAATAGCAGACGAACTCGAAACCCCCAACTCCCTCGGCTCCGTCAATGTGGCCGAGTTCGACGCCGTCGTTCTGCCGGGCGGGCACGGTCCCATGGCCGATCTTGCCACGGACGCCCAGCTCGGTGCCTTGCTCGTAGCGGCGGACCAAAGCGGAAAAATCATCGCTCCCTTCTGCCACGGCCCCGCGGGCTTGCTCAGTGCTACTGCCCCGGACGGCAGCTTCGCTTTCGCTGGCCGTGAGCTGACGGTATTCACAGACGAGGAAGAGCTCGCCGGCGGCACCGGCGAGAAAACCCCCTGGCTGGTCGCCACCACGCTCGCCGAGCGGGGCGCGATCGTGAAGGCGGGCCCTGCATGGAGCAGCTACGTGGTCCGCGACGGCAACCTCATCAGCGGTCAGAACCCGCAGTCCAGCGAGGCTGTGGCGGCCGCCGTCGTCTCCGCACTCACCGAGTAAACTCAGCCGCTAAGAACCGCCAACGACGGCGACCCGTCCGGACCGCTGTTAACCGCGGCGCGGAGGCGTCGCCGTCGTTTAGCTCTATCCTCCCTACCCAACAATGGCAATACTAAGACTGTGAAAGAGCGGTCAGATCGAGCGTCCGAACGCCTCCGGAATTGGCTGAAGGCGCTCGGATCCATAGGTTCTGCAGTGAACCAGGGAGTATCCGTTGACGAGCTTCTGACCATGGTGGCCAGAACCGCCAGCGAATTGATGAGTTACGATTTTTCCTCGGTGACAGTCCCCGATGCCACAGGTACGGTCCTGCAGATCCGAGGTTCCTACGGCCTCTCCGATGAGTACATCCGGGACGTCAACTCACTCCACCCGATCCGCTTGCGAGGCACGTCCTTGCGCTCCCCGTCCAGCCAGGCCTTCGCTATGGGCATCCCCATCCAAATCCAGGATGCCGGCACCGATCCGTCCATCGGCCCATGGGCCCCGGCAGCGCTGGAGCAAGGGTACACGTCGATGATCG
The DNA here is from genome assembly GCF_023656375.1 of Paenarthrobacter sp. TYUT067. NCBI lineage: Bacteria > Bacillati > Actinomycetota > Actinomycetes > Micrococcales > Micrococcaceae > Paenarthrobacter > Paenarthrobacter sp. TYUT067. Next base: position 58,210 of record NZ_JAMOIT010000001.1, read on the forward strand.
CTATCCCGCTCAACGCCCCGGGCGGCACCTTGGGGATCCTCAATTGCTTCACACGGCGGGCCCATTACTTCGACGCCGACGAAGTTTCGCTGCTTGCGGTCCTGGCAGACCAAGCTGCAATCGCCATCAACACCGCCCGGCTTCGCGCCGAACAAGCCAGCACCATTACTAAACTGAATACGCTGAATCAGACGTTGGAGGAACAATATGAGCTCCAACGACAAGTTGCTGACGTTCACCACCGGCTTACGTCATTGGCTCTCAGCGGAGGTGGCTTGGATGACATAGGAACAGCGCTCTCGGCGCTGCTTTCACGCGCCGTGGTGATTCGAAGCGGCCACGAAACGGTGAAGTGTGGCTCCTCTTTTGGGTCGGACATGCAGTTGGAAGCGCTGATGCATGAGGCAACCCAAGGCGTTAAACATCCCGTAAAAGCCGGCACAGGCCTTTCCAACGTAATGCTATCCCTCGGTGATGGGTCACGAGCCTCTGCCGTTCGTGCTGCAGTGGTGGTCAAGGAAGAAGTCGTAGCCTGGATGTGGACTATCGGCAGCGTAGAAGAATTCACCCCGGTGAACCTGAGAGCGATCGAGCACGCAGCCACAGTTCTTGCTTTGGAACTCCTGAGCGCCCGAAGCGCCGCCGAAGCGGCTTGGCACGAGGCGGGGGAAATCCTCAGGGAGATCCTTACCACCCGGGGTCCGCTGACAGCCTCACTCATCACACAGGCTGCGCGGATGGGGCACGATCTATCCCAACCGCATGCCCTCATCCTTTCGTCTGGAATCCCGAAGAACACCACTGGCCTGCAGGAGCGGGTCGCTGCCGCGGTTCACCACCGGGTGGGGTACACCGGTCCCCAACCGTTGCTGGGCTTTCACCAGGATTTTCTTGTCACGCTGTGGCCTTTAGGGGATAGCCCGATGGAGTCCGTCCGCCCCGTCGCAGAAGGTTTGCGCCTCGTCCTGAGGGACGGCGGTGAGGGAATCGAGAGCTCCCTTTCGGTACTTACGGGGCCGATATCCGGCCTGCAAGGTTACCTCGAGGCGTTCTCCGTGGCCCGCGGTGCGGACCATTTGGCCCGGCTCAGGGGAATCGGCGGGCGAACCCTGCTCGTGTCCGATTTGGGGACGGCGGGGCTATTGCTTCAGGTGCCGGACTCCTCCAAGGTTCGATCCTTTTGCGAGGAAGTCCTGGGGCCCTTACGCCGGCATGACTCGTCCCGACGGACAACACTGCTTCAGACGCTCAGGACCTTGATGCGGAACAACCTGGACGAGGGCGTGACAGCCGCACAGCTATCACTGGACATGGATGCGATCGCCAGGGACCGACGGTTGGTCGAGAAACTCCTGGGTGGGGAGCTGACGAATGTGGCCACCTTGACCCATCTCGCCACCGCTTTGGAGCTGGAGGATGTTCTAACCGCGCTTGATACAGGGGCACACTAAACCTGGTCCCACGAGAGTCACTTGTCACACGAAGGATACTTGCGGCAAAGTGCGCACCAGGGGTGCCAGTTCAGCAATTCCTTCGGCCTCCGTCAGGGCCTGTTCCAGGGCGCATTCATGCACGGGCCGGGCTGAAGCGAGCAATTCGCTCCCTTCGCTTGTGAGCTCGGTGTAGATGCCGCGCCTGTCATCGGCACAGAGGATCCGCCGCAATAGTCCGCGCTGCTCAAGCCTGTTCACCAGGCGCGTCGTTGCGCTGGGAGAGAGAGCCGTGGCCCGCGCCAGCTGCTGCATGCGCATGTGCCATCCGTCTTGCCGGCCCAAAGCGTCCAGGACGGTGTACTCAACCACGGACAGGTCCGCCGTAGTTTGGAGGGCTTGTTCAAGCGCTCCTTCAATCAGCCCATGGAGGGCCGTCAACGTTCTCCAGCCTTGGGTGCGCACCTCTCCGGCGTCGTCTTTGATGCTCATGGTTGTTCCTTTCGAGACGGCGGTGACGCCGAGATAGAGATAGTTGCTTGCGCGCTATATTTTCGTGTGCAATGATTTATCCAGCGCCTGCAACTAACAGCTTACGCGCACTATCCTCTTCAGTACAGTATTTTTGGGAGATTGTTATGCCTATCGGACTAATCGCTTTGGCCTTGGGAGGCTTTGGCATCGGGCTCACAGAGTTCGTCATCATGGGGCTTCTACCCGAAGTTGCCTCTGATTTCAGCGTGAGCGAGGCGACCGCCGGCTGGCTGATCTCGGGTTACGCCCTCGCCGTGGTGGTGGGCGCATTACTTCTGACCCTGGCGATGTCGCGCATGGACAGGAAAACGGCCCTTGCCATACTCTTGGGTGTCTTCATCGTAGGAAACGTCTTATCGGCGTTCGCTCCGGACTACTGGACCATGATGGCGGGCCGGATCATTGCCGCATTGGCCCACGGAGCGTTCTTTGGCATCGGTTCCGTCGTCGCAGCCGGCATGGTGGACCGCACCAAGAAGGCCGCTGCTATTGCCATCATGTTTACCGGCCTCACCGCCGCCAACGTCCTTGGAGTGCCGTTCGGCACCATGCTGGGACAAGCAGCAGGCTGGCGCTCCACTTTCTGGGCCATCAGCGTGATCGGCATCTTGGCTCTCGTGGGAATCCTTACCTTGGTCCCCCGCCCCAAGGACGCCGACTCCACTGAGTCCACGAGCCTTCGCAGCGAGCTCAGGGCGTTCAAGTCGGGGCAGGTTTGGCTGTCCATTGCCGTCACCATCCTGGGATACGGCGGAATGTTTGGAGCCTTTACCTACATTGCCTTCACGCTGACCGAGGTCTCGCACTTCACGGCCGCCACCGTCCCCTGGTTGCTAATCCTCTTCGGTGTGGGACTCTTCGTGGGAAACGCCCTTGGAGGAAAGGCTGCTGACCGAAACGTGGACCGGACTTTGCTGGTGATACTTTCCGTGCTGCTTGTGGTCCTGGTGGCGTTTGCCCTGACCGCGGACAACCAGCCTCTTGCCATCGTGTCCTTGGTACTCATGGGCGGATTCGGCTTTGCTACCGTCCCAGGTCTGCAAATGCGCGTCATGGCCTATGCCAAGAGTGCCCCCACCCTGGCATCCGGGGCAAACATTGGCGCATTCAACGTAGGCAACGCTTTGGGAGCCTGGCTGGGCGGCGTCACCATCACCGCGGGCCTCGGCTATACCTCCCCTATTTGGGCAGGCGCGGGGATCACGCTACTTGGGCTCATCGTCATGGTGTTCGCTGCGATAGCCGCCCGACGCGCCGCCCAGCGAGTGGCACAATCCCCCGCAGAACAGCAAACAACCGAGCAGCACCTCGCGGGATCCCAGCTCTAGCCCTCCCCCGTATCGAGAGATGATCATGACCTTGGAAACAGCCCCCTTCACTGCTCCTTTGCCCGCCCTTGATGCCCTCTGCCGGAACGGCGCCGGCTTGAGTATCGGCGTCGAGTTCCCGCTGGACAACGACTTTGCCCGGCATGGTCGGCCAGGGTCCACCGGACAGTTCGGCATTCCGGACCTGACCCACCAGCGCCGCAGGGCCGAACTGGCGGACCGGCTGGGCTTTAAGGCCCTATGGCTGCGCGATGTTCCCCTTTGGGTTCCAGCCTTTGGTGACGCCGGTCAGGTGTTTGACCCGTTCCCGTATCTGGGGTACCTGGCGGGGGTCACGGATTCGATCCTGCTGGGAACAGCCGCGGTGGTCTTGCCTCTGCGCAATCCGCTGCACGTGGCCAAGATGGCCGCCTCCATTGATCAGCTGTCCGGAGGCCGCCTCATACTCGGGGTTGCCTCAGGCGACCGGCCCAACGAATATCCAGCGTTCGACGCCGATTTCGACTCCCGCGGGGAGCGGTTCCGTTCGTCAGTAAACGCCATCCGGACGGCCTGGCGGGAGAGTTTGGGACCGGAGGACACCGTGAAGGTCCTGCCCCCGCCCGCCCAGGACCCCATTCCATTGGTAGCAGTGGGACGCGCACAACAAACCACTGACTGGATCGCCTCCACCATGGACGGCTACATGACCTACCACCGTCCCGGGCCCCTGATGCAACCAGTCGTGAACCGCTGGAACCACGCAGTCCCGGACGGCCAGCACAAGCCCTTGCTGACAACCATGCTGCTTGACTTGGTGGAGGATCCCCGGGCGCCCGCCGAACCGATCCGGTTTGGCGCCCGCCTGGGTCGCAACTCCCTTGCCCGGTACCTCGAGGAGCTGGAGGCATCCGGCGTCGGGCATGTGGCGCTGAATTTCCGACCCAGCCAGCGCCCCGTCGAAGACGCGCTGGAGGAAGTTGCGAAGCACGTCCTGCCGGCTTTTTCCTAGGGGAAGATCGAGTCGACATATCCACCGTCTACCCTCAAGGCGCCTCCCGTGGTGGCCGAGGCCTGAGGCGAGCTGAGGTAGACCACCATATTGGCAATCTCCAGCGGGTCGATGAGCCGTTTAATCAGGGAGGCCGAGCGCTCGGTGGACATGAATTTCTCCTCGGCTTCATCCCAGGACATATCCGTGCCAAACTTCTCTCCGATGAAGCGGACGGCGCCATCGGTCTTTGTGGGCCCTGCGATCACCGAATTCACCGTCACGCCGGAGCCCGCGGCAACCTTGGCGTAGCCCCTAGCTGCGGCGACCAGGGCAGTTTTGGAAACGCCATAGTGCAGCATGTCATGCGGCACGGAGATGGCTGCATCGCTGGCGAGGTAGAGAACCCTCCCCCATTGTTGACGCATCATGGCTGGCAGGAGGGCCCGCGTCAGCCGAACAGCGGAAAGGAGGTTGACGTCCAGGTACTCTTGCCAGTCCTCGTCCGTAATATCTAACGCATCCTTCGACTCGTAGATACCGAGGTTGTTCACCAGGATGTCCACTCCTCCTACCTCGCTGGCGAGGTACGCAACCCCCTGCTTGGTGCCGAGGTCCCCAGCGACAGTCCTGGGCTTGCGGACATCAGCGACAGCCGAGATGTCGGCAGCGGCGCTGTCCAGCGAATCCTGGCTGCGACCGCTGAGCACCACCGTCGCTCCGGCCTTGGTCAGCTCCTTGGCGATGGCCAAACCAATACCTTGGGAAGAGCCTGTAACCAAAGCGGTCTTACCGGTGAGATCTATCTTCATGGTGAATGGAATCCCTTCGAAACGACTGTCGAGTGAAGTACTCTGTTTTCTATGCTACGGACAAACTGTCCGCATTGCGATAGATGCGTCGCTGATTTCTTTGGCGTTCAGGCGCAGGGCTTGATGAAAGTGGAGTAGGAAATGGATCAGAATCGATTCCTGGGAAAAACAGTCATGGTCACGGGCGCTGGGTCCGGGTTGGGCGCTGCTGTCTTCAAGAGGTTCCTCCTTGAAGGAGCAAACGTAATCGGCGTGGACCTCAGCGCAGAATCAATGGAGCGGTTCCGTGAGCGGAACTCCGTCCTGTCCGGTCAAATGACGCTCAAAGTTGCCGACGTCAGTGACTCCGATGCTATCGAAGCAATCATCAATGAAAGCGTGGAAGAATTAGGCGCGTTGGATGTCTTGGTCAACAACGCTGGAATAGCTCCGACCGGGCCCGCAGCGGCTACATCGAACGAACTTTGGCGGTCCGTCATGAAGGTCAACGTGGATGGTTTGTTTTACGCCACACGGGCGGCACTCCCGCACCTGATCCGGTCCCAAGGCAACATTGTCAATACCGCAAGCGTCTCGGGCATTGGCGCGGATTACAACTATGCCGCCTATGATGCCTCGAAGGGTGCCGTCATCAACTTCACGCGCAGCGTGGCGGTCGATTATGCCCAACGGGGTGTGCGCTGCAACGCCGTGGCACCGGGGCCAGTCCTCACGCCCTTGCTGCAGAAGAACCTCGACTCCACCGCGGGACTGAAGGAGGCATTCGGGCGCTCCATCCCCCTGGGCCGCATAGCGGCATCCGAAGAAATAGCACCGGTCTTTACCTTCTTAGCCTCGTCTGATGCCTCTTATGTCAACGGGCACATCCTCACCGCGGATGGTGGCGTGACGGCCTGGAACGGCCAGCCCAATCCCAACGACCTTTAGACATGACCGCGGCTCCCGGAATCGCATCGGTTACTCCGAGACGGTTCCGGGTGACCTAACGCAATGCGTCAAGGTCCGACGACCCACGCGGGCACGCGGCTAGACTCTCTCTCGGTATATTCGACTGATGCTGGGGGAAGCTTGTCCGATACATCACCTGACACGTCAACAGGGTCTCCACCGGACGCAGGCGCAGGCGCGTGCGAATCTGTGGAAAGTACTCAAACGGAACGGATCTCCAGCGTTATCGCTGGATTGTTCGTACTCGTGGCCGTTCTGATCGCCGCACTTCGAGGGCTCTTGGCCTGGGATGGGAACGAAGACCGAATGCTCGGCCTCGCCTTATGGGTGGTTGTCATTTCGGGAGGCCCCGTGATCATTATGGTTCTCATCCAACGTCTCTGGAGACATCGCTTTCGAGCCCCGAGCGGACGTGAAATCTGGGCCGACTTTTCGATTGGCCTGATCGGAATACCTATCTCCATCCCACTGCTGGTTGTTGGCTTGGACGGGAAGCTCTTCACATGGTCTGATTCCTTGATACCGGCGTTGCTGCTGGTCGTGGCCACGATGACGCCCGCCATTCGCCCTCGCAGCAAGTAGTGCCCCGCTGCGCCCCTATCCGGGTGCCGGAACGAAAAGCTCCCTGCGCAAATCGCGCAGGGAGCTTCGCTGGGTCAAAGTGTCAATCAAGTCCGTTTGAGAGGAAGATTGCCACGGTCGCTGATGACGGCCAGCACAATAACCACTCCAATGACCACGGGTTGGAGATTCGGCGACACGTTCAACAGGGTAAGCCCGTTGTTGAGAACTCCGATGATGAGAAGACCTATGAACGTACTGAACATCGAGCCAACACCACCTGACAGACTGGCACCACCGATGACTACTGCCGCGATCACGCTTAGGAGATCTGAAGCACTGCCCGCGGTTGGCTGGGCTGAATCCAGCCGAGCTCCCACAGCCAGGCCCGCCAATGCGGCCAAAAAACCGGCGATGACGTACACGCGTGCCTGGGCCAGCCTCACACTGATGCCGGAGAGGCGGGCGACCTCTTCATTGCCGCCGATGGCGTAGAGCTGCCTTCCGGAGGGCCGGTACCGCAACCAGAGCGCTGCGAGGACGAAGACCAGCAGCATCAGATACACCTGCAAAGGTATGCCCAGCAGACGCGTCCGAGACAGGCCGAGGAACCACTCAGGGAAGCCGATAACCGGGTTCCCGTTAGTGATGTACAAAGCGAGCCCCGCCCCGGCAAACATGGTTGCCAACGTGGCGATAAATGGCTGGACGTGCCCGAAAGTCACCAAGAGTCCGTTCACCAGGCCGATGAAAGCCCCAAGAATGAGCCCGCAGACCATGGCGAGCCAAAACGGCAAACCTATTTCCTTGTAAAGGAATGCGGTAGCCATGAACGACAATGCCATGGTGGAGCCCACAGACAGGTCAATGCCTCCCAGGATAATGACCAAGGCGGCACCTACGGCCATCATGCCGATGTAGGAAACCTGGCTGAGGACGTTGATGAGGTTGTTCGGCGTCAGGAAGTAGGGCGAGAGCAGGGACATTGCGATGCAGATGACCACAAGCCCTATCACCGGTCCCGGAATATTCTTGGCGAGCTGCTTGATTCTCGTTTGCCATGGCTCCTGGCCAATACCTGAGCCGGTATTCGCCCGGGCGCCTGGCTCGACTTTAGGGCCGACGGTGTTTGTAGAGGGCACAGTCTTATCTTTCTTTTTTGAAGGGTATGGGTGCGCTACGGCACTGAGAGTTCCATGACACGGTCAGGGAGGGCCTCCTCACGGCTGAGAATGCCGCGCTGCTGCCCCCCTGCCATGACGAGTACACGATGAGAGAGTCCGAGGACCTCTTCGAGCTCTGAGGAGACAACGATGATGGCTACCCCGTCGGCGGCCAGTTTGCGAACAATTTCATAGATTGCGGCCTTTGCGCCGACATCCACGCCCCGCGTGGGCTCGTCGAGGATGAGGACCTTTGGTTTCCGCACTAGCCACTTCGCCAGGAGGACTTTCTGCTGGTTTCCTCCGGAGAGGAAAAGGACAGGAATGTCCAGGTTCCCGCGGATGTCCAACTCCTTTGCCTGTGCGCGCTCGACGCGCTTCACGGTCCTACTGGACACGAAACCACTGGGGGTCAGCGTCTTTTCCCACGGCAGGACCATGTTCTCGCCTCCGCTTCTACCCAGGTTCAGTCCCTGGCCTTTGCGGTCCTCGGGAACCATGAAAATGCCTTGTCGAATGGCACTGGCAACGTTGCTGATCTTCACCTCTTTGCCGTCGACGGCAATCGTGCCGGCGTCCGCACGATCGGCACCGGCAAGGGTCCGGACAACTTCAGTGCGGCCTGCTCCTACAAGACCAGACATCCCAAGAATCTCCCCCTTGCGCACAGAAAAGGAGATATCGCTGAACGCTCCGTGGCGAGCCAAGTTCTTGACCTCCAGCACGACATCCGGCTCAGCGGGTTGAGGGGCCTCGTGTGCGTACACGAACTCGCGGCCCACCATGGCGCGGATCATCTGGTCCTTGCTGACATCGCCTGTGTCCCAGGCCATTGCCCTGTGCCCGTCGCGGAGGCAAAGAATTTCGTCAGCTATAGCCGAGATTTCGTCCAAGCGATGGCTGATGTAAATGACGCCCGCACCCCGGTCACGAAGGACCCTGATTTGGTCGAGAACCTTCTCGGTTTCCTCCTGCCCCAAAGAAGCTGACGGTTCGTCAAAGATCACGTATGACGGGTCCCGCAGGATGGCCTTTGCGATCTCTATTTCCTGCTGCGCGGCCATCGAGAGTCCAGCTACGGGCCGCCGCGGATTGATCTTGGCTCCTAAAACGGCCAGGGCCGCCTCGGCCTGCTCAGCCATGGAGGCTGTGTCCACGCGGCCCCGCTTCTTCGGCCATCGCCCCAGGAACATGTTTTCGGCAACGCTGAGCCGCGGGACCATCTTGATTTCCTGATGAATAATGGCCACGCCGCTGTTTAGCGCAGAAGCCGGACCCGTCGGGGCGTAGGGAAGTCCATTCAGGAACATCTCTCCAGCATCCGGTGACTTGATGCCCGCCAGTATGGAGCTGAGGGTGGATTTACCTGCGCCGTTTTCCCCGATGAATCCAAGAACCGTGCCTGCTCTCAGGGTGATGTCCACTCCATGCAGCACAGTGTTGCCGCCGTACTGTTTCGTGAGGCCTATGCCCCGGAGTGCCTTGGGCTCCTCGGTCAGCGATCCTCCATTGAGAGGTACCGGTCCCGTGCTGAGGATTGACATGTTTTCCTTCTTAGTTTGGGTAGCTCCGGCCCGCCCGCGCTGCGGGCAGGCCGGACTTCTGCTATTTCGCGGGGCCGTAGTATCCGGCGGAACGAGCCTCTTCAAGGTTTTCCTTGGTAACCAGGACCGTGGGCTGCAGCTGTTCTTTCTCAATGGACCCGGCCTCACCGTTCATGGCTTTGATGGCCGTGCGGACAGCAAGCTCACCCATTTGATACGGCTCCTGCGACATCGTGGCCAAAACCTGACCGGACTCGATGGCGTCGTAAACCTGCGGGAAGCCGTCCACGCTGACGATCTTGAGGTTGGAGCGGCCGGCTTGGGCTGCCGCCTTAGCCGCACCGAGGGCCATTCCATCGTTCTGGGCGAAGATTGCCTGCAGCTCAGGATTGGCAGTCAGCACGTCTTGTGCCACGTTGTAGGCCTTGTTTTCGTCCCAGTCAGCGTTGGTGGTGGAGACCACTTTGATGTCTGGATTCTTCTCAAGAATGCTTGCGCATCCCTTGGAACGCTCAATTTCAGTGGAGGAACCGAGGACACCCTTGATGATGGCGAGGTTGCCCTTGCCGCCCATCTGCTTGGCCAGGTAGTCACACAGCTCAGTGGATGCCTTGACGCTATCGCTGCCGATGAATGTGGTGACATCGCCTTGAGGGCGCTGGTCGATGGCAATGACGGGGATGTTGGCGCCCTTTGCCTCAGCCACTCCCGCTGCGCCGGCTGTTGCATCCTGCATGGCGAAGATAACTGCGCCGACTTGCTGCGTCACCAGGTTCTGGACCTGGTTGACCTGCTGCGACGAATTGCCATTCGCGTTGAGGACCACAAGCTCGTAGCCTTCATCGGCAGCAGCCTTCTTCATGCCGTCAACGGCTGCAACATAAAAGAGGGAATGAAATTCAGGCATGGAAACACCGATTGTCTTCTTGCCCGACCCGCCTGCGTTGGCGGCGTTGTCCGCACTGCAACCAGTCAGCGCCAAGGCGGCTGTGGCGAGCATGGCCAGGGCGACGCCCAGTGGGCGGCGGGAACGCGGCTTCCTCTGCTGTCCAACGTGGGCTGGTTCTGTTTGCGCTGAGCGGCTTGATTCGTTCATCACGATGGGCCTTACCTCTCTGTAAGAAAATCTCGAACGGTGATGAGTGTTGGGGTGTGGCTCTTCGCAGGGTGGGTGTGTAGCGGGTTGTACCGCGGTGCCGGCGATCAGGCCGGGAACCTGCGAAGATATTTCCAGTCTGTGAGGACCGTCACGATAAGTCCAAGTCAAAGATGCTTGGGTGCCGATAACCGTGGGTTATCGATCCTTCGGCGTTACAGTGCTCACCAAGCGGTGAAGCCGCCATCCACGACGAGGTCCGCGCCCGTGCAAAAACTGGCGGCAGGAGACAGGAGAAACAGTGCTGGCCCTGCCATCTCAAAAGGATCCGCAGGGCGACCCAGCGGCGTGTTCCGAGTTACGGCTTCGTCCAAAATGCTCGCCACTTCGGCGCGATCGTTCATAGGCGTTCGCGTGAAACCCGGAGAGATGGAGTTGACGCGTATGCGGTACGGCGCCCATTCGGTGGCCAGCGATTTCGACAAGTGCGCAACAGCGGCCTTGGAACTGTTGTAGTGAGACTGCAACATCTCCCGGTGGGAAACGATCCCGGAGATGGAGGCCAGATTCACGATTGCACCCCCTCCGTTCTGCCTCATGGCCCGAGCTTGCGCCTGGCAGCTGAGGAAGACCCCGGTGACATTCACACGAAAGACGCGCTCGAACTGCTCCGTGGTCATATCCTCCGCTGGGACCGCACCGGCTATTCCAGCGGAATTCACTGCCGTGGTCAGGGGCCCCAATGAGCCCTCGGTCCGTCGCACGGCAGCCTCCATCTGCTCAGCACTGGTTACGTCGGCAGCGATAAACTCAGCGTTTCTTCCCTCAGCTTCGATTGCCTCCAATGTTGCCGAAGGATCGCTGGAAGGCAGGTCAACCAAGGCCACATGACTGCCCATCTCCGCCAGGGCGATGGCGATGGCACTACCTATGCCGGACGCCCCACCCGTCACCATCGCGACGCCGTCGTCGAGCCTGAACGAGAGCTTGCCATGGCTCATATCAATGTCCTCCCGCCTCGGCGACTGCCTCCGGCCGGCAGGCAGCGGGCTGCTTGCTGCCTAGGGAAATGGACTGCCTTGAGGCCGGCTGGGCCGGTCTGTAGTGCGCCGGGCCTCCGAGTGTGGCGGCGATGCGATCCAGGGCACGCCGCGATGCATGGACTTGCGAAGACTTGACGTCCTTGACGCCGTCCACCTGCATCAGGCGGGAGCGGACCAGACCGGCAAACGTCACCGAGATTGCCGGGCATGAGTGGCAGGCGTTGTGGAAAGCAACCGTGACCACACCGTCCTCAACACCCTCGATTGTCAGGTCGCCTGAGTGGCCCTTAAGCAAGGGACGAATATAGGAGAGCGCCTCCTGAAGATCCTCGTCAAAGGGACCAATGTTCTCGGTCATGGTCACAGCAACCCCAGCTCCTTCTTCTTGAGTTCAAGATCAATCCCAAGTCCCCGGGCGAAATTCAGGCCAAAGACCTGCTCTTTGATCTCAGGGGTCAGCTCCGGGTATCCGTATTTGTCCTGGAGTTCTTCAGGCATCTCGAGGTTGGCCCAAGTGTCGATGTACGTTTGCATGTGAGGCCACAGAAACCCCTCTGATCCATAGCAAAGCTTGTCCGCGCCGACGAAGAGCAACGTCTGGCCGAGGCGGTGCAGCATGGGGTAGGGCTGGAGGTAGTACTGGTTATGCCACAGCGGAAGCATCAGGTAGATGTTGGGAAAGCGCGACGCGATGCTAACAAGTTCATCAACGTACGGATCGCCAAGGTGGTGGATACCAAAGTTCAATTCCGGGAAATCATAGGCCGCCATTTGTATGTCGTTAGGTCGGAATGCTTCCACTGGCTGCATACCCAAGGGGTATCCCTTGTGAAACTGAACCATCTTAATTCCGAGCTCAATGGCCTTCTCCCATAGTGGGTAGGCGATCTCCTTGTCATCTGCTCGCCAGTGATGGTTCTCGTCGTGATACTGGTAGAACTTGAAGCTGACAGCTCCCCATTCCTTGACCTGTCGCTCCATCTCTTCCAGAGCGAAATCCAGCCCCTGCCACACAGGGTCAACGCCACCTGTGAAGTAAAACCGGGAAGGGTTGGAAGCGGCCAGCTGATAATTCAATTCCGCTGGTCCCAAAGAGTTCTGCCACTGCCCGAAGAGCGGAACAGTGCACACCATGGCAATATCTGTGTCCGACTCCTCAAAAAGCGTCTTGTTCGCCCAGTCAACGTCCACTGGATCGTAGAAGTCGGGCTTGTCGGCCGGGCCCTTGGTTGCCATGAGCTTGTTGAACTGCCCCTGATTACTGCGGTGGGCTCGGACCTGGCGGCCGTCCCCGCCGGGCCGCACCTGCCGGTCGGTGAAGTCCTGGGTGTGAACCACGCAGTCGAAGACGAACATACCGTTTTTCATCGTTTTCCCTCCAAGGATTAATGCAGAGCTGCAGCGAAGGCGACACTCGGCATTCGGGCGTTTGAACTGCGGACGCCAAGCCGCTCGTGATCTGATGCCTCCAGCTTGTGGTGCGGCGCACAGGAAAGTCCAAGAGCTATTTCCAGCCGATCGCATAACCTATGCTTATAAGGTGACTTTGAGACAGATGGAGTACCTACTGGTAGTAGCCGAAGAGGGATCCTTTACGCGCGCCGCTGAACTCCTTCGCGTTTCACAGCCGGGCCTCAGTCAACAGATCCGTGCACTTGAGCGCGCGGCTGGTGGAGAACTTATCGAGCGGACCACCGGAACTGTGCGGCTGACGCCCGCTGGCAGGGCCTATGCAGAGCATGCACGAATTGCATTGAAGGCGGCCGAGGACGCCAGGAAGGCCGCCCGCGAGGTCCTAAGTGGAGAAGCGGGAGAACTGGTCATCGCCACGGTACTTTCGATCGCCGCCGGAATCCTCCCTCCGTCCCTGCTCCGTTGGCACACGGACAACCCCAAGATCCCGGTCACCCTATTGGAATACGCCCACAGGAGAACACTGGAAGAGTCGGTGGCCTCCGGTGCCGGCGATCTTGCCGTCGGGCCCACACCAAAGCAGTGGAGTGGCCCCGTGGTCGACCTCGGACATGAAATCTTTGTGCTGTACCTGGCTCCGGATGACCCCATCCTGAAGGAGGTCCAGCCATACGAAGGCAAAGTGCCCCAGGGTGCGCCACAGTCACGGGGAGTCCTCCCGGTGAGCGCCCTCCATACCCACTCGTGGATCACTTTCGAGGGAAACCACGGATTGGGCGAATTCATCCGTGAATACATGCAATCGGCCAACGTGACTCCAAACTTCGTGTTCCACACAGGTCAAATAGACAGCGCTGTGAAGCTTGCCGGCGCGGGTGCGGGCGTTGCCCTGCTCCCGGCAAACGCCCTGCCTCTGGACGGACCTGGGGTCGCTGTGGAGCCTTTTCCAGCTCTTACCCGCGATCTTGCTGTGTACAGCCGCACTAAGCTGTCGCCCACGGCCAAGAGATACGTGGAACTCCTGCAGAAACTTCCCGCCGTTCTTGAGCCGCCCGAAAGTCACCACCGCAAACAGAACCACTCACAGCCATAACCAACGCTCATGGGTGCCAAAACGGAGTTCTATTAGAGGCCCAGCACTTACCATGAAACGATGTTGGCGAACGTACAGTGCAGGATCCGCAGCGTCTGCTAGACGTTCAGCCGAAGGGAACTAGAATGTCTGTACTCGTCACCGGATCAACCGGGTACGTCGGACTGGCCGTTGCGTTGCGACTCAAAGCGGCGGGCCACGAGACGTTCGGGCTCACCGACACCGTCACAGGCACAAAAGTCCTGGAGTCCAGGGGAATAACTCCCATCCTGGCCACTCTCGAAGACGGCGAAACTATCCGAAATGTGACCCAGCTGGTTAGTGCGGTGGTGGATGTGTCCGGTCACCTGCCAGCGGCCAAGTTATTCCTTGCCACCTTGGAGGGCACGGGCAAGCGATACATCCGAAACAGCACCTCGAGAGTCTACGTCGACGCCTCACTCGGTTCGCTAGGCAAGATTGTCCACAAGGAGCGAAAGGCCGTATCTCCCATTCGCGGGCTGGCTGAAATTCTCGAAACGGATGCCCAGGTCCAGCAGGCTGCGGAAAGAGGCATTCACACCGCTGTCTTGCGGCCCGCAATTCCCTACGGAGAAGCCAGTGGACCGGTGATCGGTGGGCTGATTAGGCGCGCAATCAATGCGGGGCGAAGCCTCTACGTTGGCTCAGGCGCCAACAGGCAATCTCATGTGTACCTCGCGGACCTCGCGGAGTCGTTTGTCTTGGCGGTGGAGAAAGCGCCATCCGGAAGCCTGTACAACATTGCTGCCGGCGAATCCTCCGTTGCCGATATTGCTCAGGACATCGCCGCAATCTTGGGGTACCCGGGTGCAGAGTCGTGCACCATGGACGCCGCCTATGAGGCTTACGGCGTGAAATTCGTCGACGGCGTCCTGGCCAGCAACTGCCGGATTGATGCCACCAAGGCGAGAATCGAGCTTGGATGGCTGCCCAAGGGTCCCGGCCTACAGGACGAACTCCGCGAAGGCTCTTACGCCCTGATGTGGTCCTGACCCGCCCGGGTCAAGCGCCGAAAACCGGCCAACAAGAGCCATAAGCAGCGCTTTGGTCAGGCATTGCATTCTGGTCTTGGACGCCCCGCCTGGCTTCGTGGAACCATTGAGGCAAGCCCCGTCGAGGCCTCAGGATTCACCACCACCCACCAGCGCAAAATCACTCCGCCAATTCCTGACCCTCGAACCCGAGACCCGCAGCCACTAGGCAGCTAGGCTCGGTGTCCTCTGCGAATATCTGATTTGCATGAACAGAGGAAGGCATACGGATCATGAACAGAATCTTCAGTGGCAAGACTGTCCTCATTACAGGTGCCAGCCAAGGAATCGGGCTCGCCGCCGCCGAACATTTCCTCAAGGAAGGAGCGAACGTTGTTGGAATCAGCCGAGAACCAGCGGAAACGGAAATCACCACCAGCACGAATGCCGACCATTTCCTCCATATCTCCGCGGACCTGTCTCTTCCCGGGACCCCTGGGGTCGCAGTCCGCCAGGCCCTGCAACGCTTTGGCGGGATCGACGTCCTGGTCAACAATGCAGGGGCCGTAGCCGTCCGGCAGGGCTTCCTTGATGTCACCGATGAAATGTGGGAATCCACAATGGAGCTCAACTTCATGGGCTACGTCAGAATGTGCCGGGAGGTTCTTCCCCACATGCTTGAAACCGGTTCAGGATCAATCATCCATGTGGGCTCGGAAGCAGGACGAACTCCGCTGGTAGATGCTCCGGACTACAGCGTTTCAAAGGCGGCAATTTTGTCCTTGTCCAAGCTCTTGTCCCGGGAATTCGGGCCGAAAGGAATTCGGTCCAATGTTGTTGCTCCCGCACATATTTACACACCCATGTGGGATAGGCCCGGAGGTTTTCTTGACTCCCAAGCACGCAAATTCGATGTGCCACGGGATGAAGCAATCGAGGCCTTCGTGGAGGATTCAGGGCTTCCGGTGGGAAGACTGGGGACAGCCGACGACGTCGCTCCAGTAATCCTCTTCCTCGCCTCACCGGCCGCAGGCTTCATCACCGGGGCCGAATACACCGTCAACGGAGGCGTCACGACGTTTATCTGATCCTCCCTCGCCAGCTACCAAGAGGACACATCGTGACTACCCAGGAAAGCCAAGCCACCATTCCGCACGGAAGCCAGCGGGCAGGGACCGTGGTAGCCCGGAGCTTCCATGACTGGCCCGCCGAAGTTCTCCAAGACTTTCGTGACAACGCCTACAACTTCGCGGTGGGACAGCGCATACTCTCCGAAACGGAGGACGTCAGGGTGTGGGAGATCAGGCTGGATCCCGGCCATAGGCTCCCCGCTCACCGCCACGTCCTGGACTACTTCTGGACCGCTGTCAGCGCCGGACACAGTAGGCAGCACGAAGACGATGGAACCACCAGAGAGGTGGGCTACGCCGTGGGTGATACCCGTCATTTTCGCTTCGGACGCGGAGAATACCTACTTCACGATCTGGAAAACATCGGGGAGTCTCAACTGGTCTTCGTCACCGTTGAGCACAAATCCAATATCGAACAACTAAAACAACAACAGAGATAGGGCGCAGGAAACACGATGTTCTACCAACTTGTCAGCTTCACTTTCCCCGAGGACATCAGAAACGAGGCACGATCCAGTTTCGAGGACGCTTTGCGGGCGCTTCCCGGGAAGATCCCGGAACTGGAAGAGGTACGAGTCATCCGCGCCTACGATGACCTCAACGTCACCGGTTATGTGTCCGTGTTCGATTCGGAAGAGGGATACCAACGGTATCTGGAACACCCCGACCACGCACCGATTGGGGTCTTGGCCGAAAGCGTCTGCTCAGACATTCGCCGCCTCCTCCTGGACGATGACCGTCCCAGCATCCTGGCCCCAGGGCAGCAGCAAGACCCACTAAGCCACTTGGCCTAAGTAGTCCCGCAGAGAAATCACGCAAACAATAAGGAAAACCATGCATATCTTCGTCACTGGTGCCACCGGATACATCGGACAGGCCGTTTCCCAGCGGCTCCTCCAGTCCGGCCACGTCGTTAGCGGTCTCGTCCGGAGCGAAAGCGGTGCCAAGGCGCTGCGCGCCCGCGGGATCACCCCTGTACTCGGAGGGCTCGATGACTCTTCAGTCCTTCGGGAAGCAGCCTTGGCTGCAGATGCAGTTATTGATACGGCAACAGCCGATCATGCTGAATCCACCCAGGTGTTCCTCACAGCGTTGGAGGGAACCGGAAAGAAATTCATCCGCACCAGCGGAACGGGTATCTACACGGACTTGGCACAGGGCGAGCTCAACCCAACGATCTTCACCGAGGAGGTCCAGCACTCCCCCGCTGAGATTGTGGCAACGCGCTATGCCACGGACCTTGCGGTGATCGACGCCGCCAGCAGGGGTATCCACACTGTGGTTCTGCGTCCCTCCATGATCTTCGGCGATGGCGCCAGCGAACAGCTGCCATTGCTGATCCGCCAGGCCATTACGTCAGGGCGCAGCCTGTACGTCGGCCGAGGTGACAACCGTTGGTCCAACGTGTATATCGCCGACCTCGCGGAAGCCTACTTCCTGGCCTTGCACAAGGCTCCAGCCGGCAGCGCCTACAACCTGGCGGCTGGCGAAGCCCGCATGGGCGACATCGCAGAGAGAATAGCCAGGTTGGTCGGGCTCCAGGCCGCTGAATCTTGCACGCCGGAGGTCGCGTACGAGGCTTTGGGCCAGCGCTGGGTGGACGTGGCAATTTCCAGCAACAGCCGCGTTGACTCTGCGAAGGCTCGCACAGAGCTGGGCTGGAGTCCCGCAGGACCTGACCTGCTGGACGATCTTGGATCCGGCTCCTATAAGCGGATCTGGGCTTACAAGGGAGACCCGCATGACCACGTCCAAGCCGTGGCGAGCGACGATGCCCTCGAAGGTGCCGACTCCCACTAAGTGCGAAAGCGGCGTCGAACGCCACAACAACAACGCGCACACTGCGCGTGTATAACGGTTTGGGCCGGGCCATTGGCCCGGCCCAAACCATTTTCAGATGTAAGCAGAGAACCGGGATGGAATGTGATGGAAGAAGTTCGGAACGTGGGGCACGGTCGAGTCATGGTGGTCGGAGCGCATGGAGTCATAGGGCGCGCCGCAGCTCTGCAGCTCGCGGACGCGGGCTGGGACGTGGTGACCGTTGCCAGGCGTGGGCCTTTGGAGGAATTGAAAGCACGGAGCAATGTCCGGCACGTGAGCGTGGACCTACTGGATCAGGACGCGGTGAAGGAGCGTTTCGCGTCCCTGACGGCGGTCACACACGTGGTCTACGCCGCCTACCTCGACATGCCGATGCGGGCAGCCGTGGCGCCCAACACCGCCATGCTGGTGAACACGCTTGATGCCCTTCAGTCCCTAGGGGGCAACCTCACCAGAGTGGTCATGGTGGGAGGCGGAAAGTCCTATGGGGAACACTTGGGCCACTACAAAACGCCCGCGAAAGAATCGGATGCACGTTTCCTGGGGCCCATTTTCTACAACAACCAAGAGGATGAACTGAAGCAGCGCGCTCTCGACCGGAAATTCTCCTGGACGGTCCTGCGTCCCGATGGGGTATTCGGTTTCAGTGCGGGATCTCCCATGAACATCGTCAACGGATTGGCCGTTTTCGCCGCAGTCAGTAAGGAACAGGGTGTTCCGCTGCGTTTCCCCGGCCTCCCCGGAACGTGGAATGCCCTGCATCAAGCCACAGATTCGGCTCTGCTGGCACGCGCCATTTCCTGGGCGCTGACCGCTGACAGTGCACACGCAGAAATCTTCAACGTAACCAACGGCGATAATTTCCGTTGGAGCCAGCTTTGGGTCGACCTAGCCGAGTTCTTCGACATGCCGACGGCGGAACCCCAGCCGGTGCCGCTGCTTGAGCAAATGAGCGATAAGGAAGACCTCTGGCAAACCATGGTCACCCAGTACGGACTGCGTCCAACCCCATGGGCCACCATTGCCTCATGGCCATTTGTCGAAGGCTGGCTGGCTTCCGACTTTGACATGGTGCAAAGCACCATCAAGATCCGCCAGGCCGGTTTCCACGACTGCATCGACTCCCACCAGAGCCTCCTGAACCACTTGAACTTCCTGCGCAACAACCGCTACATTCCGTAGGCACTATCCGCGGCCAAAAGAAGCCAGGGCCCGTGGTTGCGAGACGCGGGCCCTGGCGGATTGTGGATGGTAAGTAGTGGCGAACTTACCGGGACAGAAGGTAGTCGGGGTCCGGGGCGGAAACCGAGATTCCCTCCGGAGAGAAAACTACTCGGGGGAGGATGGTGGTTGGTTCCTGGACGGCGAGCGCGCCCCAGGCAACCGCCCGGGCCAGTGCCTCACGAACCACCTCATGCGTGAAGGGGGCGGCCGAGGCGTGAGGCAACGCGCTGAGATATCCGGCCAAGGCAGCGTCGCCTGCCCCGGTGGTGTTGAGGACTTTAGCGGAGGGTCCCCGCGCCCAGAGGACCTCGTGCTCGTTCACTTCAACGAGTCCGTCACTGCCCAGGCTGGCCAAGACCGTCCGAACTCCCCTTTTCCGGAGCAGGTTCGCTGCGTAGACCACATCCCGCATGGTCCTCAGCTGCGTTCCGGTGATATCTGCGAGTTCCTCCTTGTTTGGTTTCACCAGGTCCACCGGATTTGCTGAGGACGCCCACGCTCTGAGAGTTTCGCCTGACGTGTCCAGGCAGGTTGAGGCACCAGCCCGGCGTGCCGCCCGAAAGAGGTCTCCGGGATCGACTTCGCGGCCCGTGGTGGTGTCCGCCGGCAGGGATCCTCCGAGGACGAGCCAGTCTGCTTTGACTCGTTCGACTTCGTGAAGTGTTGCCGCGCACAGTTGCTGCCACTTTGCAGTGGACAGAGGTGCGGCACTCTCATTGAAGTTCGTGGTCGCGCCGTCCGTGTCGACAATTATCGCGTTCACCCGTGTGGGCGCAGTGACCTCCACGGTCTTGAAGACTTTCTTACGAACGCTTTCGCTGCCCTCGGCCAGTTCAAGGTCCTCGGCGTTGATGGGCACTACAGCGGTGGCGACATTCCCAGCGAGGCTAAGGGCGCGTGCAACATTGATGCCCTTGCCTGCGAGGTACGTTTCCACCCTGGTGGCCCTGTTGACGTGGCCCTCGACCATTCGATCAAGAAAGTAGACCCTGTCT
The DNA here is from genome assembly GCF_023656375.1 of Paenarthrobacter sp. TYUT067. Lineage (NCBI taxonomy): Bacteria > Bacillati > Actinomycetota > Actinomycetes > Micrococcales > Micrococcaceae > Paenarthrobacter > Paenarthrobacter sp. TYUT067. Next base: position 78,307 of record NZ_JAMOIT010000001.1, read on the forward strand.
ATCGCAGGAGCGGGAGTGAGGGTGACAATACGCGACAAAGATGATAGCGCGGTCTGCTTCACTGTTTCTCGTGGGCCCAGGGTCTGGAGTGGCTTGGACATAATGGCCTTCATTCACTTCCGCGTGTTCAGGCTAGCCTTGATCTGCTGGGCGACCTTGGCAGGAGACAATCCGTATTTATCCAAAAGGAAATCGTTTGGTGCAGACTCGGACCAGCGATCCTCGAGTCCGATCCGGGTCACCCGCGCGGGCTCTGGTGATCCAGCAGTAAGCTCGCAAACGAGCCCGCCGAGTCCACCCAGCACGCTGTGTTCTTCCACTGTGACAATCAACTGAGCGCCACCGAGTTCATGCAGCAACTCATGCTCATCCAGGGGCTTCAACATCGGTACGTGAATGTGTTTCGCCCCAATACCTTCCAGCTCGAGGGAATCCAAGGCTTGCGAAACCCTTGAGGTCTGCACGCCCGTGGAAACTACCGTGAGATCGGAGCCGTCCCGCAGGACGACAGGCTTGTACGGGGTAAAGACGTAGTCGTCTTCAAAGACGGCCTGAACGGCGTCCCGCGCGAAGCGAATGTAAACGGGTCCGTCGTACTCCGCCACCCACTTGATCGCCGCGCGCGCTTCCACAGCATCTGCGGGGGCGATGACGGTCATGTTCGGCATGGCCCGCATGATGGCGAAGTCTTCGATGTCCTGGTGTGTTTTGCCACTGGAACCGTTCAGCAAGCCGGCGTAGGCCGCCGCAATACGAACCGGTGCCTTGGTCTGTGAAACCAGCATTCTCACTTGGTCCAGGGCCCGGTGGGTGAAGAAGACGCCAAACGAGGACAACCATGGCCGGTACCCGACGGTGCTGAGGCCGAAGGCCATGCCAACAATGTTCTGCTCGGCAATGCCGACTTGGATGAACCTTTCGGGGTGAGACTCTGCCAGGATATCTGCCCTCGTTGACGTTGCAAGATCGCCATCCAGAACGAGTATCCGCTCGTCCAGGTCCGAAAGTTCAGATAGCGTCTCACCCCAAACCTGACGCTGCGCTTTGGTGCTCACTTGGCTGCCTCCATGTTCTGGCCGAGTTCTTCGCGGGCGATCCGCAGTTGTTCTTCAGTGGCTATGCCGTTGTGCCACTTGTACGTTCCTTGGGTAAATGAGACGCCGAACCCCTTGGTAGTGTTCGAAATAATCGCTGTCGGCTTCCCGGAAACTCCGCGAAACGACTGGGCAAAACTGAGCGCGTCCGATATCTCCTTCAGGTCGTGTCCGTTGATGCTGATCGTGTTCCAGCCAAAGCCGGTGAACACGGCCTCCAAGTCCACGTGCCCCACGGGTTCGCTGCGGTCGAAGCGGTCCCCCGGCCCCGCCGGCCAGCCATATTGTTGAAGTCCGTTGACGTCCACGATCGCGGTGAGATTGTCGAGCCCAAACCTTGGCGCGGATAGAACCGTCTCCCACACCATGCCTTCTCCGATCTCGCCGTCACCCAGCATCACCCAGGTATGGAAGTCCTTTCCCAGCTTTTTGGCTCCGAGAGCCATCCCCGCACCGCTGGAGAGGCCTTGGCCCAATGATCCGGTGGACGCATCGACTCCGGGGGTCAGAAGCATATCCGGGTGCCCTTGAAGACGAGAGTCTCCGTGATCAAAGCTGGCCAGTTCGTCTACCGAAAAGTACCCGCGCAGGGCTAGCACCGTGTAGAGACCGATCGCGCAATGGCCTTTCGACAGGACGAACCGGTCCCGGTCCGGGTCCTGAGGACTATTTGGATCTATTCGCAGGTGCTTGAAGTACAGCGATACAAGCACGTCCATAGCGGACAAGGGTCCACCGATGTGTCCGGCTTTGCTGGCGGCAACAGTGTCAATGACCCGCCATCGGGCTTCCTGAATGATGCCGCTCAGTTCCAGGTCTGTACGGACCTCGGTTTTTGTATTCATGGGGTGACCTCTCTCAACGACGTATCCTCAATTTACCGCGATATGGACATCTTGTCTACGAGATGAGAATGAAAAAAGGGCGCGAGCATTAGAGGTAGTTGAAAAGATGTGGAGTCGCTGGTTGCCGCAGGACGAAGCGCGGACCGCAACCAAGCATCAAGAAGAATCCCGGGTTAGCTACAGGGGCACTCCGATGGGAGGGATGACGCGGCAGCAGCCTATAGGGGAGCCTTGAGAGCTTCTTGGATCCGGGAGGCGGACACCATCAACTCGTTGGCATACTCCGGCTCGTTCCCCAATATGTCATCAGTCAACCCGGCCAGTGAGATGGCGCAGCTAAGTTCGCCAGCGGGCCCGAAGACCGGAACACCCAATGCCGAAACGCCGAGGGTTACATCTTCGTTTGAGACACTGTAGCCGCGTTCGCGAATCGCCCTGCCGTCGTGTTCCAGCGAGTCCAGCGAGGTCAGAGTTTTGGGCGTCAATTGTTCAAATGGGGTACCGGAAAGCCGAGCAAGCAGGCCGGGAGAATACGCAAGGACAACCCGGCTGGTTGCACCAGCGTTGACCGGCAACGCGCCGCCGGGGCTGAGAGCAAGAAGGGAGACCCGAGTGCCCCTGACCCAATCGAGGCAGGCAACTCGGTTATCTCTAGGGGCGCAAAGATAGACGGTTTGGCCCGTGACCTGATTCAGCCGTTGAAGTTCGCCTTGCGCCGCCCGAGCTTCGGGGAGCGCGTCCAGAACCGCACGAGCTAGGTGAAGTACTTCTACACCAAGCTGACTACGCCCGTCCTCGGCCGTGGAGACCAGACCTACCAGCCTCAGTGCGTCGATCAACCTGTAGACGCTGGGCCGCGGCATATCGAGCTCCTCCGCCAACTCGCTGATTGGCAGGGCTCCCTTCTCAGCCAGGGAATGGAGCAGCTTACTGCTCTTAGCTAGCAACTGGATTGGCTTGGCCATGGTCCACCCCTCCATCACGTAAATCCGAACCGAGTTTTTCACTCACGACCCGCGCCGCTTGCGTCACCAATGCGACGGCATCAAATTCGCCCGAAAAGAGACGGCGCGACAGTCCGCTGATCGACAGCGCACCGACGACATGACCCTTATGGTCAAAGATCGGAGCGCCAACCCCCCCAATCCCATCAACCCAGTCGGCCTCGGCAACAGCCACACCAGTCGCAGCCGTTTCATCCAACAGCTTCACCAACTGAGCGCCATCGGGGGCTATGGCGCTAATGGGAGACTTGGAGGCGAAATCTCGAAGGTATCCGGCCACGAACTCCGGGCTTTCAAAGGCGAGTATCGCCCTAGGGGCAACCCCCTCCCCCAATGGCAGCGACTCGCCCAGCCGAAGGCTGTGTATCTGGACGTCGCGCCCGTCGATTCTCTCGATGCACACGGCCGACATCCCGCGACGAATGCAGAGGAACACGGTCTCCCGGGAAGCTTCATGGAGGCGGATCAGTTCCGGGAGGGCAAGCTGGCGAAGGTCAAGCTGGGCTTCGAGGCGAGATCCCAGCAGGAGGAAGTCCAAGCCAAGGCGGAACATGCCGCGCTTGGCTCCTTGCTCAACCCACCCGATTGCATCCAGCGACGAGAGCAATCGGTACAGCGAGCTCACGGGCTCCCCTGTCGCTGCAGACAACTGCCCAACTGTGAGCTCCCCCGAGGCGGCCAGCGCCTGAAGAACGGCTGCGGACTTAGTCACCAAGCCCATGCCTCCGGCGGAAGCCTCCGAATTCTCAGTCATAATGCTTCTCTCACCCCGCGGACAACCTTTTCACATTGACGATACGGGGCGGGTTAGCCCCAAGCAAGAAACTTGTATTCCCATCATGCAGACATGTGGTCCGTGTGGCGATAGAATTGGAACGACACCACACAGCAAGGAGAACAAGATGACATTTGTCCCGCTTGAGAGCGAGTTGCTCGCCTCGGTACCCACTGGCCTATTGATTGGCGGCGAATGGCGTCAGGCTGCCTCCGGAGCGACATTCGACGTCGAAGATCCCGCCACAGGCAAGGTCCTGGCAAGCATCGCGGACGCTGCCCCCGAAGACAGCTTGGCTGCCCTCGACGCAGCCGTCGCCGCCCAAGAGTCATGGGCCGCCGTGGCACCGAGGGACCGCGGCGAAATCCTTCGCCGCGCTTTCGAGTTGGTCACAGAGCGGGCCGATGATTTTGCCCTGCTTATGACGCTCGAGATGGGCAAACCCTTGGCCGAAGCCAAGGGTGAAGTCGCTTATGGGGCCGAGTTTTTGCGCTGGTTTTCGGAAGAAGCCGTCCGTACATGGGGCCGCTACTCGGTTTCTCCCGATGGGAAGTCACGTCTTCTGGTTCAAAAGAAGCCGGTGGGGCCCTGCCTCCTGATTACACCGTGGAATTTCCCCCTCGCTATGGCCACAAGGAAGATCGCGCCCGCCGTGGCCGCGGGGTGCACCATGGTACTCAAGCCGGCCAGATTGACTCCACTTACTTCCCAGCTATTTGCCCAGGTCATGCTAGAGGCCGGCCTTCCCGCCGGGGTTCTCAACGTGGTTCCGTCCACGAGGGCTGGCGCCACCACCGGACCGCTGATCAAAGATTCCAGATTGCGGAAGCTTTCCTTCACCGGTTCCACGGAGGTCGGTAGGCGCCTGCTTGCCGATGCCTCGGAGACGGTGCTGCGAACCTCGATGGAATTGGGTGGGAATGCGCCGTTCGTCGTCTTCGACGATGCGGACATCGATGCCGCCGTGGATGGCGCCATGTTTGCGAAGCTTCGCAATATGGGCGAAGCCTGCACCGCTGCGAATAGGTTCATCGTCCAAGAGTCAATCGCTGACGAGTTCACGGAGAAATTTGCATCACGCATGGCCTCACTGACTACCGCCCGCGGAACGGAGCCAGGCTCACAGATCGGGCCCATGATCGATGCCAAGAGCAGGGACAAAATTCACTCCTTGGTGACAGAGGCGGTATCTGCCGGCGCAACGGCAGTTACCGGCGGGGCCCCCGTTGATGGGCCTGGCTACTTCTACGCGCCAACAATTCTCACAGGTGTCACCGAGGGGTCTCCCATTCTCTCCGAAGAGATATTCGGCCCCGTCGCACCCATCGTTACCTTCTCAACGGAGGAGGAAGCGATCCGACTCGCCAACAACACCGAGTACGGGCTTGCTGCCTATGTTTTCACTAGGGATTTGAACCGTGGTTTGAGGATGAGCGAGAAGCTTGATACCGGCATGCTGGGGCTGAACGCAGGGATCATCTCTAATGCGGCAGCCCCCTTTGGTGGAGTAAAACAATCCGGACTCGGTCGCGAAGGTGGACTTGAGGGCATTGAGGAATACCTTTCCACCCAGTACGTCGGCATCGCTGTTCCGTCTGGGGCTTAGGAAATCCAAAAGGGGCGGTGACTGCGATCCGCGCATGTCTTGCAAGGCAACCGCGGGTCGCAGCCGGTCCAATCTGATGCGATGAGATGGGCTAAGAGCGATTTAGACGGCCGAGAATGGGAAGCTGAAGAGTTTGACCGTCAGGAACCTGAGATACAGCGACATTTGCGACCCTCATTAGTATGCCTAGGCTGCGGTGCCCCGGCAGCCTTTCAGTCCTCATCGGCCAGGCGAAGACCCACGTTCGGGGCACGCCACCGAACTGGCTGCGTCGTCTGCACTCCAGGGTGGGGCGTGTTTCGGTACCTCACGTGAGACGCCCAAAGTGCCACTCGGCACTCCGTGGCGCCTTTCAACGTTGCAGCAGGATTTGCGACAGCCTTTCCGACAAGGAAGACACAGCATGCAAGAAGTGAATAAGAAGCGAAAATCAGTGACTGTATTTGCCGACAATCGCCACGAACGCGACGACCGTCTCGAGGCTGCAGTCGCATCACTGCGCGACATTGCCACAGAACTCCGCATAGGGATATTGGTGACGCGGGTGAGCCCCCAATCGTTCACTGTGACGGTCAGTCCGTTGGTGCCATTCGGTATGACGCGGGAGGTGGACGGAAACGCGTAGATCCAGTGCCCAGGTTTCCATATCACCCGTGGCGGAGCGACAACGTGCCTTTGCCGCGGCGTTCGCTGCCAAACATGCAGATGTCCAAAGCGGTGCCGCGCGCGAAGGTGGAATGCATATACCGGAGAACGGCCTGAAGGATTCACCCACGTACGCCACATAGGCAGCACCCCCAAGACTGAAGCACCGGTCTTATCGGCGTGCCTGTATGATTCTGTCGGTCTACTCTGGGATCGTTTGACCAAGACAAGGGCTAGTCATTTTACGGGGACGGAGAGGGCATGTCATTTCCAGCTGATCTGACGGCTACTCTCTCGGGCACGTCTGTCCACCAGTTGTACCTCTGGCGGAAGTCCGGGCTGCTGATCCCCGAAGTTAACGCGGGTCGCCCGCCGCTGTACTCTTTCCGTGACGTAACGGCGCTTCGAGCCATGGCCTTCTTGCGGGCGCGCACGTCCCTTCAGAGCATCCGAACTGCGTTCGGCGCCCTCCGGCCCCTGAACTTCAACGATCATCCGTCGGCTTATAGATTCGAGACCGATGGGAGGACGATTGCGGTTACCGACGCTTCGGGTAACTCCGTTGACCTTGTCCGTTACAAAGGCCAGATGGCTGCTTTCACTCTCGCAGATATCTTCCGTCCCTTCGAGAATCTTCAGAATCAGACTGTCGCGGACTTTGAACATCCGCGGCCCCGTTTGGCGGTGAACGGCGAACGCCTCGGCGGTTGGCCAACCATCGAAGGTACCCGCGTTCCCTATGATGTAGTCACCCAGTTCCTGGGCGAGCAGCCTGCCGACGAAGATTTCGATGATCTCCAGTACTACTATCCCAACGTCAGCCGTGAGGCGGCCGAGGACGCCGTCGATTTTCAAGTGGAAGTCAGCGCCGTTAACCGGGGGTCTGCCGCTTGAAGTTTCTCCTCGACGAGTGCGTCTCGGACCGACTCCTGCCTTCCTTAGAGGCTGCCTTCAGAAACTGCCAGTTCCACTCAGTGGCATCCTTGGATTGGCGCGGCACTCTGGACCCGAAACTGTTTGCGGCAGCCGCCGAGGCGTCATTTGATGTGCTGGTCAGCCTCGATCATAAGATCCTTCGCGTGGATCATGAACGGAATGCCCTCCGTAAGGCCGGGCTACACTTCGCTGCCATCGAACGTCCACCTGTTGGTGTCAGAGGCAGAGACTTCAACGCACTCGTCCTGGCACAGCTTGTATCCTGTCTGACGCTTGTTCTCCGTACGTCACCCACAGCGCCAACGCTTTTTCGCCTCGGTGCCGTGCCCCATGACCACACAAAAAGACTGACCGTGGAGCACATTTGAATGCTTCAGGTGGAGCGATCGTCGGGACGCCGGACGCTTTGCCGCCTGTAACCATCTCATCGCAACCAGAAATGTTTGCTTTGGGTATGCTCTTCATGCTGCAGTCCCATCAGCACTTATTTACGGGGCATTGGCTCAGTCCAGGCTAGGGGGATACAAGGAATGGTGAGCTACGACCTCAAGGTCGTCCAAAGGTTCGGCCACGAGATCGAAGGAGGCGCGCAGTGGCCTCGTCCCCACTGCCCCGTCTGCCGAGAAGGCTGTGTCTCGTGGGATAAGCCAACGGCGACTGAGAACAACCAATCCAAGGAGCTGTGGGACTTCCCGGACTGGGAACCTGATTGGATTTCCGGCAGGATGTATGTGACTGGCCACTGCGAGAACGGCGCCTGCGAACAGCTCATGGCTGCCGTCGGAACGTACAGGGTAGGCGTATCAACGGCCATTGAAACTCTAAACAGCCAGCACCATGGCGAGTTCTATTCCGAGTACTACAAACTGGAATATTTCAGCCCGCCGCTTGTCTTACTAACCCTTCCTGAAGTCGTTCCCGGAAACGTTAGAGCTGCCGTCGAGCGAGCATCCCCCATCCTCTTCGCCGATCCGAGCTTCGCAGCAACCGCTCTGCGGGGTTCGGTCGAACGTTTCATGTCAAGCCAGGGAATACGGGCATTCAATCACAAGGGAACCTGGCAGCCTCTTCACACCCGCATTGACACCTGGGAGGCAGAAACGAAGAGCCATCGAGCAGCCGAACTGCTCCGTGCTGTCAAATGGATCGGAAACGAGGGAACTCACGACGGAGAACCACTTACGGTCAACGACGTAATCGATGGATTGGAGTTCATAGAGGCAGCATTTCACGAGCTGTTTGTGGCCCCCGAGATAACCGAAAGGATGCAAGCCGTGAATCAGGCTAAGGGGCGATATCAGGCCAAGGGACCAGCCCCGGCCTGACATGGTATGGCACGGGTATGGAAACTTCTGATCCCGTACGGTACCCCAGCCGCTATCACGGGCGGGCAGGGCGCCCGCGAAACGAGGGTCTCCCCCACCTCGTTGTTGGTAGCTGGTAGCTGGTAGCTGCGATCGAAGCATGACCATGGTGATTGTCACCCATATTGACTGGCTATCGGCCCCGAAGGCTTGGCTGTGATGGCTGATTCCCAGATGCCGCTTGTGTCTCACTCATCAGGCAAGGCGGGTAACACGCCTGTACTAAGTGGGGGGTAGTGCACACATGACTTCTCGAGATCGCCGCCAAGGGCCTTCGCGACTGCTCCATGCTTTACGGGCGGCATGGTCTTTACGGCAGTCACAAGGAAAGAGATGATCATTGCATGGCAGTCGCAGGCGTTGTGCGCGCACTCAAGGTCACGTCGTGGGCACTTGTTGCCCTCGGTTTCCTGCTGCTGGCGACCGGCATCCTGAGTGGCGTGTGGGCTTGGGTCTACATTGCGGTGGTGGTGGCCATGTCGATCACGGAGTGGGTGCTCAGGGACCGAGAGGAAGTTAGGCAGGAACGGGCTCACCAACCGCACGCCGAATAGAACCAAGCCAGCAGGAGACCACTTCTGGCAGGGCCGCCCATAAGAGTTCGTGGCGGCCACGTCGGTACAGCTAGCCAGTCAGCTCCGCCCAGATCCGTCCGAAGCCCGAGAAGCCAACCGTTTACGACCATGGCTGTGGGCTTAGCGCCCTTGTAGGTGGCCTTGTGCGCCGAAATTCTGACGACGCTCCGTTGGGCCCCGGTCGGGGTCGGCCTGGCAGACGGCGCGTCGTTTTTCAGGGCTGACGCGCCCCATCCCTGACACCAAGCTCGGCGGCAGAAGAGGCGGGTGCCTCAAGACGCCGGACCATATATGCCTGCCAAGAGACGCAGGTGCGCTCATGCCGATTCCCAGTGAGAGACGCAGGTGAATTTGGCATCCTACTTTGATATCCGGCAACCTGCCTGCCCCGGCTTCCGTTTGCACGAGGGACGCAGGTGACAGCAGGCACCGACGCCGACATAGCGACAGGGCCACAGGTGCCTCATGGCAAGAAGCTATGAGCCAGCGTCGCCGGGATACGAGCCCCCGGATTCGGGAGCGAACCAGTATCAGAAATCGTGGAAGGCCTGCCTCAGGGGCAGGCCGCCATTCGACCCAGGGAGGCCCCCCTTCCACTGGACGGGGCCCTACGAATAGAGCTCCCAATGGCCCCGCTACTTGCCCTAACTCACCCCACCCCGAACAGGGCAATTCACCGCCGGAACCCCTGGTTTACCGGCCGTGTAGCACTATTGTAGGATTCCCTGACGGAGTTATATAGGACACATCGTGGTGGGGGGAACTACGTCATGCCAAGACCAAAAGATCGGTTCCGGCGCAGCTGCCTCGTCTGCATCGCAACCAACCCCCGTTACATTCCGCCCAATCCCCATTACGCCAAAGGGCTTTGCGAAAAGCACTACCGGCAGGAACACCGGAAGAAGCAGAAGTGCAAGGCCGCCGGCTGTACAACCCGGTTGGAACCCGGACATTCCCGAGAAGGCTACTGCCGCATGGACGAGCCCCTTTTACTAATGGAACCGATCCGCACACCTGAAGCCATGCGCCGAACCCTGGACAAATTCCTGGGACAGATTGCGCCGACCCGCGACGGGCTCGATGGCCTGTTTGGCTGTTGGCCTTGGACCGGCAGAATCAACAAAGTAGTTCTCAGCCCGACAGGTGAAATACGACCAGGATACGGCGTCATCAGCATCGACAACCACGAATGGCTTGCCCATCGTTACTCATACGGACTCTTCATGGGCGGACACGGAAACCGCCTGACGCTCGACCACGTGTGCCGCAACACCCTATGCGTTCGGCCGGACCACATGATGCCCATGACTTCACGCCGCAACAGCGAATTGGAGCACCGTCGCGCTTCAGAAGAACCCGAGGCAGTTATTCAGGACCTCTTCAGCATCAAGCAAATGAGCGATCAGACAATGCTCTGGGCGATGCTGCAAGGATTGCCCATCGGCAGGGCAACCCCCGGTGAAGGGCCCTTTGCCTACGGGCTGGACGGGCAGACCTTCGAACACGTGGCAGGTCCGGCAGATTATCCACCCGTTGTGCAATTGATCCGGCGAAAGTGACGCTGGGCTACATGCTAACCATGGGGGCCACGCCGGCCCCTCGCTTTAGGTCCTTGGACGTCGCCACAACGTCAGGATTGCTCCAAGGCTGTTCGTTCACTGCCCCTCTGGCTTGTTCATCGCCCTACTACCGCCTCGATAGGGGCTGACCGATGGATGGCGTTCAGCGGGTACAAACAGTTCAGTGATGTCACAGCCCAGGACAGCGGCTATATCCCACAGCCGCTCGTAAGCAACGCTCTTCCGGCCCCATTCGATCCCGATAATCATGTTCCGACTCAGGCCTGATTCCAAGGCCAGAGCCTCCTGCGATAGACCCTGCTCCAGGCGAATCTCCCGGATGCGGCCTCCAACGACCGCTCGTCGTTCCGCCCACCGGAGCGTTTGCTCCTTGGAAGACTGCTGCGGGCGAGTGGGCATGTATCAATGCCAACCAATAATGTCAGGGTTGTCTGCTCCACTAGTGATACATGGAAATGATGAGACCGAAGGAGGACTGTGCAAGGTGACGGCAGTCAACGGTGGCGAAGACCAAATGGATTTAGCGAATGAAGGAAGCCAAATGTTGGAAGGAGGTGATCGCCAAAGACCCTTCGACGACGGTGTCAGAGCGCGGACCTGCAACGGCCCAGGGCGTAGCGGCCAACAGTTTTGTGGCAAGCCCACTCATACAAAAGCCTCTGAGCTATGTAGCTCGCATAGACTCCAGCAAGAGAAGCACGCGGCACTGAAGCCGCTCCGAACCAGAACGGAGAAGTCAACCTGCATCGGTCCTGGTCAGGATGGTGGCCCATGTGGTCGGAAGGTGTACTTCCGCCCAGCGGGGCACGACGACGGCGTTTGCAAAGCCCATCACGAACAGATGCAGCGCCGTGGTTTCATGGGACCCATCGAGTTGCGGCTGCCGCCTCTGACGAGCACTTGCACCGGACCCGGCATCGACGGCGAGAAAGTCTGCGGGCGCCCGTCAGAAGCCCGGGATTCGCTCCTGTGCTCGCCGCATGACAGGCAGCTCAAGAAAAATGGGCTCCTAAAACCGATCCGGAGGGTCAACACTCCCGACGGCCCCTGCACTGGTCCAGGACCTGCCGGAAATCTGTGCGGCCGTGCCCTCGCAAACAAAGGCCTCGGCCTTTGCACCGGTCACTACGCCCAGCACCACAAGGGGAAGGACCTGACGCCCCTCAAGGTGGTTCGGAAACGCGGCGAGGTTGCGTCGTGCCTCTTTCCGGGTTGTAGGCACAACGACGCTCCCGGCGGTGAGGGGTACTGTCGCCACCACTGGCGGCAACAAAGGAACGGCCAGCCTCTGACCCCCTTGACGGGGAAGCCCAACCGGGGGCGGTCGGTGCTTGAGCGTGACGAGAACGGCAACAAGCTATGCATTGGCTGCGACGCATGGAAACCTGAAAGTGCATTCTCGAAAGTATCCGCAGCCACGGATGGCCTTAACTACGTGTGCCGCCACTGTCTCTCTTCCAAAAGACGGACTACCGTCTACGGCATTGGTCTTGATGAATACGAGGCTTTGCTGGTCTCTCAGAACGGGCATTGCAGGCTCTGCCCCCATACCCCAACCGCGGAGATGCCTCTTGTGGTAGATCACAACCATAAATGCTGCCCCGGTCCCGCTTCCTGCGGACACTGCATTCGCGGCCTTTTGTGCCAAAGGTGCAACCAAGGCCTAGGACTGCTGCAAGAAAACGCCGACATACTAATGCTTGCTGCCGCATATGTGCTGCTCAACGACTCCGCACTTACGCTTCTTAGCTGAAACATGCGGGAGGCTAGCGACCACCCTCCGCCCCGTTGGCTGACAGGACGATCTGCATGCCGCACTGGATACCCTGTCACCGCCAACCGCGTGAATTGAAGTGACCAGCAGATACGAGGTGGTGGGCATCGGGCCCGCCTCCGCGTCGCGCCCGTGCGAGCGCCTTTGACATGGGCCAGTCGTTCCGAACCGGACCCGTATCTTCCGGTAGGGATGGAAGAGCCTCGTCAGATCACCATCTGCAACGGCAAGCTTTGGTCCACGAGGTCCTACACGCGGATGCCTGACGACATGACGAGGCCTTTTCGCCGGCCCTTTCAGGCCTGGCCTCTCGAGGCTTTCGGCCCTCACGAGGCTGTCCTTACGCAAATTATTTGACGACGGTACTCCGCGTGCAGTCCCGCCCCCAGCTGGGTCACAGTCGTCGTCAGAAATTCGCTGTGTATAGCCTGTGGTGGCCTATACAGCGCGGATGCTGGATGAGAACTTAGCACCATGGCGGGGGCTCCACGAGCGCCACCCATTTGCCCGCCGCGCAGGGAAGGTGTTAACAATTGGCTGACACTGGGCGCAAGGGGGGTACACGCGGGAAAACCCCAGCTGATGACCCCAAGCCGCCTGCGCAGCACAGCGCCGGCACAGCCCCAAACCGACGTAGCGCCTCTTCAGCGTGTCGAAGTACTTGGCTTGACTCGGGCTTTCCACCGAATCCTGCGATGGCTTGGACATAGGCATGATTTCGCCTTCCTTAGTGTTGACGCCGCCACCTTGTGGCAAACTGTTTGGTCGCTGAGAAATGCGCATTAACTAAGCGGAGCTTGCTCCGCCCTTCGGGCTACGCGGCGCTCCGCTGTTCCTTCACAGGCCGAATGCGCAATGGCTGACTAGTGTGTGGCCGTGGCGAAAGCGAGGCCACACTCTCCTTGCCTGAATGTCATCTCCTGCCTGAGCAGGAGGATTGGAATTCACGGTCCCGGCCCCTCTGAGGGCCGGAACGCCGGGCCGCCCTCACCAGCTACAGGCAACGCCCGCGCCTTTCGGGGCAAGGGCGTCGCCTGCGCTTGGCTGGTGAAGGCGCGGCGTGTGTTGCTGAGGTAGTTGAACTGAGGTAGTCCCATAAAAGTAGAACTACTGAGGTAGTTCTACTCTGAGGTAGTTACCCTGAGGTTGTTAGGGAACGGTTTGGTCCGGGTACCTCCTCGTGTCTGTGCGAGGTAGGGATACCTCGACCATTGTGAGGTAGGTACCTGCAGGAGGATCAGCACCCAGTGCGGCCTGGAGCACCTACCCAAAAACCCTGCACGCGTTGCCTACGGCTCTTCAGATGCTTCGTCAAGCCCATGAATAGACCGAAACCAGGCGTCCGAATGCATCTCGGGTTCGCCACTCTTGGCCGTTACGCTGGGCTCCGGCCCATCTGCGACAGGCGTTGCAATGACGTACGCCATGGAGTTGTCGAACCGCTGCTGCTTGAGAAGGTAGCCCCTGGATTCGGCAAGAATTGTGTGCCTCGAAATGGTAGCCTTCGAGAGCCCAGTAGCCTTGGAAAGGGCCCTCAGTGACGGAATGGCCCTGCCCGTTGTGTTGTTGGCGAAACTGGCAATCGCCCAGCACACGGTCCGTGTTGTCGTGGGAAGGTCCGAGTTACTAATCGCCGTCGCGTACTGCAGTGGCCGCGAAGGAATTCCCCGAATCGGAGTCGTCACCCGACCTCCCCAGGAAGGGTCAGCCGCCATCCGGCGGAGTAGCGATAGTCGCTCCCGAAGTACCTCTCCAGGTACCCCGCGGACTGAAGTTCGGCAATTCCGGCAAGGACAACATCATCCCTGCACTCGCGTCCGAGCAGTGAATTCAGCTTCTGCCAGTTCCTGGTGGCAATGCGCCCGATACCCATGGAGCGCCCGACTGCGGCCGCCACCGCGCACGCCCTGGTGCTCACAGTGAAGTCGCCGTTGACGGCCTGAATCCAGTTATCCCTGTACGTATTCACTCCGAAGCTCACTTGCCACCAACTCCGCTGACGAAACCGGGACCCGTGAGGATCGAGGAAAAACTCGGCCACGAACGGTGCGTGGCGGTGAATGGGTACATGCATCTCCTAAATGAATGGGTGTGTCTCGTGGGACTCGGGTTATTTGTGCCGTGCGCCCGGACCGGGCGCGAATGCCTGCGGCTGTGATGCAGAAACGGCGAAATTGGGTGAGGTTCAGGTGAGCCGTTCACCGTTGCTCGTGCTGGGAAATCTGCCAGCTAACGCGTTGCCCTCTGCTGACGTGCCCAGTTCAGGACGTCGTCACGCAAGTAGCGGCATTGGGAGCCGAACTTGTGGAAGCGGGGACCGGTCGCCCGGCCGGACTGCGCCAGCCACTTCTCGGAGACATTGAGATAGGCCGCCACCTGCTTCCTCGTCATGTAGGGCGATGACGGCAGAACGGGATCCGACGCGTAGTGGGGTTCGGTCGAGTAGTGGCTGTTCAAGATTTCCTCCCGGAAAAGTACAATTTGATTGGCAACTTAGCTGTGTAGAACAACGAAGGCTCAGGACGAACTCTGATGGTGCCTTCGGTGTTATTGATTACGTTAACGGCCTAACCCCTGGAAAAAGGGATAAAAAGAACAGTCGCTCTGCCAGGCGACCTGTGTTATCCTTCGGGCATGAACCTTCGCCAGCTGCCACCGCTGGGTCCAAACGTCAAGTTCCTGGGCCAGAATGCCGGGCCGGATGAGGACCTATGCATCCGGGACGGCATCGAGCTCCAACGGCTGTTCGGACGCTACCGTGTAGACAACCTTCTGGTCGAGATCAGCTGGGTCGTCGACCATCCAATGGGCAGTTTCCGTGAGCCCCACGAGTTGAAGATCGAATTCGACGCCGAGCATTTCGGCACAGAGGTTGTTGCCGGGGGGTCCTCTCAACACGCTGCCCCGCTGGACGGAATCACCACGACCCTTTTGCGTTCGATTCCCATGGCACACGCGCGGGCTCTCATGCGTGACCGTCACGAGCAACTATCGGTGGCTTCCATCAAAGATGAAATAACTCCGCTACCGGCCCGCGTCGAGTCGGAAGCCGACTACGTCCATGTCTCGTGTGCCTATGTCGCATTAGGTTCCTGCTCGGTGGAACCGATCAAGAGACTTGCCGAGTGGACCGGGGAGAGTGTGGACACGTGGTCGGCCAGACTGCGGCGAGCTCGAGCCAAAGGAATCCTCGAAGGCCGGGGCCGCAACTCGCGGATTGCGCCGTCCTACTTCAAACAATCGAATGAAATCTGGTCGACCATGCGCAAACGCAAGGACACTTCCGATGGCCGTCACTAAGCTCTCCAGCGGCAGGAAGCGCTGGCAAGCAGACTGGACCACCCCAGATGGACGTCGGCACCGCAAACGCTTCTTCACCAAGAGGGAGGCCGAGGATCATTGGCACGAGATGACGCGCGCCGTCCGAAGCGGCACGTACATCGACCCCAAGGCAGCGACCAAGCTCACCGTCGATGGCCTCTATCAGGAGTGGATCCAAAGGATTTCCACAATAGGCGCAACTGGCCGCAAGCCGGCGAGCCCCAAGACTGTGGACAACTACAAGCGCTGTTATGAGAACTACGTGGCTCCGCGCTGGGAGTCGACGCCAATCAACCAGGTGCGATACGACGATGTTGCGGCATGGGTCGTCAGCCTCAAGGGCCGGGACGGGAAGCTTGCTGGTGTCACCACAAGGCGCGAAGTAGGCCTGTACTTCGGGCGGCTCATGAACCACGCCGTCAAACGACGCCTGCTATCAGCCAACCCGGCGAAGGATGCCCTAGGCCAGACAGATTACATACCGGCACGGGTCAGGCAGCGTACGCACGTGTATCTGACGATGCCTCAACTCGCGGCGCTTGCCACAGCATGCGAAGGCTTTGAACTCATGGTCATGCTTGCCGGAACGTGCGGCCTCCGGTGGGGTGAGATCACGGCCCTTACCCATGGTGACCTCAAGTTGGGCGCGAAGCCCAGCTTGACTGTGGGCAAGGCCTTCTCCGAGATTGGAGGGCATCTGGTCCTCGGCCCCACCAAGAGCGGGGAAACCCGGGCTGTGCCTTTGCCGAAGGTTGTGGCCGAACGTCTTGCAGCAACTATCGGATCCGCGTCCCCTGAAACACGGGTATTCAGCGGCGGGCGAGGAGGGGCGCTCCACAACGGCACCTGGACCAAGCGTCATTACTCGCCGGCCATTGCGCGCGTCCGGGCTCAAGATCCAGACTTTCCCCGCCCAACATTTCACGACCTGCGCCACACAGCTGTCAGCCTAGCCATCAGCTCAGGCGCCAATGTCAAGGTTGTCCAGCGAATCGCCGGGCATGCGAGCGCTACGATGACGCTGGATACCTATGCTGGCCTTTTTGATCACGATCTCCAGGACAGCGCCGAACGTCTGAACCGAGCCTTGGAAGAGATGAACTGGAAGTAGGGTCGTCACTTTTTCGACACCTGCAGAGTTCGGATCCCTTTGCTTGAAAGGCTATTGGTTCTCCCTCGTAATGAAAAGGTCATCAGTTCGATTCTGATAGGAAGCTCAGAGAAAAAAGCCCCGCCGGCTCGTTGAACCGGCGGGGCTTTTCGTTTCCGAGGCCTAGGACAGAGCCGTCCACGCTTACTTGTGATGGAAATATCGAACATTCGCCCAAGTCATTGAATTGTTCAAAATATAGGACATTTGGAGTGTTGAGCCGTATGATCGTTATATGGAACATTCCGATGAGTTGACACCGTTTTACCGGGCCGTCGACGCCGCCTCCCTAGGGCGATCCATCGCTGAGGCACGCAAAGAGGCCGCACTCACCCAGCACGAGCTTGCCGTGAGACTGGGCGTCACCCGCGGCACCATCGTGCGCCTTGAAGCCGGCGAAGCAGTCTCCATGGTCGTGGCTATGCAAGCCATCAGGGCCGTGGGCCGCGACGTGGCCCTGGTGCCGCGCTTTTCGAAGCTGCAGGTTCGGCCATGAGCCCCCGCAAGACCCTTGATGTGTACCTGCGCGGGGACCGAATCGGTGAGCTGCGCGGCAACGGCCTCAAGCTGTCCTTCCAGTACGCCCCGCAGGTGCTGGCCGCCTACGGTGCCGGGTCCATCCTGCTATCACTGTCCCTGCCGCTGACCAGAAAGCGCTTGGACGGGGTGGAAGTCTACAACTTCTTTGACGGTCTCCTGCCCGAAGGCCAGGTCCGTTCCAACCTGGCCAAAGAACACGGTGTCACCGTCCCGGACGCTTTTGGGCTGCTCCGCGTCCTGGGCGCCGACTGCGCCGGGGCCGTCCAAGTCCTGCCGCCAGGGGAACCCCCCGCCCGGGAGGACGCTGCAGCGCCCATGACCGCAGAAGAGGTCATCAACGTGGTCGAATCCCTGCCTACGTGGGACCTGCCGGAGCATTTCCTGGTCACTGCGTCCTTGGGCGGCGTCCAGTCCAAGGTGCTGCTTTCCCAACATGGCGACGGCTGGGCCTGGCCAGGCAGTGGTTCGGTGTCGACCCACATCATCAAGCCCGAACCACTCGAGTCCACCATCCCGGAGCTGCTCCCCGCCGAGGACTGGGCTTTGCGGACAGCAGCCGCGGCAGGGCTTCCCGCGGCCAAAGCCCATCTGGAAAGCTTCGGATCCCGTCGGGCCATCATCGTGGAGCGCTTCGACCGCACAGGCGAGGGCAGCCGGTTGCACCAGGAAGACTTCACCCAAGCCTTGGCCCTGGCCAGTGAAGCGAAGTACGAAGGCACCACCGCACCGCCCTCGCGCCTGACCCGGCTGGTCAACGCCGCGGCGCCGCACACCCGCGACGAGGCCGCGTTTCGCCGTGACCTGTTGCGCGCCGTGACGTTCAACCTGCTGATCGGCAACGGCGATGCACACTCCAAAAATTACTCCCTCATGCTGCGCGACGGTGGAGAAGTGCTGCTGGCTCCGCTCTATGACGTTGCGCCCACCCTGCTGCTGTACCAGCCGAGCGGCCTTGCCGGGCACGCCGTCAGCGGCCAGATCCGGCTGGGCTACATCACCTTGGAACATCTGGTCGCCGAAGGGGCAGCCTGGGGCATGGACGACGACGATGCCCGTCAGACAGTGGCTTCAACACTGGAGAGGGTGGCGGCAGCGGCGGCGGAAACAGCGCCACCTGAGTCCCTCGGCTTCCTGTCCGAGCTCATCGCGGTCCGCGCCCAGGACCTACTGAACGGCGGCACAGCTAGGCGGGTCCTGGCGCCGAAACTCGAGTAGACGTTCCGCCCCTCCTGAGTGACCATGGCCTCCACCCATCCGGGACGGCTTGGAGTCGCTCCTCAGCGGCGGCTAGTTGAGCGGGCGTGGCTCCCACGGGGCCACGCCCGCTACGGTTGCCGGATCCATCAGCAGCGAAGAGCGCATACTCCGCCCACCGCTTCCGGCCCACGGGGTAGCGTTCGCCGTAGCCGCCTGCTGCAACGCCAAGGACCAGCTCCTCCATGCGGGACGCTTCGCTCTCGGCGGTCTCGTCACAAGCATCGCAACCGCAGATAGGGAACGCAAAGTTGTGCAGCGCACCGGCGTGGAGCACCACCCCCGGAGAACAGGTCACCACGAACGTCAGCGGAGCGGCGAGCGGGTCCCGAGGGGTCAGCCGCGCGACGTCGATCACCTCAGCGATGTTCATGGCCGCATCCGCCGCGTGCGCCGGATCCCAGCTGACATCGACGTCGTACTCGCTCTCCAGATACTCAACCAACGCCCGGGCCACCGTATGGAGCCCTTCAAACCGTTCCCTGTGAGTTTCCACGCTGTAGGAGTCCTCAGGTGGGCTATCTGCGCCCCATCGGTTCCCGTATCCGATCGCTTCGCCGTCAGCATTGCGATAGTCACGTGAGGGCAGCTCCGGCCGCACAAAAGGTTCACGGAATTGCCCACTGGGAACCGGCCGCAATTCGGGGAGCGCGGGGCCGTCCGGCTCGTCGGCCGCCCACTCCGTAAGGTGCGTGAGGAGGCCGGCCACCATCCCGTC
This sequence comes from Paenarthrobacter sp. TYUT067, assembly GCF_023656375.1. NCBI lineage: Bacteria > Bacillati > Actinomycetota > Actinomycetes > Micrococcales > Micrococcaceae > Paenarthrobacter > Paenarthrobacter sp. TYUT067. Next base: position 97,488 of record NZ_JAMOIT010000001.1, read on the forward strand.
GTCGGCCTCCCCCAGACCGTCCATCAAGCGGTCCACCGTGATCATCATGTCGCGGTCGCCTACTTCGCGGGATCCGTCCGCCATCACTGTCCAGTGCGCTTCCGGCCGCATGGCCGCAATGACGTTTCCAACGAAGATGGTGGCGGCTTCATTGAGGCCAGGGTCGCCCGGGATGCCGTCTATGTTGGTGCGCAGGAATGCCAGCAACGCGCTCACGTCGGAGGCAAGCTGCCCTGCGGGAACTCCTCTGCTTGCGCAGAACGCCACGAAGGGCGCGTACCCGGCAAGGTGCTTGACCGGGGCTGCGTCCTCCGCCGCTGGCCTATATTGAGCACTCCGTCGAGACAGCGCCGTCTGTCCTTTCAGCACGGCTTTGTTGGAAAGCGGTGCTGACAATCCAGATGCAGGCCCACCAAAAAGATCTTCAATTTCCCCCATGGGCAACATCCTAGGGCCGACCCGGATGTTAGTGGCCCAGCCGGGACATCAACACGGCGACGGCGGCGGAGACTCCCCCGGCCAGCGAACCTTCCAGCTCGAGAGCGAAGAACGGCGAATGGTTGACGGGGATGGGACCAGGCCCTTCATGTCCGTCCAGCGGTGCGCCACCGAACATCCAGAACACGGACGGCACTCCGATGGCGGTGCCCAGGTGCCCAAAGTCCTCGCTGCCCATCATCGGTGGGGTGATTTCGACGGCCTCATCCCCCAACGCAAGCCGCATGGCCTCAACAACGGACGGAACGGCGTCGGGATCGTTGAAACATTGCGGGAAGCGGTACATCTCCTCGATATCCGGCCGCGGCGCCCCGGAGGCGGCGGCTTCGGCCTCGATGATGCGTCGAACGGCGGCGAGGACCTGGCCGCGGACATCCTCGTCGAATGTTCGGATATTGAGGGTGAACTCGGCCAACGCCGGGATGATGTTTTCCTTGAGGCCCGCATGGAATGTCCCCACCGTCACGACGGCGGACTTCCGCGGGTCCAACTCGCGGGACACAATCCCCTGCAACCGCGTGACCATGTGGGCGGCCATCACGATGGGGTCGATGGAATCCTGTGGCTGGGAGCCATGGGACTGCTGGCCGTGAACCGTGACCCTGAGCGAATCCGCCATGGCGGCTACCGGCCCACTGGAAATCGCAACCGTACCTACCGGGCGGGGCATGACATGCTGCCCGAAGATCACTTCCGGCCGCGGCGCTCTATCCCACAGCCCGTCGTCGAGCATTGCCAAGGCACCGGCGGCAGTCTCCTCGCCGGGTTGGAAGATCAACACCAGCGTTCCTGACCAGGCATCCCGGTTGCCCGCAAGCAGTTCGGCGGCGCCCAGCAGGCTGGCCACGTGGGTGTCATGGCCACAGCCGTGCATGACCGGGACTACCGTGCCGTCCGGCAGTGTGCCTGTATCCCTGCTGGCGTAGTCCAAGCCGGTAGCTTCCTCGATGGGCAAGCCATCGGAATCGGCGCGGAAGGCCACCACGGGTCCGTCGCCGTTTCGCAGGATTCCCACCACCCCGGTGCCGCCGCAGCGGAAATGCTCAATGCCCAGGCCGTCCAGTTGCTCCTCGATCAGGGTAGCTGTGGCGAACTCCTGCATGGAGAGTTCCGGATGTGCGTGAAGGTGCCGGTACAAGGCATGTAGTTTGGCGGTCTGGCTGGTATCGAGCTGGAGGGCGGTAGCTGTTGACGTCATGGGTCCTGTCTTCCTGGTGGATGCGGGCTTGTTCCGGGCGTTGCTACTCGATGTGGATAGGCTTCGCCTCGGCAATGGTGGACTTACCGCGGAAGAACCATGCCAGCAGGATGGTGCCCAGCACAGCGATAGCGGTGGACACCATGGCGAGCGAAGGCACCAGCGGAAGCACGACGAACACGACCACGGCCGAGATCAACAAGGCGAACACAGTAGTGCGGGGCTGCTTCATGGAAACGATGGCCTGCACCAGTACGGCTCCCAGGACGGTGGGCAGCACGTACAGCCGGGTGACGAGCAGCACCGACGGCGGGATGACGCTGATGAGCCAGCTGCCCAAGAGACCGACGAAGATCGCCAAGGAGACCAAGTGGACTACCGCTGCGCCGCAGATAGCAACGACGGCGGCAAGTTCCGCCCGCTTGCTGCCCGGCTTTGCGCCGATGTTGGTTTGGGCGATCAGTGCCGCCGGCAGGAGCTTGTTGGAAATGTTGCCGATCATGAACGCTTGGTACATCGCTGCCGGGCCCAGGATCGGGTAGTACGTGAGCGGCTCGACGATCCAGATGATGCCGAATGTTGCGGCTACTGCCGCGAAGGCGATCCACAGCTGGGCGGGTGCAATATCCAGCCCGGTAGCGAAAACCAGGTACAGCGGACCCGCCACGGAAACCAGGAGGCCTGCGATCATGGTGATCTGGCCCCAGCGGGACGTGGTGCGGCTGAAGTCCGCCATGGCGGTGTTGTTGGCGGTTGGAGCAGAAGTGATGGAAGACATGGGGTGTTCCTTTCGGACCTAAAGAATGACGACGTCGGCAGGCGGCTTAGGCGCTGACGGCCAGGTAGGCGGCACTGAGGCCAATGACGATCGAGATTCCGAGCCCCCATTCCCGCAACCAGCTCTTGCCGATTTTCTTGGCCAGCAACAGGCACGTGCCCATGACCGCTGCGGAGACTGCGAAGGACAGCACATGGATTCCAGATTTGGGCAGCTCTGTGAGACCCAGGCAGGAGAAGGCACCGATCAAGGCCGCCGCAGGGACGATCGCCATGGCTGCTGGATTCACCGAGCGGATCTTGGCGTCACCCTTGCGCAGCAGAGGCGTCAGGATCAAGGTAGCGAGCATCCACATCGCCCCGCCGATGCTCATGGCAAAGAACGCCACCGCGAAGACACTTTGCGTGTAGCTGGCATCGCCGAGCTTGGCTCCCATGGAACCTGCTGCGATGCCCGCGGCCGAAACATCGTAGGCAGCCGAGCCGATCAGGCCGATCCGGGACAACACAGCCGGTGCCCCGAAGAGACCCAGCAAAGCAATGGCCACCAGCGATACCGCCAGGGAGGGACCGATGGCCGAGACAGCGCCTGAGCGGAACGAGGTCCTGATGTCTTGCACACTCATGTCCACTGAGGGAGCAGCGCGTCGGGCTGCCTTCATGAAGATGACCGATTGGATGATGATGACGCCAAAGACGCCGGCCACGCAGATCCAGAGGACGGGATTGTTGGCAATTGCCATGATGTCGGTGGAGTCGGTGGGTGCTAGCGGTTGAAGAGCCAGGGGTTGGTGCATGGGAACCTCCCAGGTGTTGGCCCCCGGCAAGCCAACATCCGGACGACGCTGTGCGGTATGTGGTGCCGTGGGGCAAATCCTTACCCATCGACCAGATCGGCCAGTGGGTTACCAACACCCTCTGCTATGAGCCGGATCACACACAATAGCTGACGGAATCAGCCTCAGAAGTGGCCGAATTGTTCAAAGCTTGCCATTGGTTGATTCGGGGCTTCCCCCCGTCAAAGTGACCCGGCACACTTTCAGGCAGTAGCAATCCAGCAAAGGAGCACCATGTCTGACACCCTTGGCGAGCTGTCCGCCGTCGAACTTTCCGCAGCCATTCGCCGGAAGGAAGTCTCGGCGCGCGAAGCGTTGACCGAACACCTGGAGCGCATTGCCGAGATTAATCCCGTAGTCAACGCAGTGGTCACCCTCGACGCTGAAGGTGCACATGCCCTGGCACACCGGGCAGACCAGCTCACAGCATCCGGAGCGGAACTGCCACCCCTTCATGGGATTCCCATGACCCACAAGGACACCAACAACACAGCCGGGATGCGCACCACCCAGGGCTCACTGGCCTTGCGTGACTTCATCCCCGACGCCGATGACCTCATCATTGCGCGCCTGAAGGCAGCCGGCGTGGTCAGCACCGGAAAGTCGAACGTCCCCGAGTTCGGCGCCGGCTCCCACACGTTCAACGAGCTCTTCGGAACCACCACCAACCCCTACGCGCCAACATTGAGCGCCGGCGGCAGCAGCGGCGGAGTGGCCGCCGTCGTCGCATCCCGCGTCCAGAGCATCGGCGACGGCAGCGACATGGGCGGATCACTCCGCATTCCGGCCTCCTTCTGCAACGTGGTGGGTTTCAGGCCGTCGACGGCGGTCATCCCCATGCCGTCCGACGTCAACGCCTACGCGTGGCTGGGGAGGACAGGGCCCATGGCCCGGAGCGTGGAGGACATTGCCCTGTTCATGTCCGTCACGGCGGGAAAGGATCCCCGCGTTCCGCATCCGGCCGGCCTGGACCCGGAGGTATTCCGATCCACCTTGGAAACCGACATGCGCGGTGTGCGAATCGGGTGGTCCCGCGACTTCGGGATCGGGGTCCCGGTGGACCCGGAGATCGTGGATCATCTTGAGCGGCAACTGGCCATCTTCGAAGATCTCGGAGCGATTGTGGAGGAAGCCACCCCGGATTTCAGCGAAGCGGACCTGGTGTTCGGCAATACCCGAGCCCTGGACTTCGCCGCCGGCCTCGGACCGATCCTGGAGCGTGCCGGTGACGTCATCAAGCCTGAAGTCCACTGGAACGTTGAGAAGGGGTTCGCGCTGACGGCGCGGGATGTCATTGAGACCGCGGCCGCCCGGACCCGGCTGGAATTGAGTGTTCAGGACTTCTTTGGACGGTACGATCTTTTCGCCAGCCCCTGCGCCCAGGTTCTCCCCTTTGACGCAACGCTGCGGTACCCCGCGGACATTGCCGGGACGGCCTCGGAGACGTACTTGGATTGGATGCGATCAGCCTGCCTCCTGTCCGCAACCGGCCTGCCTGTGCTCAGTGTTCCCGCGGGATTCAGCTCTGCCGGACTACCTATCGGCCTGCAGCTCGCCAGCAACCATTTCACGGACATGCAGTTGCTTCGCTATGGCCGCGCGTTCGAGCAGCAGACGGGGTACGCCGCCGTCGCCCCTGTTGTCTCGGCCGGCCACAAGCCGCTCACGACTGTGAGCGCATGACCCTGCCACCGCGCTTCCTCGCATCAAGGAGGATCGAAACATCCACGCCAGCGGCGTTTTGTGCCCACTCCGAGGTGGTGATGAAGCGGTAGAGCGCAGCCATGTCCTCCACGGTCACGTCCGCCATGATCTGGTAATTGCCTGCGATCGCAGCGGCATAGCGAACCGTGGGAAGCTCAGCCAAGCTCTTCCCCACGTGTTCAACATGTTGCGGCGAGGCACGGATCCACAGCAGCGCTTCAACGCCAAGGCCAAAGGAAGCGGGCTCTACGATGGCCCGCAAGTGGACCTGGTTGTTGGCAAGCAACCATTCGCTGCGGCGGCGGGCAGTTGCCTCTGAAACGCCCACCCGGCGGCCTAAAGCCTCAAAACTCATCCGGCCATCGGCACACAGCGCGTCCACGAGTTCGTTGTCCTGGCGACTCAAATCCTGCCGCGGCACCAAGGCACCCGAATCCTGGGTGAAGGTGGAGCGGAGTGCCTCCGCTTTGTCGGCGGTGAGAATCTCCGGCCGCCAACCGCGGATGGTCCGGAAATACCGAAGCACGGGGTAGCTGGTGGAATCGCGCAAGCCAAGCGTGGCCGGCAGCTCGTCAGAGAGGACCTCCGCCATGCGAGAGGGTTCAGTGAGTACCTCAGCTACACAGTCACCGGTGCCGGTGGTGGTGTAAACGAAAGTGGTGTCGGAGCGTTGCGAGAGTGCGTGAACTGCGGCACGTACCGTCCCGGGCATGCACCGCATTTCCACCAGCACTACCGACGGCTTGGGCCGGATGCCCACCACAGCCACCGCACCGGATTCCAGCAACTGCGATCCCCTGCGGGCAACAGTTCGTTCGGCTTCTCCCAGGACGGCGGCAATCTTCCGCCACGGGCAGCGCGGATCCAGTTGCAGGGCAGCCACAATCTGCCGCTCCAATGCGTCAAACACCACCATGCCAACTCCGTCCGTCTGCGTCGCTCAATTTCATCACGGACACCGGCGGCGACGCGTCGCGGACGCGAGTGGCGTTGACGAGCGTTAAAGGCAGGTGCCCCGCACCCATGAAGGGTACGGGGCACCAAAGTGAGACTTCGCGTTTAGGCGAAGTCGGAGACTGCCGGGTCCGGGCCGATGCGGCCTTCAGCACCACGGTCCAGGCCGTTGATGGCCTCCACGTCGGTAGCGTCCAGCGTGACGTTGAGGGCCGCGAAGTTCTCCTGGATGCGGGACTCCGTGACGGACTTGGGGATCACCACGTTGCCGATGGCCAGGTGCCAGGCGATGACCACCTGAGCCGGTGTGGCGTCATGCTTGGCGGCGATCTCAGCCACGGTAGCGCTTTCAAGTAGCTCGCCGCCTTGGCCCAGCGGCGACCAGGCCTGAGTCAGGATTCCCTTGGACGCGTTGAATTCGCGCAGATCAGCCTGGTTGAAGAACGGGTGGAGCTCCACCTGGTTGATGGCCGGAACAACACCGGTCTCATCGATGATGTGCTGCAGGCCTTCCTTGGTGAAGTTGGAAACACCGATGGACTTGACCCGGCCGCGCTTTTTCAGCTCGATGAGGGCCTTCCAGGTGTCAACGTACTTTTCCTGCTTGGGCTGCTGCCAGTGGATCAGGTACAGGTCCAGGGTCTCCAGGCCGAGGCGGTCCATGGACTCCTCAAAGGCAGCGAGAGTGGATTCGTAGCCCTGGTCCGCGTTCCACAACTTGGTGGTGATGAAGATTTCCTCGGCAGAAAGACCGGAGGATGCAATGGCGCGGCCGACGCCTGCCTCGTTGCCGTAGATCTTGGCGGTATCGATGTGGCGGAACCCGGCTTCAAAAGCCTGGCGCACCACCTTTTCGGCTACATCGTCTTCAACTTGCCACACCCCGTAGCCGAGCTGGGGGATGGTGTTGCCGTCGTTGAAAGTAAGTGTTGGTGACGAAGTCATGCCTGCCATCCTGCCAGCCCGCGGTTATCAAAAGCGCCGAATATTACGCAGATAAGCTATGCGCTTAACTTCTTGCGCGCAGGGAATAGAAGCGCACGCCGGTAGTTGCGCACGCGCCCCATTGGGATGTGAGGGTCAATCTCCGAGTTGGCGCTCAGCGTCGGCTACCTGCTCGAATACCGACTCCGCCCGGCGCCGAACCGACAACGCGCCAACAGGGACGGGCCCCACGGCCAACCTCAACATCGCCGCAGCCTCAGCCGTAGTGGCCAACGAATTTCCTGCCTTGGACAGGGCGCGGTGGACTCCCGCTAGTGCTCCCGGGACATCCAGACCATCACTCGGGGACCGCTTCTGGGCCTCGACACAGATAGTCCTCACCCGTACCGACAATTCGGCAAGCTCGTTGGCTATCTCCACCAGCTCGTTATAGAGCTGCTCATCATCAACACCCTCAAGGACCTGGTGGTACCGGTCCAGTCCCCGATGGAAACGGTCATGGGCGCGGCGCCACAAGCCCTTGCCAAGCTCCACATCGTCTTTCCGTCCTTGACGGACGGCCCCAAAGAAACCCACGTGCGAACTCAGAGGTACTGACCCGGACCGTGGTCGGGGTCTTCCGGTCGGCCTTGCGGAGCAGCGCCGCCAGCACCCTGTGCGGCAGCCCGCTGCGGTTGGCCGTTTTCGCCGATCACAATGCCCGGTGCGATGACAGTTCCCGGCGGGAGTTGACGGAGCTGCATCTGCGCTGCAGCGTGTTCCTTGGCCGCTTGCTGCGCCGCAATTGCCGCCTGAATGCCATGGAACAAGCCCTCCAGCCAACCAACGAGTTGTGCCTGCGCGATGCGAAGCTCCGCATCGGAGGGCGCTTTATCGTCAGGGAAAGGCAAGCTGATTCGCTCCAGTTCCTCAATGAGTTCCGGAGCCAGCCCATCCTCAAGTTCCTTGATGGACCGCTCGTGAATCTCGGCAAGGCGATTGCGGGCAGCGTCGTCCAATGGTGCGGCTTTCACTTCCTCCAGGAGCTGGCGGACCATAGTGCCGATCCGCATCACCTTGGCGGGCTCGTCCACAAGATCGTGAAGGCTACCTCCCTTGGGTTTGGCATCCTTGGCCACCCCTTCCGTAAAAGGCTCCTGTCCGGCGGGCTTCTCAAGGCCCTCGTCCAGCGTGGTTCCCTCCACAGGGGTGTCGTCCGAAGCCTCATCCGTGGGCTGAATGTTGTTCAGATCGCTCATCCGTTCATACTCTCACGCGCTTCACGCGAACTTCTGTCCCAGCCCCGATTTTGGACTTCGTTCGTAGCGAAACCTCGTTCCGGCCGCCGCCTCAGCAGCACCTGCCCTGCGGGTTGCTGTCCTGCCGGTCCATCCGGTCCCGCCAGAACTCGCGTTCAGTCATGGCGGGCCCGGAATGGCCGCTTGCTTCGAAATGCTCAAGGTACTTCCGGTACGCGTCAGCACCCATGAGCGAGCCCATATAGGTGGCGAAGCCGCGGAGACCCTTCACTACGGTGTTCATCAGCGGCGTTCTTCAGCAGTTGTGTTGTTCATCAGTGGTGGCCGGCCTTCTGCGTCCGTTTCTCCGCAGGCAGGGCGTTCCACTCTGCGAGCAACTTTTTCTCGGCAGGAGTGGGGAACAACCCCGCCGGTGCGTACACCTTGGACGGCACCGCCGGGTCTTCATGATCCTGGCCGCCACCCGCGCGGATTGCCTTGACGGTTGCCAGGAGGGCGGCGACGATCACGATGATGCTCAACGTCACGAAGATGACCGAAAGTACGCCTTGGATCATGGTGTTGCGGACCACGGCTTCCATCGCGGCGACGGTCTTGGCAGTGCCGAACTCCGTCTTTCCATCAGCCAATGCCTTGGAGAACGCCTGGTTGTTGGCGAAGTAACCCACGGCCGGGACCGGCGAGAAAATCTTGTGGAAGCTGGCGGTGATGGTCACAACAGCTGCAAAAGTCAGCGGAACAGCTACGATCCACAGCCATTTGAACACTCCACGCTTTGCAGTGATGGCAAGGCACACAGCCAGTGCAATGGCTGCCAGCAACTGGTTGGCGATGCCGAAGAGCGGGAACAGCGTGTTGATGCCACCCAGCGGATCAGTGACGCCCATGAGGAGCACGGCACCCCACGCACCCACCATGATGGCAGTGCACAGCCAGGCACCAGGACGCCATGAGGCTTCCTTGAACTTGGGAATGAAGTTGCCGATGGAATCCTGAAGCATGAACCGGGCGACGCGGGTTCCTGCGTCCACGGCGGTGAGGATGAACAGTGCTTCGAACATGATGGCGAAGTGGTACCAGAAAGCCATCATTCCGGGTCCGCCGATGAACTGCTGCATGATGTGGGCCAAACCGACAGCCAAGGTGGGAGCGCCGCCCGAACGGGAAATGATGCTCTCCTCGCCCACGTCCTTGGCAGTCTGGGCCAGCACGTCCGGGGTGATGTTGACGTTGGCCAAGCCAAGGCTGTTGACCCATTGCGCCGCAGATTCCACGGTGCCGCCGGTGAGTGCCAGGGGTGCGTTCATGGCGAAGTAGATGCCACGGTCGATCGAGATCGCGGCTACCAAAGCCATAATGGCCACGAAGGATTCCATCAGCATGCCGCCGTAGCCGATAAAGCGGGTCTGCCGTTCCTTCTCGATCAGCTTGGGGGTGGTACCCGAGGAGATCAGGGCGTGAAAGCCGGACAGGGCGCCACAGGCGATGGTGACGAACAGGAAGGGGAACAACGCCCCGGAGAAGACCGGGCCGTTTTCCCGGCTGGCGAACTCGCTGAACGCCGGGACTGTGATCTCCGGCCGCACCACAATGATGGCGAGCGCGAGCATCACGATCACGCCGATCTTCATGAAGGTGGAGAGATAGTCGCGCGGAGCCAGGAGCAGCCAGACGGGCAGGATTGCGGCGATGAAACCGTAAATGATGATGCCCCAGGCAATGGTGACCTTGTCCAAGTGGAAGAAGGCTGCACCCCACTCGGTACCGGCAACAGCGCCGCCTCCGATGATGGCTGCCATCAGGAGCACGAAGCCGATGATGGATACCTCCATCACCTTCCCCGGCCGGATGAACCGAAGATAGACGCCCATGAAAAGCGCGATGGGGATGGTCATGCCCACAGAGAACACGCCCCAAGGACTTTCACCCAGGGCATTGACCACTACCAAAGCAAGGATGGCCACAATGATGATCATGATCAGCAGCGTGGCCACTAGGGCTGCCGTACCGCCGATGACGCCGAGTTCCTCCCGCGCCATCTGGCCAAGTGAACGGCCACCACGGCGCATAGAGAAGAACATGACCAGGTAGTCCTGCACGGCGCCGGCGAGAACGACGCCGATGATGATCCAGATAGTGCCGGGAAGGTAGCCCATCTGAGCCGCAATGACAGGTCCAACCAGCGGTCCGGCACCGGCAATGGCGGCGAAGTGGTGCCCGAACAGCACGTTCCTGTCAGTGCGGACGTAGTCCTTGCCATCAGCCTTGTACTCAGCAGGAGTAGCGCGGCGGTCATCCGGCTTGAGCAAGTAGCGCTCAATGACCTTGGAGTAGAAGCGGTAGCCGATCAAGTAGGTGCAAACGGCCGCGAAAACGAACCAGATGGCATTGACGGTTTCGCCGCGCACCAGTGCGAGCATGAACCACGCCACCGCTCCCAGCAGCGAGATGGCAATCCAGAGACCAATCTTGACCGGGGTCCACTTACGTTCCTCCGCTTCACGCACGGAGTCCTCCACAGCCGGAGGAGGCAGCGTGGGATCCAATCCTTCCGCAAGCTTGGATTGGTCAGAAATCTTGCCCATATCTCCTCCTTGAGAACTGCTGCGGTGACGGATGGTGCGGTGGGGGCCGCTGCGTCGGGTACTTCTCCTCACCTTAACAACCGACACGGACAGGATAGGGCCGTACACGGCAAACGTCTGCAGGTACGCGGTGAACGGTCACTACCCTGCGCCGGACGTCAGCTCAACCGTTTGGGAGCAGCTTGGCTCGATCCCCCGTTTGCCTGGCCTTGCACCATGCGGGCCTCGCAAAGATCCAACCACCGGACTTCCGCTTCGGCCTGGAAAATCAAGGAATCGAGCACCAGCAGCCACGCGGTATCCGAGGACCGCTGATTGGCCGAGACGGCTTTTCTGGCCTGCGTGTGCTCTTGCAGGGCCTTGACAGATACTTCTCTTTGGGACTGAATCACCGCAGAAGTGTCCACGCCCGGAAGGGTCACTGCGAGCGCCAACTTGATGGCAATCTCATTCCGAGGAGGATTGCCCCGGTCCACTGCACCGGCGAACCACGCTTCGACTTCCCCAGCCCCGGCGTCAGTGATGCTGTAGATGACGTGCCCGCCGCCGTCGTCGCCGTCTTTACTCACCAAGCCGTCGCGCTCAAGCCTATCCAAGGTGGTGTAGACCTGGCCGATGTTCAACGGCCACGCGGCGCCCGTGCGGTCTTCGAATTCGACTCGCAGCTCGTAACCGTACCGCGGCTGATCCTGGAGCAGGGCCAGCAGGCTGTGCCGGATGGACATGTGGCTCCTCGCTGCAGTGGGTCGAATGGACGGCGGGCGAACGGGCTTACTAGAGGAGCAGGAGGACTTTGCCCACGTGCTCGCCGGAGTCGAAGTACTGGTGTGCTTCCTGGACTTGCTCAAGGGGGAAGGACTTGGCCACCAGGGGCCTGATCCTGCCATCGGTCAGCATGGGCCAGACGAACTCGCGGACGCCAGAGATGATGATTCCCTTTTCAGCCACCGGTCGCGGCCTCAGCGCTGTGCCAATGACAGCAGCCCTCTTGCTAAGGAGTTGCCCGAGGTTGATCTCGGCTTTTGCGCCACCTTGCAGGCCGATGACGATCAGTCGGCCATAGTCTGCGAGAGCATCAATGTTCTGTTGCAGATATTTGGCACCCACGACGTCGAGGATAACGTCCGCGCCTTTGCCTCCGTTGCGTGCCTTGAGACTTTCAGCGAAGTCCTCTTCGGCATAATTGATGGCGATATCGGCGCCGAGGAAGGCCTTGGCTGTACCGACTTTCTCATCCGTGCCGGCCGTGGTTGCCACGTGCGCGCCATAGGCCTTGGCCAGTTGGATGGCCATGGTGCCGATGCCGCCCGTTGCACCGTGGATGAGTACAGTCTCGCCGGGTTGCAATTGTGCGGTCATGATCAGGTTCGAATACACAGTGGCTGCAACTTCAGGCAGGGAAGCCGCAGTTATCAGGTCCACGCCTTCGGGCACCCGCAGGACTTGCTCGGCCGGAACTGCCACTTGCTGGGCGTAGCCGCCACCAGACAACAGTGCCACCACTTTGTCTCCCACGGAGAACGCTTTAGTGACGCCGGGGCCGAAGGCGGCTATGCGACCGGAAACTTCCAGGCCCGGAACTTCCGATGCCCCCGGGGGCGGCGGGTAGAACCCTCTGCGCTGCTGGACATCGGCGCGGTTCAGTCCCGCGGCCACGACGTCGATCAGGACCTCGCCCTCGCCGGGCACCGGAGAAGGGACCTCGCGGATTTCGAGGACTTCGGGCCCGCCCGGCTCTGAGATGTAGACGGCTTTCATGACGAACTCCCGGTTTCTTGCTTGTCCTCCAGACCCCGGGGCAGGGGCTGGAATACGTGATGTTTTGGAACAGCCAACTCCCTATGAAACACTACTAGGCGAGGAAGGTTGTCCGAGCGGCCTAAGGAGCTGGTCTTGAAAACCAGTGTGCGGTAACCCCGTACCAAGGGTTCAAATCCCTTACCTTCCGCAAAGGCGGGACCCCCGGTTAGCGAAAGCTGCCGGGGGTCCTACTTTTTTGGGCCCTTTGTCGGCCTCGTTGCCCCATCGCTGGGCCCTGCTGCGCCGTGGGCCACCTCACCGCCCGGTAGTGGGGTTCCCATCATTCCCGTTCTTGCCGCGGGTTGACCGGCAGGCCCCCAATTGCTGTCCTTTGAATCGACGGTCAATCGGTTCCTTGGACTTATGGCGTCACGATACGTCCTTATGCGGCTCTCAATAGGTGGAACTGCGCTCTCGATTCGTGGAGCGCCGTGTCCATCCACCGGGACTCAGACCTCAACTACACCGGCCAACCCACCAACCCCACATTTGGAACCCACGAGTTCCACTCCCGCACCCTCGACCCCACCACCGGGACCTGGGCGGGGCTAGACAAATGGCGCGGCCTACTCAGCGCACCCCAAACCCTCAACAGGTACACCTACGTCACCAACAACCCCGCAACCCTCATCGACAACCTCGGCTACGACCCCGTGAGAGTCATCGGGGGCACCTCCTACGATTACCTGCCCGCGTCGCAAAGCTGGGAGCCTATCCCAGCCACCACACCGGCATTCTTCCCCGCTCCGCCCCTCCCCCCTTACTCCATCCACAGACCCGCCTACACACCACCAACCACTAACTCCTACTTCAATCGCTTCATTCAACAGGTCAGCTTCTCTACACCTGCCCGCGTCAGCGCCCCACAGATCAGCGCAAGACACACTGCCCTCGACTGTGTCGGCGACATGAAAGTCGGGACGAGCCCCCGGCAGCTCGCGATCAACGAAGCCCGCGGCAAAGCACTTGCCGAGGCCAACCTCCAAACCAAACCCCAATGGGTGCAGGACCTTAACCATGCCAACCAGGCATTCGCGGAGAAGGCTAGGCCACTCATTATGCTGGGCTTTGCCGGACTAGGCGGGACAGCCACCAAAGCGGAGTTGACTTATACTTTGGAAACTAAAGCTGCGGGCCAGATGTCTGGACGAGGTTGGTCAAATGATTTAATTTCCAACGCCATTAATCAGCCCACACGCACGGTCATTACACGTGACACGCGGTGGGATCCCGCAATCAATGCAAGGAGGGACGATCCCGCAACTGCCTATTACGCCACTGACGGCAGTTATGTTGTTAGGAACGACGTCAACGGTACAGTTGTCCAAGTAAGTGACAAATTCAAGCCCACCTGGAAGGCGCCTTGGGAAAAATAGAGCAATTTGAGGAGAGAATTGCGGCGGAATTTCCATCAACCGCCGTCCGTTCTGGCCGGACGCTGCTAATTGACTTTTCCATTCTCGACGAAGTGCTTCAGAAAGCACAAAGCCAGGGCTTCGGATTGTTGGGGCTGGACGGTTTCAAGGTGGCAGGAAAATCCCTTGTACCGATGATGGACTACATCGTCGATTTCTCGTCGGCAGTGGCACGCGGAAGTTCAATTTCTTACCTATACGATGCCACCAAATCATTTATTCGCGACTGCCAAAACAAACCTGATCTGGTTGAAATCGTACTTTTCGATCCGGCGGGCTGAAATCTTCAAGGTCAATTGCGTCCCCTAAGATGGTGGCGGCCGTGGTGTGTGTAGTTGCCTCTGGCTTCACGACTCAGTTCGACACCCTCCAAAGAACGTCCTTCGAACCAGCCCTTCGGTGAGTAAGGGTTCAGGCAAGGGCGCTCGGCCCCTTTACTCTGACATTTGCTGGATCTGGCCAAGCGGCGGGCACCTCGTCAGACCACCACGGGTGTCCTAATCCCGACAAGTAGCCGCCGGTTACCCAAACTAGTATTTCGCCGTCCTCAACTCCATCCTGCGATACAACGCAGTGTTTATCGGGACCGAACCATTACGACTAACGCTTCTCGGCTGGTCCGTGTCAACGAGTAGATCAATGAGCCTAGGTCAATCACCAATTAGCGCCTCGGTGTGTTCCAGCTGGGCAGGGGGAGGTCTCCGCTGGGACCGCGTTGGATGGAAAAGCGGACTGCGTAAGTTCTGGGAGCAATGCCGTTGTTAGTCAACCGTGCCTTGCCCCGCCATATGCTGTCTTCATCGGCAGCGCGCAGAGGAAACCACTCAATGCGTATGGACCTGCGGTCGGCCTAATGGTGACTGCAGCTGCCACTGTTGCCGTCGCTGACTCTTAGCGCAGCCCGTGAATCCGGCCTCCGGGTGGCCGATCTGAGATCCCACACCCGGAAGATCATTGAAACTGTCAGAGCCCCCGCATAGTGTTCTTCCTGTCTTCACATCGCAGACATCAGTCGCAGCTTTTGCCACGGCGTAACAACAGGAGCTTCATCTATGCCCAAGCCTGACATCACTCCCGGTTCCCCTTGCTGGATCGACCTCATGACGTCCGATACTGAGAAGGCCAAGGCCTTCTACACGGCACTTTTCGGCTGGACCTATGAGACCGGAGACCAGGAAAAGTACGGTGGCTACATCACCGCTTTCAAGGACGGCGGGATGGTGGCAGGCATCATGGAGAAGCAGGCGGACATGGGTGCCATGCCGGACGTTTGGTCCACTTACCTGCGCACCGATGACATCGCAGCCACCACTGAGGCAGCGGCAGCCAACGGCGGACAGGTGCTCCTGGAACCCATGGAGGTGCCTGAGCAGGGCAGCATGGCCATGTATGGGGATGCCTCGGGCGCCGCCATCGGCGCCTGGCAGTTCGGCGAGATGAAAGGCTACGAGGTCGCGGCAGAAGCCGGGGCTCCGGCCTGGCACGAACTTCTTGCCAAGGACTACGAGTCCGCTGTCACCTTCTATCAGAAGGTCTTCGGCTGGGACACGGCAGTCATGAGCGACACCCCGGATTTCCGTTACGTAACGCTTGGGGCCGGTGACGACGCCAATGCAGGCATCATGGACGCCTCCGGTTTCCTGCCCGAACAGGTCCCCTCCATGTGGAGCGTGTATTTCGCGGTGGAAGACACCAATGTCAGCGTGGAGCAAGCCACGGCTCTCGGTGCCACCGTCATGCAGCCCGCGGAGGACACACCTTTCGGCCGGCTGGCCACCTTGTCGGACCCCACGGGAGCCGTCTTCAAGGTCATTCAGGACCTGGGGCAAACCAGCTAGTCGCGGAACTACCGGGCCGTTGCTCGGTCCCCCATTGTTGACCCCGGGTCAACCCTCCATTCATCCGTTCGTGTTCAGCTAGGTCCGAGGCAGCTTTACCCGGGAGTAACTTCCGGCATTCGCCCACTTCACAAGACAGTGGGCGCCATTCATGGAGCTCCACAGAGCTCACTGATGAAAGTTCAAGCGGATGAAATTTATGCATAGGAAATCCTTGGCGGGAACGGTCCTGTCAATGGGGTTGCTCGCGGCCCCGCTGACGGCCCTCCCGGCCATGGCAGCGGACGATCCTGCCGCCGCCGGTACCTCCCCGGTGGTGATCAACGAGGCCTACCTCAGCGGCGGGAGCAACGGCGCGGCCTTCAAGAACAAGTTCGTGGAGCTGTACAACTCCTCGGACGCGCCGGTCAGCCTGGCCGGATGGTCCCTGCAGTACAGGTCTGCCACGGCTACGGCAGCACCCACGGGTGTCACCCCATTGACAGGCAGCATTCCCGCCAAGGGGTACTTCCTGGTCAAGGGTGCCACCAATAGCGGCACATCAACGGCGCCGGATCTACCCGCTGCCGATGTTCAGGCAACCGGCACGCTTAACCCCAGCGGAACCACGGGAACCCTGGTCCTGGCCAAACAGGCCACTGCCGTCACTCCCCTTCCAACGGGGTCGGTGACGGGCAACGCAGCCATCGCTGACCTTCTGGGCTACGGCACGTCCAACACCTTTGAGACCGCCGTTGCCACCGCACCCACGGTCAACTCGGACGTTAGGAGCCTCAACCGCATCAATGGTGCGGACACCGACTCCAACGCGGCGGACTTCAGCCTCAGCGCCACCATCACCCCCACCGCCTCCAACGGCGGCGGAACACCGCCCGTCGACCCCCAGCCCGAGCCCGGGGTTAAGGCCATCGCCGAGATCCAGGGAACCGGCCCGGCCAGTCCGTTTGTGGGCAGCACCGTGACAACCAGCGGCAAGGTCACTGCTGTCTATGCGACCGGCGGTTTCAACGGCTACTACGTCCAAACCGCCGGGAGCGGCGGGGACAACGCGGGGGCGGCCAGGACGGCGTCGGACGCATTGTTCGTCTATTCACCCTCGACGACGGCCACGGTCCAACCCGGCGACTACCTCCAACTCACCGGTGTGGTCAGTGAATTCGCCAACCAGACCCAGCTCACCGTTGAGGGTGCAGGATTGAAGAAGCTCACCGAAGCGGCACCGGAGGTCAAGTCCACTCCGTTCACCTTGCCTGCCAACGAGGCCGCGCGGGAAAGCCTGGAGGGCATGCTCCTGGCTCCACAGGGTGACTTCACGGTGACGGACAACTACTCCCTGAACCAGTATGGCGAGATCGGCCTCGCAGCCGGTACATCCCCTCTGGTGCAGCCCACTGCGGTGGCCACCTATGGCTCGCCGGAGTACGCCGCTGTGGTGGCGGACAACGCCCTGCGCGGTATCAAGCTCGACGACGGCGCGTCCACCAATTTCTTGAAGGACGCCTCCACCAAGGCCCAGCAACTTCCGTACCTGACCACGTCCGACCCTGTCCGTGTCGGCTCACCCGCAAAGTTCCGGACCGACGTCATTCTGGGCTACGGCAACAACTCCTGGAAGTTCCAGCCACTGACCGCCCTGACAGCGGCCAACGCTGACTCCGTCCAGCCCGCGAGCTTCACCGCCAGCAGGCCAACAGGCCCCGCTGACGTAGGTGGCAACCTCAAACTGGCCTCCTTCAACGTGCTGAACTACTTCCCCACCACCGGTGACCAGCTGGCAGGCTGTGTCTTCTACACCGATCGCGACGGCAACCCGATCACGGTCAAAGAGGGCTGCAACGCCCGCGGTGCTGCCAACGCGGAGAACTTTGAGCGCCAGCAGAGCAAGATCGTCACAGCCATCACCAAGTCCGGCGCCGACGTCGTATCCCTCGAGGAAATCGAGAACTCGGCACAGTTCGGCAAGAACCGCGACGACGCCTTGTCCAAGCTGGTGGATGCCCTCAACGTCAAGACACCCGGTGTTTGGGACTACGTGCGCACTCCCGCCAACGCTCCCCCGCTGAGCGACGAGGACATGATCCGTACAGCATTCATCTACAAGAAAGCCGTGGCCGAGCCCGTGGGTGAGTCCATCATCCACAATGACACCGTGGCTTTCGCAAGTGCCCGCAAGCCCCTCGCGCAAGTCTTCAAGCCAGTTGGCGGAGACGATGACAAGAAGTTCATCGCGATCGTGAACCACTTCAAGTCCAAGGGCTCGGCAGCGACCCCGGATGACACTGACAAGGGCCAGGGCGCCTCGAACATCGCCCGTACCAAGCAGGCCGAATCCCTGCTGGCCTTCTCCAAGGACCTTCAGGCCTCGAAAGGCACAGACAAGGTCTTCCTCATTGGTGACTTCAACGCCTACTCCAAAGAAGATCCCATCAACGTCCTGACGGGCGCCGGCTACACGGACCTGGAAGCCGGCACCGGCAAGCACTCCTACCTGTTCGGTGGCATGGTCGGCTCCCTGGACCATATCCTCGCCTCCCCGGCCGCCCACAAAGTGGTCACCGGAACTGACATCTGGAACATCAACTCCGTGGAGTCCGTCGCGCTGGAGTACAGCAGGTATAACAACAATGTGACCAACTACTATGCCGGTGACGAGTTCCGGGCCAGCGACCACGACCCCGTGGTGGTGGGCCTGAACCTGACTGCCGACGAACCGGCAACTGTTGACCTGCAGTTCCTGGGTATCAACGACTTCCACGGCCGGATCGACTCCAACACAGTCCTCTTCGCCGGAACAGTCGAGAAGCTCCGTGCGGCAGCAGCTCCCGGCGCTACGGCCTTCATTTCCGCCGGCGACAACATCGGTGCTTCCCTCTTCGCTTCCGCAGTAGCGAAGGACCAGCCCACCATTGACGTCTTGAACGCGCTCGAATTGCAGGCTTCCGCTGTGGGCAACCACGAGTTCGACGGCGGTTGGGCGGACCTGCGCGACCGCGTCGTCGCTGGAGGTACCAACGCGAAGTTCGCCTACTTGGGTGCGAACGTCTATCAGAAGGGCACCACCACACCGGTCCTGCCGGAGTACAAGGTGCTGGACATGAACGGCATGCGGGTGGCAGTGATCGGTACTGTGACGCAGGAAGTTCCTTCCCTGGTGACGCCGGCCGGAATTGCGGATCTGGAGTTCGGCGATCCTGTGGAAGCCATCAACCGGGTGGCCGCGAAGATCAAGGCCGACAACCTGGCAGACCTCATCATCGTGGAAAACCACGACGGCGCGGCCTCCGGAACGCCCGAAGGTGCCACGTTGGAACAGGAAGTTGCAGCCGGCGGGCCGTTCGCCAAACTGGTCAACGAAACCACTCCTGACGTCGCCGCGATTTTCACGGGACACACCCACAAGGAGTATGCCTGGGACGCTCCGATCCTGAACGCCAGCGGTCAGCCCACCGGCAAGACCCGCCCGATCGTGCAGACCGGTAACTACGGTGAAAACGTGGGAACCGTGACCCTCACAGTGGACACGGCAAGCAAAACAGTGACCGCTTACAAGGCCGCAATCGTAGACCGGACAACCGATACCGCGGACAGCCTCGTTGCTGCCTACCCGCGGGTGGCCGCTGTGAAGACCATCGTGGACAAGGCCCTCGCGGAGGCTGCCGTCATTGGCAACCAGCCCGTTGGCGCAGTAACCGCTGATATCACCACCGCCTTCACCCCGGATCCGGCGGGCGGCGCCCCTAAGCGGGACGATCGCGCGAGTGAGTCCACGCTGGGCAACCTGGTAGCGGACTCACTGGTGGACACGCTCAAGGCGCCTGAACTGGGTGCGGCGGAGATCGGCGTCGTAAACCCCGGCGGCCTGCGTAATGAGCTGTACTACGCGCCCGATGGCACCATCACCTACGCCGAAGCCAACGCCGTCCTGCCGTTCGTGAACAACCTTTGGACCACGTCCCTAACCGGCGCGCAGTTCAAGACGCTCCTGGAGCAGCAGTGGCAGACCAACGCCGACGGCACCATCCCCAGCCGTCCCTACCAGCAGCTGGGTGTGTCCAAGAACGTTAATTACACCTACGACGCCGCTCGCCCCGCCGGGGACCGTATCACCGGCATCTGGGTGAACGGAGCCGTGATTGATCCTGCCAAGCAGTACAGGATCGGGACCTTCAGCTTCCTGGCTACCGGAGGTGACAACTTCCGGATTTTCAAGGAAGGCAGCAACACCAAGGACACTGGCCTGGTGGACCGCGATGCGTGGATCAAGTACCTGCAGGCACACAAGCCCGTGTCCCCGGACTTCGCACGCCGCTCTGTTGCGGTGGCCAACTCCACGGCGCCTGAGGTGAAGGCCGGAGACTCCATGGCTCTGGCGGTCTCCAAGCTGAACCTCACCTCCATCGGCAGCCCGGCCAACGCAACGCTGAACGCTGTGTTCGTAGATTCCAAGGGTGCAGCGATAGCGCTCGGCTCGGTCCCCGTGACCGCGGGAAGCGCCACTGTGGACCTCAAGGTTCCCGCAGCGGCAGCTGCAGGCACCGGAACCTTGGTGCTCACCGCCGTCGAAAGCGGAACCGTAGTGAAGGCGCTGGTACAGGTGGCAGAGAGCGGCCCGAATCCGCCGCAGTGCACCGCGCCTACCAAGCCGTCAAAGTGGTACGACATTGCGGGATGGCTCAGGTACGCGTTTGCATGGCTGGAGTATCAGCGGTGCCTGAGGGGCTGACCCGCTCCTTAGCGTGACCATGAAAAGCAGGGCCTCTCACCGCGTTGTTGGTGAGAGGCCCCGCTGCTGTTTGAACGTTGTGGCGCCCCGGGTCGTTAGCGGCCCAGAATGCTCCGGGCAATCTCGTCCGCATCGCGAAGGGTCCGTTGTCCGCTCGCGTAGGCCGGGCCGGTGCGCGGCCTCGCTTCCGCGGCAATGGCCGTACCCCACTGTGAAGCTGACAGTTGGAGGCCCAGGACATACAAGTCCTCCGTGACGGATCCGTTGGCTGCCAAGGGCCTGTAGGGGTGCGGTTCCACATCAAGCCCGGTGGTCTGCATGGGCGTTCCCTCAACACTCATCATGATCTTGGTGCGCACCAAACCATCTGCCATAAGCTGCTCCAGCAAGGGCGAGAGGTTGATGCCCACCCTGTTGGCCGGCGACATCGCCTCCACAAGTGTCCGCGCTTCCACCGGGGAGTCATGAACCCAAGGAGACACCGCCCGGAACACCCTGGCCCCGCGGTCCACACTGAACTTCGGGTCCGGGCCAACAAAACTTACGACGCCGGCACGCGCCAAAGCGGCCAACTGCTCCGAACGCAGCGCAGGCGCTCCGCTGGCCAGACCTTCAACGAATGACTCGAACCAGCCCCGCAAACCCGCCAGCCAGGATTCATCGGTGATCCCGCCATCCGCCACCACGGATTTGAGGATGGCCCGGCCGGTGTGGAGAGCCCCGATGGCCATCTTGACGGGGTCCGCCTCGCCCAGCGCCGAGCGGCGGGCATCATCATCAAGGTAGGCCGTGATAACGGCGTCCAGCTCGCTCCGGGAAGCGAAAGTCCGGCCCGCGAGCGGTGCTGCGAGCCCTCTCAAATTCAGCCGGCGGGACGCGGCAACGTGTTTTTCAACGAGGTTCCCCACCTCAATTTCCCAGTTCGCAGTGGTGTGCGCATGCGGTTGGAGCGCATCCTCAAGATCGGCGAGGAACTGCGCGGGATCCTTGATCGCGGCGGGCTGGGACCGGGCAAGCGTTGAGTAGTAGGCCCACAGCGCATCGCGGTGAAGCAACGGCCAGAGGTCATGATCAAACCCGGGCTGGATGCCAGCCGCACGGAACCGGTCCACGGCGTCTTCTGTCAGGTAGCGCATGGTGATGCTGCTGGGGTAGTAGCCCGCCAAGCCCGCCTTGGCCCGGTACGGGGTGCCCCTGCGGGATGCCGCAATGATCCTTGGCTCCCGGCCCGAGGGCCGGTATTCGAGCACACCGGCGCCGGGTGAGCTGGCCTCAACGAACTTGCCGCCACGACCCTCCGTCAATTGACCCATGACGTCAAAGAAGTTCAAGCCCATGCCCCGGACCAGCACAGGTTCATTGTCCGGCACAGCCTGCCAATCAACGTCAGCCGGTGGAGCAGGCGGGAAGTACAGCAGGCCCTGCTCGTCCGCGGCACTCTTGAAAGAGCGCTGCTCAGGACTTAGCCGGGACTCGATGTGGCCCAGCGCGAGGACCACGGAACCGACGGTGAGCGTGCCGCCGTTGGCGAGTTCGACGTCGAATCCGTCCTCAACCGGGCGCGCCGCAAGGGCAAGTGTCTGATGGAAGGTGACCTCGACGCCGTCGGGCAGCCGTTCCAGCAAGCCCGCCAACGTTTGGCGAAGGTACCGTCCGTACAGTGCCCGGCTGGGGAAGTCGTGCGATTCGAGAGTGGCCAGCTCCGCCTTCTCGGCGTCGTTCAGTCCCATGCCATCACGACGACGGGCCTCCCGCCACTGATCAAACGAACCACCCGCGAGCGGCGGTGCGAGCTCAGAGTCCTCGGGGATGAGCGTGGGATAGAAAGACTGCGTGTTCATCAGGTACAGCCGGGACTGCTCCGGCTGCCACACGTGACCCGAACCGGCCGGGTAAGGGTCCACAACTTCGATACGAAGGGTGGCCCCTGGCTGTGTGTCCGCAGCCCAATTCGCGAGCAACCTCTCAAGGACACTGGTGCCCCGAGGGCCGGCCCCAATCAGGGCAACACGTTTGGTCTGCGATTTAGCCACGCTCAAGCCTAACTTCTGCGTGACTTGCTTACCGTCGAAGAGTGTTGCTTGGATGGGGCGATGACCACCACAGAAGCTGATCAATCGCCACTTCCCAACAACGAGACCGCGCAGGCCCGCAGCCCGCGGCATGCAGCGGACGTTGCACCTGAGCCAACGGACGAAAACGTCTGGCTTGAGGACATCCACGGCGAAGAGCAACTGGCGTGGGTCCGCGAGCAGAATGCCCGCACCGAGGAATTGCTGGAGGACGCCGAATACGAGGCCGTTGAGGCCGGCATCCTGGAGGTCCTCGACTCCACCGATCGCATCGCAATGGTCTCCAAACGCGGCGATTTCTACTACAACTTCTGGAAAGACCAGGAACACCCCAAGGGCCTCTGGCGCCGCACCACCTGGGAAAGCTACCTCACCGAGGAACCCGAGTGGGACGTTCTGCTGGACGTCGACGCCCTCGCCGCCGCTGAAGGCGTCGAGTGGGTGTTCCATGGGGCCGGTTTCCTCCGTCCGGACGACGGCTCCGAGTACCGCCTGGCCATGGTTTCGCTCTCCCCCGACGGCGGCGACGCGGACCGCCACCGCGAGTTCGACGTCGAATCCCGCACCTTCGTGGAGGGTGGCTTTGACCTGCCCACAGCCAAAGGCAACGTCAGCTGGCTGGACGCCGACACTTTGCTGGTCTCCAGCACAGCCGAAGGCCTGCCCGCCACATCGTCGTCCTATGCGCGTACCGGTGTTAAGCTCCGCCGCGGCCAGTCCCTGGCCGACGCTGAGCGCCTCTTCGAAATCCCCGAGGACCACATGCTGGCCATGGTGGCCCACGACTCCACCCCGGGTTACGAGCGGACTTTCGCCGTGGACTACATCGACTTCTACAACCGCACCACATCCCTGCGGCGCGACGACACGTGGGTGGCAATCGACGTTCCCACCGACGTGAACATCAGCGCCCACCGGGACTGGCTGCTGTTCCGCCCGCAAAAAGACTGGGAGGTTGCCGGCGTTGTCTACCCTGCCGGTTCCTTGCTGGCCGCCGACTTCGACTCCTATCTGGCAGGGACCCGTTCTCTGCTGGTCCTGTTCACGCCGGATGCCCACACGTCTCTGCAGTCCTGGAGCTGGACCAAGGACTACCTCCTGCTGAACCTCCTGCGCGATGTCTCCTCCGAGATCCGCGTGCTTGACCCGTCTGTTGTTGACTCCGATGGGGTGTGGGCATCCACTGTCCTGGACGCCTGCCCTCCCCTGCACGACGTCAATGCCTACGCCGTGGACGACGAAGACACCGGCGCTGAAGGCAACGACTTCTGGCTGGTGGCCACGGGCTTCACCACGCCGACGACGTTGACTCGAGGAACACTTATTGCAGCCTCTTCCGGGGGCTCCGGGGTGGGTAGCCGCCACGCCGAAGTGAAGCGGTCGCCGTCGTTCTTTACCGAAGCCGACTACGAAGTCCAGCAACACTTCGCGGAGTCTGCTGACGGCACCCGCGTGCCGTACTTCCAGGTTGCTTCGAAAGATCTGGTGTTGGACGGCCAGAACCCCACGCAGCTCTCCGGCTATGGAGGCTTCGAAGTTTCCCGGACCCCCGCGTACAGCGGAACGGTAGGCCGGGCCTGGCTTGAGCGCCGGACCTCGGGCGCAGCGTCCGACGACGGAGCTGCCGCCCACTCGCGTGGCGGCGTTTACGTGGTTGCCAACATCCGCGGAGGCGGCGAATACGGTCCCTCCTGGCACCGCGCGGCCCTTAAGGAAAACCGACACCGTGCCTACGAGGACTTCGCCGCCGTAGCGAAGGACCTCATCTCTCGTGGCGTTACCAGCCGGCGCCGGCTCGGTTGCGTCGGTGGTTCCAACGGCGGGCTCCTGGTGGGAAACATGCTGACCCAGTACCCCGAATTGTTCGGCGCCGTGTCCTGCGGAGTGCCGCTCCTGGACATGCGCCGCTACACCAAGCTCTCCGCCGGTTACTCCTGGATTGCCGAATATGGCGACCCGGATGTCCCGGCGCAATGGGAGTTCATCCGCACCTTCTCGCCGTACCACTTGCTTCACGACGGCGTGGAATACCCGGAAACCTTCATCTGGACTGCCACCTCGGATGACCGGGTGGGTCCTGTCCAAGCCCGCAAAATGGCAGCGCGCATGCAGGCCATGGGCATCCCGAACGTCTGGTTCCATGAAGCGTTGGAAGGCGGCCACGCGGGAGCCTCCGACAACAGGCAGGCTGCAGCGCTTCAGGCCCGGAGCAACCACTTCCTGTGGCGTTCGCTGGCTGGGAGCCACTGACACCCAGGGCCCCCTGCGCCGGCCTCGGCCCCGGCCCCCGCTTCGATGGTTCCCTGCTGAGAGTGCCGCGCGCACGGCATGTCTGGCAGGGAACCATCGAAATGTACGGCTTGGCCGGGACGTTTTGCGCTGAACGGCTCGTTCTGCGTATCCTTGGTGGGCTAGCAATAGCAAAGGGAGACGTGCCAGAGCGGCCGAATGGGCTTCACTGCTAATGAAGTGTGGGGCACAACTCCACCGGGGGTTCAAATCCCCCCGTCTCCGCGAATTGGTCCCGGTTTTCGAACCGGGACCTTTTGCGTTTAATTGCGCTTTGCTCCGCCGCTGACCTCGGCCCCGGCGTGACGGTGAAGGGTCAGGCTGTCCACTGTGCTGATCAGCATCAGGACAGCCATGGCAATGAACGCCCCCTTGTAGGCCGCCACGTGATCGGCCCCGAACACCTGCGTGGTTTCGAACAGACGCAGAAACAGGGCGCCCACCGCGATGCCTGCTGCCGCCGCCAACTGAACAAGCGTTGCGGAGATGGCATTGGCTGAGGGCAACTGACCGGGGATGATGTCCGCGTACTGCACCGAAGCGTAGGCGGAGAAGCCGATGGAGCGGAACGCACCGCTGAACAGCAGCAGCGTGAATATCAACGGCTCGGGTGTTTGGGCATCCAGGAAGGCGCACAACGCGAAGGTCACCGCGGAGGCAAAGGATGCGAAAACGAGTACTGGTTTGAACCCGAAGCGCCTGATCAGAGGCGTGGTGGCCGGTTTGATCCCGATGTTGCCCACGAAAACCGCCGCCACCATCACCCCTGCCTTCAGCGGGTCCCAGCCAAATCCGTCCTGGAACATCAAGGGCAACAAGAACGGGACCGAACTTATGGTCAACCGGTAGATAAACCCACCCGTGGAGGTAGCCCTGAAAGTCCTGGTGCCAAAGACGCTGAGGTTGAACAGGGGAACGCTGGCTTTCCTCATCCACCAGACTGCCCCCGCCAAGGACAGCACCCCAGCGGCGACCACCACCACAGCAAGCACATTGGACGCGTGCCCTCCCAAGGTCTCCAGCCCCACCACCAGGGCGCCCACGCCAAGTGTGGTGAGGAGAAGCCCGAACCAGTCGAGGCGGCGCTTGGCGTCAAACGTTGTTCGCGGCACCAACCTGAGCGCTGCAAGGAAGGCGGCAAGGCCCAAAGGGACATTGATGATGAAGATCCAGTGCCATGACAGGAACGTGGTCAGTGCGCCGCCCACCATCGGTGCCAGGACCGGAGCCAGCAGGCCAGGCCAAACCAGATATGCGGTGGCGCGGAGGAGCTCCGATTTGGGGGTGCCCCTCAGGACCACCAGAGTTCCCACGGGAACCATCATGGCTCCGCCCATGCCCTGGGCAACGCGGCTAAGAGTCAGCATGGTCAAGTCCGAGCTGATGGCGCAGAGCAAGGAGGCAACGGTGAATACCGATATCGCCAGACAGAAGATCCTGCGGGCGCCGAACCGCTCGGCAAGCCAACTGCTCAAAGGGATGCCCATGGCCACGGTCACTAAATAGGCGGTCATGGTGATGTTGATGTCCGCTGGCGCCACCCTGAAGTCCGAGGCGATGCTGGGGATAGCAGTGGTAAGGATGGTGCCGTCGAGGAACTCCATGAAGAACGTTGCCGCAACCAACAGGGCCAGGCGCGGCCGCCAGCTGGTTTCGTTTGCCGCTCCGACGTCGGTGTTGGGTTTTGTGCTCATGGCTCCGGTCCAAGATCTGGCTGGTGACCTGCGACGGGGAAGCAGGCGTGTTTGCTCGATCCTATAGACGCAGAGTGGGAGCGATCACAACATGACGTAGTTCTACAGGTGGGGCGAACCCTAGCTGTACTAGCCCGCCTGAGCCAGAGCCAGCGGGAGCACGGCGCTCACGCCGGCTTGGCGCAAGGCACGGGCCGATACGGTCATGGTCCAGCGGCTGTCAACGATGTCGTCTACCAGCAACACGGGCTGCCCTCCCGTACCAGCCAACGCCTGGGCGAGTTCGGGACCCACAACGAGGCGGTCCCACACACCGGCCAACCTGTAGGCGCTGTTGCCGCCACGCGCACCGGTTGGGCCTCCGTGGTGCGGCTGCAACTGGCCCAGGTAAGGCATCCGTCCTATCCCGGCAATTCCCTGTGCCAAGGACTCAACCAGCAGGGGCTTGCTCCTGGACGGGATGCTGACCACTGCCGCGGGCCGCCCGACGCCGCTCCATGGAGTTCCGCCTTCGGCACCCGACCACTCGCGCAGGACGTGGACGCAGGCCTGCAGCATGGCAGGATCCACGGCGCGGTCCGGAGCCCCAGCGGCGAACAACTCCCTCAACGCACCGCCCCAACCAAGGTCGGTAAGCCTGGCAAGGATCCGCCCCTCGGAGACGCTCTCATCCGGCTTGATCTTTCCTTTGACCGCCACGCCCAGCCGGTCCATTCCGCTGGGCCATTGAAGGCGAGGCTCAACGGCTATGCCCGCGCGCCGAAGAGTTTGACCCGCTGCATCGGCCGCCGAAGCCGCCACATCCACGGGGAACCAACGCCCGGCGCAGTTGTCGCAGCGGCCGCAAGCGGCAGCTGTTTCGTCATCCAGGACGGAGGTGATGAACTCCATGCGGCAGCCGGCTGTGTCCTGGTAGATCACCATGGAATCCTGCTCGTCCACCCGGGCCTCGGCGATACGCGCATAGCGCTCGGCGTCGTAGTTCCACGGCATGCCGGTGGATCGCCAACCACCCCCAACACGTTCCACGGCGCCATCAACCGCCAGGACTTTGAGGAGCAACTCCAATGGTGTTCGGCGGAGGTCTACACGGGCTTCCAGAGCGACCGTGGAAAGGGCGGACCCGGCCTCCCCCAGTACGCTCAGCACGGCGCCGGCTTTCTCGGCCGACGGCATGGACGCTGTAGCGAAATACTGCCAGATTTCGCGGTCTTCGGACCCCGGCAGTAGCAGGACATCCGCGTTGGCTGCGCCACGGCCTGCGCGGCCCACCTGTTGGTAATAGGCAACCGGAGAAGACGGAGCACCCAGGTGGATCACGAAACCCAGATCAGGTTTGTCGAAGCCCATGCCCAGTGCTGAAGTGGCCACGAGGGCTTTCACTTGGTTGTCCTTGAGCAGTTGCTCGGCGCGCTCCCGGTCTGAGGGGTCCGTTCGTCCCGTGTAGGACAGGACGTTGTGTCCGGCCTCCGCAAGGAGCCGCGCAGTGTCCTCTGCTGCCGAGACAGTAAGCGTGTAGATAATGCCGCTTCCGGGCATGTCAGCAAGATGTGTCAGGAGCCATCCGAGACGGTCCCGGGAGTCGGGCAGCGTCAGGACACCGAGTCGCAGTGATTCGCGGCCCAGCGCGCCACGGATGGTAAGCACCCCCGCACCCAACTGTTCCTCGATGTCATGAACCACCCTGGAATTGGCAGTGGCCGTGGTGGCCAGGACTGGAACAGAGTCCGGCAATTGGGCAATGAGGTCCGCAATGCGCCGGTAATCAGGGCGGAAGTCGTGTCCCCAGTCCGAAATGCAGTGAGCCTCGTCAATCACCAGGAGGCCGGTCCGACGGATGAGCTCCGGTAGCTGGTTCTCCCTGAACGAAGGGTTGGTGAGCCGTTCCGGGGAGACAAGTAGGACATCTACCTCGTCCGCGGCCAGCTGGGCCAGCACCGTATCCCATTCCAGGGCGTTCGCGGAGTTGATGGCGACGGCCCGCACCCCGGCCCGGGCTGCAGCGGCCACTTGGTCGCGCATCAGGGCAAGCAAGGGCGAGACAATGAGCGTTGGTCCTGCACCGCGCCGACGCAGCAGCAATGACGCCACGAAGTAAACGGCTGACTTACCCCAACCGGTGCGCTGAACCACCAGAGCCCGGCGGCCCGCGTCCACCAAGGCCTCGATGGCTTCATACTGTCCGTCATGGAACTGCGCTTCGGGGTGGCCCACCAGCTCACGAAGGCACGCCAGCGCCTGCTGATGAGTAGGGGATTGCACGGAAACGGCAGCGATTGGAGAGTTGTTGGCCATCAACCAAGTATTCCAGCCGACCCTGACAGCCAGAACCCGGTTGCCCTGCTATGTGGACAAACACTATCCACAGGTCCCGTGTGCAGGTTCAACCCGAACTGCGTTGCCACAGTAGGATTGAGCCCGTGACTAGCGAGCAGAACAAGACATTCGACCTCTCGGCTTCCTTCAAGGCGTACGACGTCCGGGGCATCGTGGGGGAAACCATCACGGCTGAAATCGTCGAGGCCGTCGGCGCTGCCTTCATCGACGTCCTGGGCTTGGAAGGTGAAACGGTACTGGTTGGCGGCGACATGCGCCCCTCCTCCCCTGAGTTCAGCCAAGCCTTTGCCAATGGTGCCGCCACTCGTGGCGCGAACGTTCAGTTGCTGGACCTCATCTCAACCGACGAGCTCTACTACGCTTGCGGGGCCTTGAACGCTGCCGGCGCAACGTTTACCGCCAGTCACAACCCCGCCGCGTACAACGGGATCAAGATGTCCAAGGCCGGTGCCCAGCCCATCTCTTCAGAGAGCGGGCTCAAGGAAATTCAGACCCTTGCTGAGCAGTACCTGAATACCGGCATTATCCCCGCGGCAGCCACCCGCGGCGAGATCGGCGTCCACGACGTCCTGAAGGACTACTCCGAGTACCTGCGGAAGCTCGTTGACCTTTCCGGATCCCGTCCCTTGAAGATCGTGGTGGATGCTGGCAACGGCATGGCCGGCCTTACCACCCCGGCAGTACTCGGCGACAAACTCCTCCCGGCGCTGCCCTTCGAAATCGTTCCCCTGTACTTTGAACTCGATGGCTCGTTCCCGAACCACCCGGCCAACCCCTTGGAGCCGGAAAACCTGCGCGACCTGCAGGCCGCTGTCGTCAAGCACGGCGCGGATATCGGCCTCGCGTTCGACGGCGACGCGGACCGCTGCTTTGTCATTGACGAGAAGGGCGAGCCCGTTTCTCCGTCTGCGATCACCGGCATGGTGGCACGCCGTGAGATCGCCCGCGCACAGGCTGCGGGTGAGGAGACTCCGGTGATCATCCACAACCTCCTCACCTCCAAAGCCGTGCCCGAGCTCGTGGCCAAGGATGGAGGCCGTGCCGTGCGGACCCGCGTTGGACACTCCTTCATCAAGGCTGTCATGGCCGAGGAAGGCGCCGTGTTCGGCGGGGAGCACTCCGCACACTTCTACTTCCGGGATTTCTGGAACGCTGACACCGGCATGCTTGCCGCCATGCACGTCCTCGCCGCCTTGGGTGAGCAAGACGGTCCGCTCTCGGAGCTCGGCCGCCAATACGAGCCCTACGTCTCTTCCGGTGAGATCAACTCCGAGATCGAGGACAAGGCCGGCGCAGTCGAACGTGTTCGCATCGACTTCCAAACCGAAGACATCGACATCGACCACATGGACGGCAGCACGTTCACAGCCAAGGACGGCAGCTGGTGGTTCAACCTCCGCCCGTCCAACACGGAGCCCTTCCTGCGCCTGAATGCAGAAGCCAAGGATCAGGCAACCATGGAAAAGATCCGCGACCGCGTCCTGGCTCTGGTCCGGGCCTAGGCACCAGCATGAGCGAACAGCCCACCAGCGCAGCCGGCGACGACGAGTCGGTCCAGGACCGCGAACTCCGCGAGACGCTGGGCACAGCATTAGGCACAGCACAGGAGCACATCCAGCAGAACGGTGGTTTCTTTCCGTTCGGCGTCACGCTGTCGAATGACGACGAGCTACGGCTAGTGATGATCGCCCCCGGCGAGCCGGACGAAAACGGCGACGTGGATGCCGGTCAGATGTTGGCCGACATCCAGGGATTGCTGCGCCAGGGCCGTGACGAATTCAAGGCCGTGGCTGTTGTGAGTGACGTCAACCTGCCGGATCATGGATCTGATGGCATTCATGGTGCAGCCGAGCACAGGGACGGGGAAGTCCGTGCGGCAATAATTCCGTACGTTCCCACAGTGGACGGTTTTGCTTTTAGCGCCATGGAGCCAGATACCCACGAACCATCCATTTGGGTGGACTAGACCTTACCCGTGAGCTGATCCCATGAAAATCAACGCCTTCGCAGATGTCAGCCTTCGCGCCATCATGGTGTTGGCCGCGGCCCCTGAGGGCACACTGCTGACCACCCAAGCGGTGGCCGATGCCGTGGGAACGCCGTACAACCATGTCAGCAAGGCTATGGTTCGCTTGCGTGCACTGGGTTATATCGACGTTGAACGGGGCCGGTTGGGCGGCTCCCGGCTCAATGAGTCGGGGCGGAGGGCCACAGTCGGCGAAGTCCTTCGGCATTTGGACAGCCGGCAGGATCCGGCGGAGTGCCAATCCCCCACCAAGAATTGCCCGCTTATCAATGAGTGCGGCCTGCGGCATGCGATGAACCGGGCCAGGGAAGCGTTCTACACGGAGCTGGATTCCGTGGTCATTGCTTCCCTCCCCCATGCTCGCCAGATGATCCCGGTGTTCCAGTCCATCGGATTGCGCCCGGAGTTCAGGACACCGGCGACGCAACCGTAGCTGGTAACGGGGCTGGTAAGCCCCTTTCCCGTAGGTCCCGCTTCGGCCTGCCCGAGCGGAAAGAATCCAGTTTGCACAACTCTTCTACGCAGTGTAGAACTTGAGATATAAATATACGCATTACAAATACTTATATACCCTCGGGTTACCGGCCCCTACACCAGGAGAACCATGCTCTCGGAAAAGTCCCGCCCCATCATCGAAGCTACTTTGCCCTTGGTCGGCTCACGGATTGGCACGATCACCGTCGATTTCTACAATCGGCTCTTTGCAGCACACCCCGAATTGCTCGATGGACTCTTCAGCCGATCCAACCAGCGCTCAGGAGATCAGCAGCGGGCACTCGCCGGAAGCATCGCGGCCTTCGCGACCCACCTCATCAATAACCCGGACACACTCCCCGAAAAGGTACTTTCCCGGATTGCCCACAAGCACGCATCCTTGGGGATCACGGAGGATCAGTACGGAGTGGTCTACGAGCACCTCTTCGCAGCCATCGCCGCGGACTTGTCCGAGGTCATCACTCCGGAAATTGCGGAAGCATGGACAGAGGTCTACTGGCTCATGGCAGATGCCCTGATCAAGCTTGAAAAGGATCTCTACGCCGCTCAGGCCAATGACAAAATGTGGATGCCCTGGCGCGTGACCAGCAAGGAGCCTGCGGGCACGGATGCCATGACATTCACCCTGGAACCGGCCGACCAAACTCCGGTGACGGCGGCAAAACCTGGTCAGTACGTCAGCGTCAAGGTCCAGCTTCCCGACGGCCTCCGCCAAGTGCGCCAATATTCACTGTCCGGTGACACGGGCACCCGCAGGGTCTTCACCACTAAGCTGAACGACGGCGGTGAGGTATCCACCGCCCTGCACACCGGCGTCGAACCTGGCGACGTCCTTGAGATCTCCAACCCATACGGCGAAATCACCCTTAAAGAAGGAGATAGCCCGGTCATTCTGGCATCGGCGGGCATTGGCTGCACCCCCACGGCGTCAATCCTGCGGGCTCTCGCGCAAACAGGCACCGACCGGCAGGTCCTGGTCCTTCATGCTGAGAAAACTATGGAGAACTGGGCACTCAGCGGCCAGATGAAGGCTGACGCCGCCACCATCAACGCTGATCTGAAACTCTGGCTCGAAACACCGCACGCCTCGGCCGCCCAGGGTTTCATGTCACTGCGCGAAGTGGACATGCCCGCCGATGCTTCGCTTTATCTTTGCGGACCGCTCCCCTTCATGAAGAAGATCCGCGACGAAGCGATCGACGCCGGGATTCCGGCCACACGCATTCATTACGAAGTGTTCGGTCCGGACGTTTGGCTCGCCAGCTAAGCCACACGGCCTAAGCCCCAGCACGGCTTTGGCTGACAGCACGGCTTCCCTGACAGCACGACGGCGGCCCGCCACCTTTCATACGAAAGGTGACGGCCCGTCGTCGTTCACTTAAGAACGCCGTTGTTCCTAAGAGGTCTAGCCCAGACGGGTCTTGAGACCGTCCAGCTCGGACTGGAGCGCCGCCGGGAGGGATTCGCCGAAGTTAGCGAACCATTCCTCGATGGACGCCAGTTCGGTTGCCCACTCTTCGGGGTCGACGCGAACGGCAGACTCGACCTCAGCCGGGGTCATGTCCAGGCCCTCAAGATCGATGGATTCGCCGGTCGGCACGAAGCCGATGGGGGTCTCCACGGCGTCGGCCTTACCTTCGAGGCGCTCGATGGCCCACTTGAGCACACGGGCGTTGTCTCCGAAGCCAGGCCAGGCGAAGCCGCCTTCAGCCGTGCGACGGAACCAGTTGACCAGGAAGATCTTGGGCAGCCGCTCCGGGTTAGCCTTGGCAGACAGGTTCACCCAGTGGTTCAGGTAGTCACCTGCGTCGTAGCCGATGAACGGCAGCATGGCCATGGGGTCGCGGCGGACCACACCAACGGCACCCGCGGCAGCAGCCGTGGTTTCGGAGGACAGGGTGGATCCCATGAAAATGCCGTTGGACCAGTTGCGGGCCTCGGTGACCAGCGGAATGGTGGTCTTGCGGCGGCCGCCGAACAGGATCGCGGACAGCTCCACGCCTTCGGGGCTGAAGTACTCTTCGGCCAGCATGTCGATCTGGTCAATCGGCGTGCAGAATCGGGAGTTCGGGTGGGCGGCAGGCTTGTCCGAGTCCGGAGTCCAGGACTCACCGCGCCAGTCGGTCAGGTGTGCCGGAGTTTCCTCGGTCATACCTTCCCACCAGACGCCACCGTCGTCAGTCAGGGCCACGTTGGTGAAGATGCTGTTGCCCTTGGCGATGGCACGCATGGCGTTGGGGTTGGTGCCCCAGCCAGTGCCGGGAGCGACGCCGAACAGGCCGGCCTCGGGGTTGACGGCGCGGAGCTCACCCTCCTTGCCGAAGCGCATCCAGGTGATGTCGTCACCCAGGGTCTCAACCTTCCAGCCCTTGATGGTGGGGTCGAGCAACGCGAGGTTGGTCTTGCCACAAGCGGACGGGAAGGCAGCGGAGATGTAGTAGGTCTTCTGCTCCGGGGAGGTCAGCTTGAGGATGAGCATGTGCTCGGCCAGCCAGCCTTCGTCGCGGGCCATCACCGAGGCGATGCGCAGCGCGTAGCACTTCTTACCCAGCAGGGCGTTTCCGCCGTAGCCCGATCCGAAGGACCAGATGGAGCGCTCTTCCGGGAAGTGCACAATCCACTTGTCGGTGTTGCACGGCCATGCAACGTCTTCCTGGCCGGCTTCCAGCGGGGCGCCCAGTGAGTGGAGGGCAGGTACGAAGAAAGCGTCGGTCTGCGTGATGCGATCCAGGACGTCCGTACCGATTCGGGCCATGATGCGCATGGAGGCAACAACGTAGGCGGAGTCGGTGATCTCGACGCCAAACTTCGGGTCCTCGGCATCCAGGTGGCCCATGACGAACGGAATGACGTACATGGTGCGGCCACGCATGGAGCCGGCGAACAGTCCGCGCAGCTTCTGCTTCATTTCGGCCGGGGCCATCCAGTTGTTGGTGAAGCCTGCATCGCGCTCGTTCTCGGAGCAGATGAAGGTTTGCTCTTCCACACGGGCAACGTCAGCGGGGTCGGAGAACGCCGCGAAGGAATTCGGGAACGTTTCCGGGTTCAGACGCTTCAGCGTGCCGGCCTCGACCAGTTCGTCGGTGAGCTTCTTGTTTTCTGCTTCGCTGCCATCAACCCAGTGGATGCGGTCCGGCTGAGTCAGCTCGGCAACTTCCTCAACCCAGGCCAGAAGGCGTGCATGCGTAGTAGGTGCCTTCTCAAGCAGCGGCAGTCGCGCCAGATCGCCCATTGCGGTTCCCTTCCTCGGGTTCAGTGGTGTGTCCTAAACGATAGGGGCCGCG
Source organism: Paenarthrobacter sp. TYUT067 (assembly GCF_023656375.1). Taxonomy (NCBI): domain Bacteria; kingdom Bacillati; phylum Actinomycetota; class Actinomycetes; order Micrococcales; family Micrococcaceae; genus Paenarthrobacter; species Paenarthrobacter sp. TYUT067. Next base: position 132,196 of record NZ_JAMOIT010000001.1, read on the forward strand.
GACCAGACCAATCCGCTGTCAGACATCGGACATCCACAGAGGCGTAGGGCGAAAACCGCTAGAAATCAGGGTTTGAGGATCGAAAAGGCTAGAATTAAGTGACGAAGGTCACCTAGACCGGTCTAGTTGCGCAGATTACAGCTTTTCGATTTGGAACTTCACATGAACTTCTGTAAAGTTTATTGAGGTTCGAGGGGGTCAGAGAAACAGACCGCCGAGAATCACACGAAATGCGCCCATAGCTCAGCTGGATAGAGCGTCTGTCTACGGAACAGAAGGTCAGGGGTTCGAATCCCTTTGGGCGCACAGATGAAGACCCGCACCGGTTCGCCTGTGCGGGTCTTTTTTTATGCCCGGCTGACCTCAGTAAGCGGCCGGTGACCCGAACGCAGAAACGGCAAGGGCCGCCGTCGTACTTTTCAAAGAAGTACGACGGCGGCCCTTGCGGTTAAGTCCGTTAGTCGCCCACCGCTTCACTGATGCGGCGACGGATGCCATCGAAGTGGCGATTGAGCAGTTCGGACGCCGAGACTTTGTCCCCGGCTGCGACCGCGGCGTAGATGCTGCGGTGCATGGCGGCAGTTTTCGCCAGGTCCTCATTGCCCGGTCCGATCTCCACGTGGATCTTCCGGTACACCTTCCAGAAGACGCCCATCAGGTTGATCAGGAGTTCGTTGTTCAGGGGTTCGAAGAGCCGGCGGTGGAACTCAGCGTCCGCGGCAACAAAATTCTCGCCGGCGGCAGCGAGTTCTTCCATCTGCTTCACGGCTCCTTCAATGGAGGCGAGCTGCTCTTTGGTCATGACATCCATGGATGAGCCAATCAGCCCGGATTCCAGGGCTTGGCGCACGTCCACCAGTTGCAGGGCTTCAAGGCCTTGATGGCGGAGTGAAAGGCGCCCCCGGAAGGTCAGCCCGTCGGCCAAGGCATCGAAGTTACTCGGTGCTACGAACATGCCGAAGCCATGACGGATTTCAATGACACCAAGCGCCTGAAGAACTTTGAGGGATTCGCGGAGCGTATTACGCCCTACGCCGAGTGCTCCGGAAAGCTCGCTCTCCGTGGGCAATGGATCGCCCGCCTCGAGCTCACGCTCAAGGATCAATTCCATAATGTCCGACTGCAAAGCACGCAGCCGGGCCTGTGCACTGAACCGCGCTTGCGGAACTACACCGGAAGTTGTCATGGCGCTCTCCTTGCCAATGCGCCACCCTATGAGAAGGCGGTGCGGTGTTAATATTGAGGCGAGCTTAGTGCCCACCGCAGAATGACTTACTCGCAGCATACAATATCGGATGTCCCACCTCCCCGATAGCTGTTGCTACCGAATTCCTCCCTGAGAATTCCCTTCCGCACCGGCCGCAGCCGGAAATCCCCCACTTGACGTTCCGTTGTGACCGCCCTTACAGTTTCCATACGAGCATCGGACGTCCTACATCCGATAACCCACGAAACGCGAATGGTGAGGCACCCTATGAGCAAGACGATCCACAGCCTGCCGCTGGTCAATGACGCCAGCCGCCGGAACTTCCTGAAGCTAAGCGGCGCAGTTGGTGCAGCAGCCGCCTTCACGGCAACCCTTTCTGCGTGCGGCGGCGCTGCCAGCACCACCACGGGCACCACCACCAACACGGCTGCGGTCAACAAGGACCTCATCATCGAGGCAGGCATTTCCTACGCACTCTCCACGGGTTTTGACCCGCTGAGCTCCTCCGGCGCCACCCCTATGGCCGCCAACCTGCACATCTTCGAAGGCCTCATCGAACTGCACCCCGCCACGCGTCAGCCGTACAACGCTTTGGCTGCCGCAGACCCCAAGAAGGTCAACGACACCACCTACCAGGTGACCATTCGCGAGGGTGCCAAGTTCCATGATGGCTCCCCCGTCACCACCGAGGACGTCGCTTTCTCCTTCACCCGCGTGATGGATCCGGCCAACAAGTCCCTGTTCTCCCAGTTCATTCCCTTCATCCAGGACGTCAAGCCGCTGGACGAGAAGACGGTTGAGTTCACTCTGAAGTACGCCTTCCCCGGCTTCGGGCCCCGCATCTCGGTAGTCAAGATTGTGCCCAAGGCGCTGGCCACCGACCTGAAAGCCTTCGATGCCAAGCCAGTGGGCTCCGGCCCCTACAAGCTCGTTTCGGCGGTCAAGGACGACAAGATCGTGTTCGAAGCATTCGCTGATTACAACGGCCCCAAGCCGGCATTGGCCAAGGGGATGAACTGGTTGTTGCTCTCCGATGCCGCCGCCCGTGTCACCGCTGTGCAGTCCGGACGCGTCCAGGCGATCGAAGACGTACCCTACCTGGACGTTGACGGGCTGAAGTCCAAGGTCAAGGTGGAGTCCGTCCAGTCCTTCGGCCTGCTGTTCCTCATGTTCAACTGCGCCAAGGCACCGTTCGACAACAAGCTGGTCCGTCAGGCCCTGCACTACGGCATGGACAAGGAAGCCATCATTAAGAAGGCCCTGTTCGGCAACGCCAAGGCTGCCACGTCCTACTTCCAGGAAGGCCACCCGGATTACGTCAAAGCCAAGAACGTCTACGGCTTCGATACTTCCAAGGCCGAGGAACTGCTGAAGCAAGCAGGCGTCACCACCCTCGAGTTCGAACTCCTCACCACGGACACCGCCTGGGTCAAGGATGTTGCGCCGCTGATCCTCGAATCCTGGAACAAGATCCCTGGAGTCAAGGTCACCGTCAAGAGCCTCCAGTCCGGCGCTTTGTACAGCGACCGCGTTGGCAAGGGTGATTTCTCCGTGGTCGCAGCCCCCGGCGATCCCTCCGTTTTCGGTAACGACGCGGACCTCCTCTTGAGCTGGTTCTACTCGGGTGCAACATGGATGGACAAGCGCGCCTTCTGGACCACGCCGGAGCGTACCAAGCTGCAGGAGCTCATGAACAAGGGCTCGCAGGCTTCAGGTGAGGAAGCCAAGAAGATCGTGAGTGAAATCGTGGACATGGTTTCGGACGAAGTTCCCCTGTACCCGGTCTTCCACCGCCAATTGCCCAGCGCATGGGATGAAAAGAAGCTCAACGGCTTCCAGCCCCTGCCCACCACCGGCTTGTCCTTCGTTGACGTCGGACGCACAGCCTAAGCAACCCTTCGCGTTGTGAGGCCCGCTCTGCAGGGTTTAACCCCCAAAAACCCTGCAGAGCGGGCCTCCCAACCAGATCAACCGGAGAATACATTGGTCACCATATTGCGTTTGCTAGGCCGCAGACTTGCAGCATTGCCATTGATGATCCTGGGCATTACGTTGCTCGTCTTCCTCGTCCTGCAGGCCGCTCCCGGCGATCAGGCAAGCTCCGCCCTCGGCGATGGCGCCAGCGAAGAAGCCAAGCAGCAGTACCGCCAGGACAATGGCCTGAACGACCCCCTGGTCCTGCAGTACTTCCGATTCCTCGGCAAGCTCCTGCAGTTCGACCTCGGCGTCACCACACCACCGGCAAAGTCGGTGGCGTCCATGATCGCCTCGGCGTTCCCGCTGACCCTCCAACTCACCTTCCTTGGCGTTCTCATCGCGATCGTGCTCTCCCTGGCCTTCGGCATCATGGGCGCCCTGTACCGCGACAAATGGCAGGACCAGCTGGTCCGCGTCTTCTCCATCGCCGCGATCGCCACGCCGTCATTCTGGCTCGGCATCCTGCTCATCCAGTGGTTCGCTCTGGGCGAGAACCCGATGTTCCCCTCAGGCGGAATTGCGACGCCGGAATCCGGCTTTGGCGGTTGGCTCAACTCGATGGCCCTCCCGGCACTCGCGCTTGGTATTCCTGTGTCAGCGTCCCTGATCCGCGTGGTCCGCACCTCGATGGTTGAAGAACTGGACCGCGACTACGTCCGCACCGCCATCGGCAACGGTGTCCCCTACCGCGAGGTGGTCTCCAAGAACGTCCTCCGCAACGCGCTCGTCACCCCGGTGACCGTGCTGGGACTTCGCGTCGGCTACTTGCTGGGCGGCGCCGTCGTGATTGAAATGATTTTCGCCCTGCCCGGCATGGGCCAACTGATCCTCAACGGCATCACCAACCTGGACGTCAACCTTGTCCAGGGCGTGGTGCTCACCATCTCGGTCACCTTTGTTCTGGTGAACATTGTGGTGGACCTCCTCTACCTGCTCATCAACCCCCGAATCAGGACGGTATAGCTCATGCGCAGCAAGCTCGCAGAACGGCTAAGTGCCCCGGGCATTCGTTTCAAGGCCCTGCCCTGGGGCTCCCGTATCGCCCTGCTCTTCCTCATCATGATTGTCCTGGCAGCAATTTTCGCGCCGGTCATCGCACCGCACGATCCTCTGGAGACCTTCATCCCGGCCACGCCGCCCGGCGCCGAACACTTCTTTGGCACCGACCGCCTGGGCCGTGACATCTTCTCCCGGCTCCTGTTTGGCGCACAGTCGTCGCTGATGATCGGTCTGGGCGCTGTTGCCCTGGCCATCTTGGCCGGAGCGCTCCTCGGTTCGTTCGCGGCCACCTCCAGCAAGTCCGTGAACGAGATCATCATGCGGCTCATGGACATCCTCATGGCATTCCCCGGCATCGCCCTGGCAGCCGTGCTGTTGGCAGCGTTCGGTAACTCGGTGCCCACCATCATCATCGCGATCGCCATCATTTACACCCCCCAGCTGGCCCGCGTGGTCCGTGCCAACGTGCTGGCACAGTACGGCGAAGACTACGTCCGTGCCGAGCGCGTGATCGGAGCCGGCCGCTTCTACATCCTGGTCAAGCACATCGTCCGCAACACCGCCGCCCCCGTGCTGGTGTTCGCCACTGTCATGGTGGCCGACGCCATCATCCTCGAAGCCTCGCTGTCCTTCCTGGGCGCCGGCGTGCAGGACCCCGCTCCTTCCTGGGGCAACGTGATCTCCTACGGCCGCAACCTGGTCCTGTCCGGCGGCTGGTGGGCCACTACCTTCGCCGGCCTCACCATCCTGCTGACCGTACTGTCACTGAACATCCTGGCCGAGGGCCTTACCGACGCCATGGTGAATCCGAAACTGCGCCGCGCGCCTGTAGTAAAGGACGACGACGGCTCTACTGCCGCCGTGGCCGTGGACACCGAGGTTGCCACCTCCATTGCCCAACCTTCCGTGGTTGAGGCACACGAGCTCGACGGCGTCATGGCGGCTTCCGCTGACGGCGTCACTTCCGGGGCCGGCGCCTCAGCCGTCCTCACCGACATGAAGCTGGCCGCCGCCAACCCGCACCTCCTCCTGGACCGCGAACTGGAACTCCTGGCATCCATCGAAGCCAAGCGCACGGACCGTCTTCCCCAGGTATCCCCGGAAGCGCGCAACGTGCTGGAAGTGAAGAACCTGTCCATCCGCTTCCCGGGCCGCTTTGGCGACATCGCGATCGTGGACAACGTCTCCTTCACCGTCCGCGAGGGCGAAACCATGGGCCTGGTGGGCGAATCCGGTTGTGGCAAGTCCATCACTTCCCTGGCCGTGATGGGGCTGCTGCCCAAGACTGCCCAAGTCACCGGCTCCATCAAGTTCGATGGCAAGGAGCTCCTGGACTCCGCCACCAAGCACAGCAACCCGAAGGCCTACGAGGGCCTCCGGGGTGAACAGATCGCCATGGTCTACCAGGACGCGTTGAGCTCCCTGAACCCGTCCATGAAAATCAAGGACCAGATGGAGCAGCTCACTAAGCGCGGCGGCCGCAAGACGCCCGCAGAGTTGCTGGAAATGGTGAAACTGGATCCAGTGCGGACCCTCGCCAGCTACCCGCACGAGCTCTCCGGCGGCCAGCGCCAACGCGTGCTGATCGCTATGGCCCTGTCCCGTTCGCCCAAGATCGTTGTTGCAGATGAGCCCACCACCGCCCTGGACGTCACTGTCCAGAAGCAGGTTGTGGACCTTCTCAACGAACTGCGTGAACAACTCGGCTTCGCCATGGTTTTCGTCAGCCACGACCTCGCCCTGGTGGCCTCGCTGGCACACCGCATCACGGTGATGTACGCCGGCCAAGTGGTGGAATCCGCACGGGCTTCCGAGCTTCTTCAGAACCCCAAGCACGAGTACACCCGTGGCCTCCTCGGTGCGGTGCTGTCCATCGAGGCCGACGCTGTTCGCCTCCACCAGATCCCCGGCACTGTTCCGTCCCCGCGGGACTTCGCCACGGGCGACCGCTTCGCGGCCCGCTCACTGCGACCCGACGCCGATCCCCACCAGAAACTGGTCCTCACCGCCGTCTCTTCGGTTTCCTCGGCGAACGGTGACGATGCCGACCACTACTGGGCGAGCCATCTGAAGGAGGATGCGAAATGAGTGAATCAACCGGCAAGCCCGTCATCGAGCTCAAGGACGTCAAGGTCTACCACCATGCACGGACCGGTGGCCTGTTCCGTCCGAACATCGTCAAGGCCGTGGACGGCGTGGACTTCACCATCAGCCGCGGCGAAACCGTGGGCATCGTGGGTGAGTCCGGCTGCGGCAAGTCCACGCTTGCTTCGGTCCTCGTGGGACTTCAGCCGCCGACGTCGGGCAAGGTTTTGTTCCACGGAAAGCCGGCCATCAAGCGGAACGCGGCCATGCGCAAGCAGTTTGGCCGCTCCGTCTCCGTGGTCTTCCAGGACCCGGCGACGGCACTGAACCCCCGCATGACCATCCAGGACATCCTCACTGATCCCCTTCAGATTCATGGGATCGGCAACGCTGCTTCCCGCGCCGCCAAGGTCAAGGAACTCTTGGCCCTGGTTGGCTTGCCGCAATCGGCAGCCGAAGTGACGCCGTCGCAGGTTTCCGGCGGCCAGCGCCAGCGCGTGGCGATCGCCCGCGCGTTGGCTTTGGACCCGGACATCATCGTGGCCGACGAGCCGACGTCGGCGCTGGACGTCTCCGTCCGTGCGCAGGTCCTGAACCTTCTGTCCGACCTGAAAACCCAGCTGAACCTGGGCATGGTGTTCATCTCGCACGACATCCAGACCGTCCGCTATGTCTCGGACCGTATCTGCGTCATGTACTTCGGCAAGATCGTCGAACAAGGCTCAGCCGCGCAGGTCTTCGACAACCCGAGCAACGACTACACCAAGAAGCTGCTGGGCGCCGCGCCCAGCCTGCTTCACATCTAGTTTTTCCCCTCACAAGCTACAAACAACGGAGAATTCTGTGTCCACTCAGTTCCAGGGCGTCATCCCCCCGGTCATCACCCCCCGCCACGCAGACGGCAGCATCGACACCGCGTCGCTGAAAAACGTCACCAAGCACCTGATCGACGGCGGTGTGTCCGGCCTCTTCGTCCTGGGCTCCTCCGGCGAAGTCCCCTACCTCACCAACGATGAGCGTGAGCTGGTGGTCTCCACCATCGCCGACGCCAACGCCGGAGCAGTCCCGCTGATCGTGGGCGCCAACGAGCAGACCACCCACCGCGTGATCGAGGAAGCCCGCAAGGTGGTTGACCTCGGCGCTGACGCGATCGTGGTCACGTCCATGTACTACGCCATCGGCAACGCCGCGGAGACCGAAACGCACTTCCGCAGCATCCACGCCGCCATCGAGAAGCCCATCTTCGCCTACGACGTTCCGGTCCGCACGCACTTCAAACTGCCCACCGACCTTTTGGTCCGCCTCGGCCGCGACGGCGTCATTGCCGGTGTCAAGGACTCCTCGGGCGACGACGTATCCTTCCGCCAACTGCTCCTCGCCGCCAACGACATCCCCAACTTCGACATCTTCACCGGTCACGAGGTTGTGGTGGACGGTGCGCTCCTGGGCGGCGCGCAGGGTGTTGTTCCCGGCCTCGGCAATGTGGATCCGGCCGGGTACCGCCGCCTGTTCGACGCTGCACAAGCCGGCGACTGGGCTGGTGCGGCCCGCGAGCAGGACCGCCTGGCCGACGTCTTCGAGATCGTCTACGCCCCCAACGGACGCGTGTCCGGCGGAGCCGCTGGTCTGGGTGCGTTCAAGACCGCGCTGCAGGTGATGGGCGTGATCGAGTCCAACACCATGAGCTCGCCGATGCTGTCCTTGAACGATTCCGAGACTGCCGCGATCCGCGAAATTCTGGAGCGGAACGGGCTGGTCTAAGCTTCCATGACGGCTTCCATGACCCACGTGATCGGCGTTGACCTCGGCGGCACCAAGACCGCCGCCGGGGTTGTTGCCCCTTCTGGCGAGGTATTGATGTCGGAGACCATTCCGACGTTGAACCGGGCCGGCGGCGAAGCGATCCTCGATGCCACCGCTGCGCTGATCACGGGTTTGGTGGAGCGCGCTGCCGACGCCGGAATGTCAGTCTCCGGCGTCGGCGTCGGCTCCGCTGGGGTCATTGACGCTGTTGCTGGGACCGTGGTGTCTGCGACCGACGCGATTCAAGGCTGGGCAGGGACTTCGCTTGTTTCGGGGCTTTCATCCCGTCTTTCGCTTCCAGCCACCTCCGTGCGGGCCGTCAATGACGTTCACGCCCATGCCCTCGGTGAAGCCTGGCTCGGCGCGGCTGCCGGATCCTCAAGTTCGCTCATGGTGGCGTTCGGGACCGGCGTGGGCGGGAGCTTCGTGCTGGATGGTTCGCCTGTTCTGGGGCACCGTTTTGTTGGCGGGCACGTGGGGCATTTCGCCTCGCCTTTGGCGGTTTCCGATGGTCTTCCGTTGCCTTGTGTTTGCGGTTCGGCCGGGCACGTCGAGGCCATAGCTTCAGGCCCCGCGATGTATGAGGCCTTCCTGCGGTTTGGCGGTTCTTCCAGTGAGGTTTTGGACACTCGTGGCGTGTTCGCTCTGGCCGCTTCAGCTCACGACGGCGGTGCTGGCGCTACCACCGCTGGTGACCGCACCGCCGCCTTGCGCGCCATCGATATCGGCACTTCCGCCGCTGGCCAGGCCGTAGGCGGGCTCATCAACATCCTCGACCCCGAAACCGTGGTGATTTCCGGTGGGCTGGCCGATGCCGGCGAGCTCTGGTGGAAGCCCATGGAAACGGCCCTGCGCAAAGAACTGCTGACGCCGCTGGTTTCTGTGCCCGTTGTTCGGGCACGCCTCGGCAACACCGCTGCCATTGTTGGCGCCGCGAAACTCGTCCTTCAGTAGTCCGTAAATAAAGGCAGACACCATGATTCTCACCCCCAAAAACCTCGAAGCCCTCCGTTCCCAGCTCATCGTCTCCTGCCAGGCCTACCCCGGCGAGCCCATGCGCGATCCCCGCACCACGGGCCAAGTAGCGGCATCCGCCGTCATCGGAGGCGCTGCGGCGATCCGCGTCCAAGGGTTGGCCGACGTGCAGTTCACGCGCGCCACCGTCGAGGTTCCTGTCATTGGTCTTTGGAAGGACGGGCACAACGGCGTTTTCATCACCCCCACCCTTCGCCATGCCTTGGCCGTTGCCAATGCCGGGGCTCATGTGGTGGCGATCGATGGAACGCGCCGGGCCCGTCCGGATGGGTTGTCCTTGGCCGCCACTGTTGCCGGTATCAATGCAGAATCCCATGCGCTGGTGATGGCCGATTGTGGTTCGTTCGATGACGCAGTGGCGGCGGTCGAAGCGGGTGCGGACCTCATTGGCACCACGTTGTCCGGCTACACCGGCGAGCGCGCCAAGACTGACGGTCCGGACCTGGAGCTTCTGGAGCAGATCGCGTCTGCGGACCTGGGCAAGCCACTCATCGCGGAGGGCCGCATTCATACCCCGGCCCACGCCCGCCAAGCCCTCGAGGCGGGTGCCTTTGCCGTGGTTGTTGGCACGGCTATCACTCACCCGGCGTCGATTACGGGCTGGTTCAAGGGCGCGATGCACGCGTAGCCCTGCAAACCCCACGCAAACCCTGCAAAGCGGGCCTCACAAACCAAGAGCCCTACGTTGCGAGGCCTGCTCTGCACCCTAAACCCCACGCAAACCCTGCAGAACGGGCCTCACAAACCAAGAGCCCTACGTTGCGAGGCCTGCTCTGCGCCCTAAACCCCACGCAAACCCTGCAGAACGGGCCTCACAACGCGCAGGGAGCGGTTGTAGGCTTTCCCCATGACTGCCGAGAGCTCCCGGGAATTCGATGTAATCGTGATCGGCGCGGGCGCCGTTGGAGAAAACGTGGCGGACCGTGTGGTCCGTGGCGGGCTGACGGCGGTGATCATCGAGAGCGAGCTAGTGGGCGGCGAGTGTTCCTACTGGGCTTGCATCCCTTCCAAGGCGCTCCTCCGTCCGGGTAACGTGCTCCACGCCGCCCAAGTGGTGCCCGGAGCCAAAGAGGCGATTACTGGAACCGTGGATGCCGGGGCTGCCCTTAAGCACAGGGACTGGTTCACCAATAATTGGCAGGACGGCAGCCAGGTTGAATGGCTGGACAGCGCCGGGATCGAGTTGATCCGTGGCAGGGGCCGAATTACTGGTCCCCGCGAGGTCCAGGTGGATGGACTCGATGGCAACAGTTACGCGCTCAAAGCCCACCATGCCGTGGTGGTCGCTACGGGGTCAACTCCCACCATCCCGGACATTGACGGCCTGAGCGACGTACCTTTCTGGACTACCCGCGGCGCCACGGCGGCCAAGGAAGCCCCAAAGCGCTTTGTGGTCCTGGGTGGTGGTGTGGCAGGGGTGGAGATGGCGCAGGCGTTCGCGCGCCTCGGCTCGGACGTCACCCTCATCGCCCGCGGTCGACTACTGAGCAGCTATCCGGAGGAAGCCGCCAACCTGGTGCTGGCCGGGCTTCGCGCCGACGGGGTGGCTGTTCATGTCCACACCGACGTGGAGAAAACGGAGGAGAACGACGACGGCTCCGTGACAGTCAGGTTCGACGGCAAGTCGCTCACGGCCGATAAAGTCCTGGTTGCCTCCGGGCGGCACCCCGCCCTGGCCAATCTGGGCCTGGAAAATGTTGGCGTTGAAGCACAGGACAGCAAACCCCTTCGACTCACAACGGATGCCAGCGGCTTGGTGGAAGGCCCTGCCAGCGATGGCACCAGCGGACTGTGGCTTTACGCCGCCGGGGACGCGGCCGGCAAGGTGCTCCTGACCCATCAGGGTAAATATGAGGCGCGTGCAACCGGTGACGCAATCGTCGCAAGGGCTAACGGCAAACTCGTCGGGACACCCAAACCGTGGAGCCCGTGGGCCCACACGGCAAACGACCACGCAGTTCCGAGCGTGGTGTTTACAGATCCTGAGGTTGCCTCGGTTGGCCCGAGCCTGGAGCAGGCCCTGCTGCAGGGCAAGAATGTCACGGGCGTGGAACTCCCCATCAACGTTTCCGGCTCGCAGTTGCACTCCCCCGACTACAAAGGCTGGGCCCAGATAGTGGTTCATGAGGACAGGAAGGTCATCCTGGGAGCTACTTTCGTGGGTCCGGGCGTTGCGGAACTCCTTCATTCCGCAACCATTGCGATCGTGGGCGAGGTGCCGTTGGACCGGCTGTGGCATGCCGTTCCTTCCTACCCCACCATCAGCGAGGTTTGGCTGCGGCTCCTGGAAAAGTACGGGCTCTAAATTTCTATTTGAACTGACCAGTCAGTTTAGTTAGACTTTCAGCAGACACCATTTCTGCGAAAGGCTTCATTGTGCTGTCCGTACAGCAACTTCAGATCAACGGCCGCCGGGACGATCTCCTCCCGGCAACGTCACTTCAAGTCCGCCGCGGCGAACTCCTGCTCGTCGCCGGAGAGGGCCAGGACCAGCGGACAGCTTTGGCGTTGGCTTTGAGCGGCCGCATGAAGCCAAGCAACGGCGTCCTCAGCTGGGACAACACCACCAAGACCAAGAAGATCCGCCTCGCCAGCGCCTTGGTGGACTCTCCCGGCGTCAACGAACCCGAGCAACACCTCAGCGTCCGCGACCTCGTCACCGAGGACCTCTCCCTGATTCCCCGGCGATACCGCGGCGCACTGCTGAGTAAACCGTGGCTGAAGGTCAACAGCTTTGAAGACATCGCCGGCCTCTGGATAGAACAAATTCCGGCCGCCCGCCGCTTGGAACTCCTCACCGCGCTGGCCTTGGCTGATCCAGCCACGGACCTCCTTGTAGTGGACTCCCCTGACCGCCACAGTGCCGATCCCGCGGCTTGGTTGCCCCGGCTTCAGGCATTGGCGTCCGACGCCGGGCGGCCGCTTGCCGTCGTCGCCGTCGTGGGTGCCCTCCCGGAGAACTGGACCGGAGCCGCTGCGGTGATCGGAAACTCAGTGACGCATCCCCCTGAACCGGAGGTGGAACCCACGCCCGCCGCACCGCAGGCCACCCGGCCCGAGCCGGCAACCGCCGTCGAACCCCAAACAGCGGACGAACCCAAGGCCAAGCACGCGGCCGAACCGGCACCCGAAACATCCGCAGCCCTCAAACCCGCTGCCCACACTGAATCCGAAAACCTTCAAAGGACTGCAAAGTGACTGTTCTGCGGCTGGCCCGCTCCGAACTCAAGCGCATGACCGGCGGGCTCCTGCCCAAGCTGACCATCCTCGCCCTGACCATGGTCCCGTTGCTGTACGGTGCCGTGTACCTTTACGCGAACTGGGATCCGTACGGCAACCTGAACCAGATCGACGCCGCCTTGGTGGTTGAAGACACGGGTGCCACCTCAAAAGACGGCACGGAACTCCAGGCCGGCAAAAAGGTGGCAGACAGCCTGGTTGAGGGCCACGTTTTCAACTGGAAGCAGGTGTCCAGCGCCGAGGATGCAGATGCTGGCGTTCGCACGGGTGAGTACGCCTTCGCCCTGCGCATCCCCAAGGATTTCTCCTCCAACCTGGTCTCCCCCGGGAGTTTCGACGCCGCCAACCAGGCCATGCTGCACGTCACCACCAACGATGCCAACAACTACTTGCTGAGCACCATCGTGGACAAGCTCACAACGGCCGTGCATTCAACGGTGGCCAAGGAAGTGGGCGAGGAAACCGCCAACCAGCTCCTCACGGGCTTCGGCACCATCCACGCCTCCATTGTGAAGGCCGCCGACGGCGCCACGGAGCTGGCCACGGGCGTTGGCAAACTCAGTGACGGCGCCGCGACACTGCACACCGGCACCACCCAGCTGGTTACCGGGGCGGACCAACTCGTGGCCGGGCAGACCCAGTTGCGCGATGGAGCCGTACAGCTGAACACCGGTGCCGGCCAGCTCAGTTCCGGCCTCACGGAGCTCAGGAACAAGACCGCTACCCTTCCAGCTGATTCGCAGAAACTCGCTGATGGCGCCGCCCAAGTAGCCGCCGGAAACGCCGAGCTGAACGCGAAAGTCCAGGACGTCGTCGGGCAGCTCGAAGCGGCAGATAAGGGCCTCCGCAACCGCGTGGTGGAATCGAACGCGCGGCTGGTCACGGCCGGTGTGCTGACGCAGGAGCAGGCCGACAAGGTGTTGGCCGACTTTGACTCCGCAGCAGCGTCGGGCCCCGTCACCGATGCGAAGGCAAAGATTTCCGGGGACGCCGCCAAAATCCAGCAGCTCTCCGACGGTTCAGCCGCTGTGAGCGCAGGCGCAGCCAAGCTCGCCGCCGCCACACCAGCGCTGACCGACGCGATCTCGAAGGCCGCAGACGGAGCCGGGCAGCTGAACGCGGGCGCATCAACGTTGGCCGCCGGGCAGCAGACCGCCTTGGACGGCGCTGCCAAGCTCGACGACGGTGCCCACCAACTGGACGACGGTGCAGGCCAGCTCGCCAGCGGCGCAGTGACCGCATCCGATGGGTCACATACCCTGGCCACCGAGCTTGCGAAGGGCGCAGGAGACATCCCCAACCCCAACGATGAGCAAAAGAACAGTGTGTCCAAGGTGATCGCGGACCCGGTGGCCGTGGACAACGTGTCCCAGGCCAAGGCCGGATCCTATGGCGCCGGGCTGGCACCCTTCTTCCTGACCCTGGCCCTCTGGATCGGCGTGTTCATGCTGGTCCAGGCCATGCGGCCCATCACCCAACGGGCCTTGGCCTCGAACGCCCCCGCCTGGAAAATCGCCGTCGGAGGCTGGCTGCCGTTCTTCGTCGTCTCGGTGCTGCAAGCCACCATCCTCACCCTGGTGGTTGATCTCGGCCTGGGCCTCAACCCCGCGCATCCCATCGGAATGTGGCTGTTCATGCTGGCGGCCGTAATGGCGTTCAGCGCGATCATTCAGGGCATCGTGGCGCTCATGGGAACTCCCGGAAAGTTCGTGGTTCTAATCCTGTTGGTGCTGCAGCTCGTTTCCTCGGGCGGAACGTTCCCGTGGCAGACCACCCCCATGCCGCTCCATGTTGTGCATGAGGTCCTGCCCATGGGATACGTGGTCACCGGCATGCGACACCTGATCTACGGTGGTGAGCTCAGCATGATCTGGCCCACCGTACTGGGTCTGCTTGGATACACTTTGCTGGGAGCGGCACTGTCAACGCTCGCCGTCCGCAAGCACAAGATGTGGACCCTCAAGACGCTGAAGCCGGAGATTGCAGTATGAGCACCACCGAGCCGGTCCCTTCCGCCGCCGAGTCCCAGGGAGGCGAATCAGGCCCTGCCGGGAAAAAACTACGTCCCGGCCGCACCAACGCCACCAAGCAGCGCCTGTTCGAGGCCTCCATGGAGCTGATCGGCGAGCGCGGCGCTGCGGGGGTCACCGTGGATGAGATCGCGGCCGCTGCGGGGGTGTCCAAGGGAACGGTCTATTACAACTTTGGCAGCAAATCCGATCTGATCGCACAGTTGCTGCGGCACGGTGTGGACATCATGCTGGTCCGGCTGCAGGACGTTCGGGGCAACAGCAACGACCCCCTGGAGTCCATGACCAACATGGTGGGGCAGGCCATGGAGTTCATGGACGACTACCCCTCCTTCGCCCGGCTGTGGGTCAGCGAAAACTGGCGCACTCCCGGGGAGTGGAGTGCCGTGTTTGCCGAGCTCCGGGGTGAACTTCTGGCCGTGATTGGCTCGGCTGTGGAGAGCGTTGCGGCGGGTTACAAAGTGGACGAATCGATTGCACGGGGTTCTTTGGAGGCAGCGATATTCGGGGCCATCTTCGTGGTGGGACTGGACCGGCAGACGTACAACCCGGAACGCACCCGCGAGCAAAGCGTTGCGGCCGTGATGACCATCATGCACGGGTACGTCATCAAGTAACGCTGCCTCTCCTGGCGTTGTGAGGCCCGCTCTGCAGGCCTAAACCCGCGCGAACCCTGCAGAGGAGGCCTCGCAACGGTACGCAATTGGAATCTGAAGCGGCGTGGCGTGGCCACTTGGTCGGCGATGATTAACCTCATGCGTCACATGGGGAACAGCGGGAAGCTTGCGGTGGTGTCCGCGTTCGTCTCGCTCGGGCTGTTAGTGCTGGCCGCAGTAGTGCTGGAGGAACTGGTGTTGTACCTGTTCCTGGGCTCCGTGCTGATCTGCTACCTGGCGTCCCTGATCCAAGTGTTCAACCGCCGACGCTATCTGGTGATCCTGCTCGGCGCAGTGGGCACCAGCTTGTTCATCGGGTGCAGCATTGCGTTCTTGCGGATGTGGGGCATCGCATTTAGCCAGGACGCCGCTGCGCTGGGCAGTGCTCCCGCCGGCGGTGCTCAAGCCGGCGGTGCTCCAGCCGGCAGTGGTGCACTGGGCGGCCCGGCCATCCCGGCCAGCACCCAAGACTCGGACATCTATTTCTACTTGGCCGTGGCAGCCGGCATCGGAACGCTGGCGGTGCTGTTCCTCGGAGCAGTGGTGCCGTCGTTTGGTTCGCGGGCTGCGGCGCCTCACAAACGCCCCTCGACGCCGGTGAAGCGAACCCCGGCGCCCCGCAAACCAGCCTCCCGTCCGGCCACACCTGCCAAACGTCCGGCTGGTTCGTCCCCAAGGCCACCCACTGCAACCAAGGCTCCTGCAGTCAAGCGCCCCGCACCGCGTACGCCAACAACGTCAGCCAAGCGGCCGGCGTCGAGCGCTTCTGCCCAGCGCAAGCCGGCCCCGAAGCGCTAACGCACCTCCGAACGTGCGTCGCGGGGCCCGCTCTGCTTGCTTACGCGGGATCTATAGGCGCAGAGCGGGCCTCACAACGGGAGTTTCCGGGCGGATTTTGCGTCCGGCACCCAGGACGGCGGTGGCAACTCCCAGAAGGAGGATCAGCCCGCCGAGGATCTCGGTCAGTGTGGGAATCTCGTTCAAAACAAGCCACGCGGCCGTCATCCCCACCACAGGGACCAACAGCGTGAAAGGCACGACGTCGGAACTCGGGTACAGCGACAACAGCCGGTTCCAGATGCCGTAGCCAATCAGGGACGCGAACACGGCCGTATAGATGGCGCTCAGGAGAGTGGCGGGCTGCAGGTCGGTGGGAGTGGCCCACACGATGCCCGGTCCGTCCACCAGCAGCGACAAACCAGCCAACGGGACCGGCACCACCGCACCGGACCACACCACCAGGCCCAACCCGGAGGCGGCTTTGGAATGCCGGGCCACCACGTTGCCGACCGCCCAGGACAACGCCGCGGCCAGGACAATCATGAGCGGAAGCACCGGCGCCACGGCGCTGCGCCCCACCGCCACTATTGCCAAGCCTGCGATACCCAGAGCCACGCCCGTCAATTGGCGGCGGCTCGGCTTCTCACCGAGGAACCTCGCCGCCAGCAAAATGGTGAACAGAACCTGCGCCTGAAGTACCAAGGACGCCAAACCTGCGGGCATCCCCAAGGCCATGCCCAAGTACAGGAGGCCGAATTGGCCGGCACTCATGAAGAGCCCGACGCCGACAATCGCCTTCCAGCCGACGTCCGGTTTGCGGATGAACAGGATGAAGGGAAAGACCACCAGCAGGAAGCGCATGGCGACGAAGAGCAGCGGCGGGACTTCCCTGCCGTTGGTGTGCAGGCCGAGGTCTATCGCGACGAAGTTGATGCCCCACAGGACAGCAACTACCACGGCAAGGGCGGAGTGGCGAAGGTTCACACGTACACTCTGGCCTTCTTTTGGTTGAAGCACCAGCGTTGAATTCAACATGGAACAGCGTAGATTTGCTTCATGATCGACATTTCCTCCCTGAGGGCCTTGGTGGCCGTGGAACAGCACGGCTCAGTTGTGGCGGCGTCGGACGTCATGGGTTTCAGCCCTTCAGCCATTTCGCAGCAAATCAAGAAACTTGAGAAGCAGACCGGCGTCACCGTGCTGGAACGCAATGGCCGCGGGGTGCTTCTCACGGAACGCGGCCTGGCTTTGGCGGGCTATGGCAGGCGGATCATGGGCGAGCTCGAAGAACTCCAGGCCACACTGCTGGCCGATCCCGCGAAACCTTCAGGCCTCCTGAGGCTCGTTGCGTTTTCCACAGCCTGCCGAGGCCTGGTGGGACCGATGCTGGGGCGCATGGCCACCGCCCACTCCGCGTTGGACATCACCGTGCTGGCCGAGGATCCCCGCGAGGCTGTACAAAGAGTGGCATCAGGCGAAGCGGAACTCGCGGTTGTCCATAACTGGAACTCGGTGCCCTTGGTGATCCCGGAGAACCTGGTGCTTGAGGACCTCTGCATCGACCAAGCCGATGTCCTCGTCAACAGCACCCACCCACTATCCGGAAGTGCCGCCGTCGAGCGTGAAGACCTACTCAACGAAACCTGGATCAGCACCCCGGCAGGAGCCATCTGCAACGAAGCATTGCTGCAGATCTTTGCCGGGCTGGGCAAGGTCCCCGATATCCGCGTTTACGATCCCGACTTCTCCACCCACATCGCCATGGTGGAACAAGGCGTGGCCGTGGCACTCGTTCCCAGGCTCGGCAGGCCACCGCTTCCCGCCGGCGTGGTTGCCATCCCGGTGATCAACCCAGTGCAGCAACGGTCCGTGGGCGTGGTGTACCGGAAGACGATGACCGCCAGCCCCAACATCCGAACGGCGGTGCGAATGCTTCGCGAAGTCGCGGGCGGACTTCCCCTGCCACAGGGGTGACCAGGAGCGATCACGGCCACACAGTGGGCACGGCGAAGGCGTAGCGGCTATTTCGCAGGACCTACTTGCGGGGAACCGCGAAGTGCGTGAGCCGGGCGTCCTGCCCGTCCAGCTCAGCCCACGATTTTTCCGTTTCCATCACCGTCAACGCACTGGTTGGGTACCTGGTGGCGGCATCCATATAGGCGTCGTGGTCAGAGTCGCGGGAGGCCAAGTGCATAGCCAGATCCTGGACTCCAGGCATATGCGAGATCACCATCAGTGTGGTCACAGTGTCCGGGACGTGGTTGATGACCGTCAACATGCGGTTGGCCGAGGCGGAGTACAGGCCGTCCTCAAGTTTGGGCGTCGGTGCTTTGTCGCCCAGTTCGTCGCACACCCAGGTGCAGGTCTGGCGGGTTCTTAATGCTGACGAGCACAGAATGAAGTCAGGCACCACGCCCTGCTGGAGCAACCATTTGCCGGCCAGCGGAGCCTCCCGGTGCCCGCGCTCCTCCAAGGGGCGCTCATGATCAGGCACGCCGGTAGGCCAATCAGCCTTGGCATGCCGCATGATCACCAGGCGCTTAATGTGATGGTCACTCATAACCCAACCCTATCCGCCGCAGGCCCCCGTGGCTTCCTGACCTTCTTTGGGAAAAGAACAGCCCTTGGTCAACCTGATGTGGTTGACCAAGGGCTGTTGGCAGATCAATGAGGGTCAGGACCGCACGCAGCGCCGGCGCCCGCCGAGGCCAGTACTCTCCTGGGCTGCGTGGTGCTTAGATCGAGTATTCCGGAGCGGCCCAAACAATAACTTCGGGGTGCTCGTAGAAACGGTAGCCCTGGCCGCGGACCGTGCGGACCGTGTTGGCGAGGCGGCCGAGCTTGGAGCGGAGACGCCGGATGTGGACGTCGATGGTGCGCTCGTTGGGTACCTCTTCGGCGTTGCGCCATAGTCCCTCAAGCAGTTCGTCGCGGCCCACGGTGCGGGTGCCGTTTTCGACGAGGTAGTTGAGGAGTTCGAATTCCTTGAACGTCAGGTTCAGCGATTCGCCATCCAGGTGCACTTCGCGGCGGGCGAGGTCAATCAGCACGCCGGACGGACGGGATTCCTGCTGCGGCGCCGGACGGGCAGCTTCGGTGCGCTGGCGTGCGGCAACAGTGGGGTCACCGAACGTGGAACGCACGACGTCGAGGGCTGACCCGGGTGCCCCGGCGGGGGCCACTGCGACGGCGGCATAGCTTTCCGCGCCGGTCACGAGGGACTGGGCGTAGGCCCGGATTTCCTGGGCGAGCTTGGCGATGGATGTTCCTGCAGCGGCAGCAGTTTCTTCGTCAATACCCATGTACAGGACAAATCCGCGGGCCACGTTGTCGTTGGCGACGGGGCGGAGTTTGTCCGACTGGGCAATCACAGGAGTGGGTGCAGTCATGGGTGCCGGCTCTGCCGTGGGGACTGCGCGCAACTGGCCGTAGGAGTTGGGGTTGTAGCCCTGGGGCACATAGCCGGGGGCCTGCTGACCTGCGCCCTGGGGAGCCGGAGAGTAGCCGGGTCGGCTGCCGAAGCCGGGGCGAAGGCCTGCGTTTGACGCTGCCTTGTTGGCGTTACGGACGGAGATGTGGACGTATCCAGATGCAACTGACATGGAGTGCTTACCTCAAAAGTGAATAGCCGTCATCGCGGCTTCGAATGCTGATTGTCCCCGCAATGAGTTTGGGGAGGGGCGCCCAACGCTGGGCTAGGGGGCGAATGCCTGAAACTTCTTGGGGTGGAAAGTTAGGCTTGCATTCGACAACAGCGGTCATCATGGCCAGCGGGTTCGCTGGGCCAGGTTGCTGCGGCTGCAGGTGCTGTTGAGTTCTTGTTCACATTGGAAGTGTGCAACGTAACAATGGCAACACGCAAGTAACAAAGCGTCGAACCGTCCACATTTTGAGACGTTGAGGTCTATTGTGCCGCAAATCACAATTCAGCCGGGCCTATAAATGAATGGCATTTCATTCGACCACAGCCGGGAATATTCGCCATCGAGTGAATTTTCTTCGGTGAATCGGGCCAGAATGATGCTTCGGTTCCCACGAACGGGCATGCGGCGGAATCTCACGATCTGAAACAGTTGTTGTCCAACCACACTAAATGGCGGTTCAACAAATTTCCCGAAAAAATCTGCTACAAGCTGTAGAAACAGCTCTCTCGCTAGTGTTGGGTTCACAGCGTCCTCACAGGACCGGCAAAGCGCTGGCTAACCAGCAGAACGGAGAGTTGTCCCATGGCCTCCTCGCACTCCATGACCAACAACCTTCCCCAACTCTCCCATCCGGACGGCTCCCCCATCCGCGCCCTTGTGGTGGACGATGAACCCAGCCTCGCCGAGCTCATGAGCATGGGACTTCGAATGGCGGGCTGGTCCGTGGCAGTGGCCGGGGACGGGCCCGGGGCCGTAAAACTGGCCAAGGACTTTCGCCCTGACGTGCTGGTCCTGGACGTCATGCTGCCCGGCTTCGACGGCGTGGAGGTCCTCAATCGCATCCGCACCTTCGCCCCGGAAGTTCCCGCACTGTTCCTCACCGCCAAGGACGCCGTGCAGGATCGGATCGTTGGGCTCGCCGCCGGAGGGGACGACTACGTCACCAAGCCCTTCAGCATGGAAGAGGTCCTCCTACGCCTCCACCGTCTGGTCCAGCGTTCCGGGGTGGCGGCCATGGACACTTCCGAGCTTGTGGTGGGAGATCTCACGCTGAACGTGGACACCCGCGAAGTCACCCGGGCCGGCGAGGACATCCCGCTCACAGCCACCCAGTTTGAACTTTTGCGCTACCTCATGGAAAACCCCAAACGGGTGGTCAGCAAGGCCCAGATTCTGGACCGGGTGTGGGACTACGACTTCGGTGGCCAGGCCAACATCGTGGAACTCTACATCTCCTACCTACGCAAGAAGATCGAAGCCAACCATCCGCCCATGATCCACACCATCCGTGGCGCCGGGTACGTCATCAAGCCAGCGGACTAGGCGTTGAGCACACTGTCAGGAGTGGCCAAAAGCTCCCGTATTCCCGGAAATCCACAGCGCAGCTGGCTGAACCCGTCCACCTGGCACCTGCGGACACGCCTGGTCCTGGTGGCCATGGCGCTCCTGGTGGCCATCTGCGGAGCAGTGGGCATTGTCAGCTACGCGTCCATGGACATGGTCTTCAACAGGCAGCTCGATAGGCAATTGGAGCAGGCGTCCAGCCGCGCGACCGACTTCGGCAGGCCGCCGTCGAACTTTCCCACCAACCCCTCCGGAAGGCCTGACCCGCTGGAAGCGCGCGGACAGGCCGCGGGAACGCTCAACGCGAGGATCGACGGCTCAACCGTGAGGAGTTCGGGGCTCATCGACGCCCAAGGCAACCGCGTTTCACTCTCCGCAGCCGATGAGCAGGTCCTGTTGTCGCTCCCCAAGGACAACGTCCCGGTGGATCGGTCCCTGTCCAATGGTGACTACCGGCTGGTGGCAGTGGACACCTACGGTGATGTGATCGTGACGGGACTGCCCTTGGCGGACAAGCAAAGCGCCGAGGCCTCGCTGGTGTGGACCATGGTGTTGGTTTCGTTGGGCGGATTGGTACTGATCGGCCTCGCCGGAACAGTGATCATCCGGCGGACCATGCGGCCGCTTGAGCAGCTCTCCGAGGTTGCCACCAAGGTTTCGCGCCTCCCCCTCGACGCCGGTGAGGTGGCACTTGCGGTGCGCGTACCGCCGTCGGCCGCTCATCCCGGAACGGAAGTTGGAAGCGTTGGCCATGCTCTGAACCAGATGCTGGAGAACGTCGCCAGTGCGTTGGAAGCACGGCAGGAAAGCGAAACCAAGGTGCGTCAGTTCGTCGCTGATGCCTCACACGAACTCCGCACACCGCTCACCGCGATCCGAGGCTACACGGAGTTGCTGAGGATGACCGAGACCTTCACCGACGATGGCCGCAAGTCGCTGGCAAGGGTCCAAAGCCAATCGGAGCGCATGACCACGCTGGTTGAGGACCTGCTGCTGCTGGCGCGCCTGGACGAGGGGCAGCCCGTGAAAGTCGAGGACGTTGACCTGACCCAGTTGGTGATCGAAACCGTCAGTGATGAGAAGGTCATGGCGCCGGATCACATCTGGCACCTCCAGCTCCCCGATGAACCTGTGACAGTCCGCGGCGATGTAACGCAATTGCACCAGGTGCTTGCCAACCTGCTGTCCAACGCGCGCAAACATACCGATCCCGGCACCACCGTGGTGACAGGCGTCATGCTCTCCGCTGATGGCAGCGCAGTGGTCACAGTGACGGACAACGGCCCGGGCATTCCGGTCGATTTCCAAGGCCGGATCTTCTCCCGTTTTGCCCGCGCTGATGCCGCGAGATCGGGTTCTGAAGGCACCTCGGGACTGGGCCTTTCCATTGTGGATTCGATTGTTGCCGCCCATGGTGGCACCGTGGAGGTGACGTCCAGGCCCGGGCGCACTGAGTTCGCGCTGCGACTTCCCACGGTAAGCACCGGAGAAGGTCAGGCACGCCGGCAAGGCGACTCACCGGCGTCGTGATCTCTGTTACCTAAATGTGACTTCTGAAGAAACCTCCTGTACCGTCGAAAGGGTGGGTTTCCCCAAGGACCCACATCCGGGATGCGCCGAGCTCTGCCACTTCCCGGAGTCCGTTCTTCTTTGAGGCAGAGACGGGGGACCCACAGTCTCCGGGCCTGGCAATGTGCCGCCCTAGGGGTGAAGCCGCAGCGTGACGCGCGGCCGGATGACCTCATCCGAACCCGACAGCTAACTCCGCAGGCGCTGAGAGGTCACACAACATGTCTGAATTTAACGATCAGACGCGCCCTTCTGCGCGTCACCGCGACGAACACAACGCACCGCTCACCAAGTCGCAGTCCGTCCTCAAGAACGCTGCCCGCCAGGGTAAGTCCGGCCACCGCATGTCAGTCGTAGCCGGCGTTGTTGCAGCCGCACTGGGTGTTGCATCGCTCGGAACCGCCGCAAACGCCGCGTTGACTCTCCCTGAGGCGAGCCGCGTTGCCGGGACCCAGGCTGCTGCCCAGGTCAGCGCCAACAAGTCAGCTGAAATCTCCGCTTCCTTGGATGCTGCCGCCGCCAAGGGCGCAGCTGACCGGGCTGCCGCGGACAAGGCAGCTGCTGAGAAGGCCGCTGCCGACAAGGCTGCCGCTGACCAGGCCGCTGCTGAGAAGGCTGCCGCTGACGCTGCAGCCAAGCAAGCCGCCGACGCCGCTGCCGCCCAAGCCGCAGCTGAGAAGGCTGCCGCTGACGCTGCAGCCAAGCAAGCCGCCGACGCCGCTGCTGCCGCCGCCGCTGCGGAAGCTGCAGCTGCCGCTGCCACCCCGAAAGCCGTGGACGACCCCGCCGCTGCCAAGGCCTACGCCGCCAGCATCCTGGGCAACTACGGCTGGAGCGCAGCTGAGATGACCGCGCTGAACACCCTGTGGGAGAAGGAATCCAACTGGAGGACCACTGCCACCAACGCTTCCAGCGGCGCGTATGGCATTGTCCAGTCCCTCCCGGCCGGCAAGATGGCCTCCGCTGGTGCTGACTGGCAGACCAACTACCAGACCCAGATCAAGTGGGGCCTGAACTACATCAAGGAGCGCTACGGATCCCCGTCCGCCGCTCTGGGCTTCCACTTGGCCAATAACTGGTACTAAGCCAGACCGCTTCATTGCCGCGCCCGTTCCCGCCGTCCGCCCCAGTACCCACTGGAGCGGATGGCGGGAACGGGTGCGGCTTTTGCTGTTTTACAGGCGCCACCCGTGGTTCACAGGCGCTGCCCATGGTTCACAGGCGCCACCCGTGGTTCACAGCGCGGTCACAGCATACGCCTAAAGCCCACATAATCGGCCGTTGCATGCTGGACATATGACGCTCACAGCTCCCCGGCCAGCACTGCATAGGACGGTGCAAGGCCCTCCCGCCAGCACACCCGCGCTGGCTCCCGTCCTGGACATCGCCATACCCGTGTTCAACCAGGAAGTCCGCCTGGAAGAAGACGTTCGCAGGCTACACGGGCACCTTGCAGACACTCTTCCGCACACCTTCCGGATCACTGTGGTGGACAACGCCAGCACGGACGGCACCCTGCGGATCGCCGAACGCCTGGCGAGGGAATTCCCCGAGCTTATGGTGGTCCGTCTTGATCGAAGGGGCCGCGGAAACTCCCTCCGTAAGATCTGGTTGTCCTCCGCGTCACCGCTGCTTGCCTATATAGACCTGGACCTGTCCTTCGACCTTTCGGCCGTGGCTCCTCTTCTGGCCCCGCTGATGTCGGGCCACTCAGACCTCGCTGTCGGCACGCGTCTGGCAAAGGCTTCGCACGGGACATTCAGCCACCACGGTGACGTCATTGCACGCGCCTACAATTTTCTGTTGCGCGTCCTGACGGGAGCGCGCTTCTCCGATGCTGAGTGCGGGTTCAAAGCCATTCGTGCCGACGTCGCCCGCCAGCTGCTCCCCTACACCCGCGATGAAGCATGGTTTTTCGACACCGAACTGCTGATCATCGCTGACCGCTCCGCTCTGCGCATTCATGAGGTGCCGGTGGACTGGAGCGACAATCCCGACGCAAGTGTCGACGTCGTACGTACCCTTTTGACCGACCTCAAAGGGTTGGCGGGGCTGACCCGCAAACTGCGCCGCGGGACAATTCCCATCGCCGGGCTTCGCGCCGAACTGGGCCGGGGCCCTCACCGGCACTGAACTTTCCGAAGAGCGCTACGCCTCCGGTTCGGCCTCCACCGCGCCCCGTACGGCCGCGATGGACGCGGCCACATCACCAGCGTCCGTGGTCCAGTTGCTCACAGAGATCCGCAGGATCTCACGTCCTCGCCATGACGAACCGGACATCCACACCCCGCCCTCGGCCATGAGCCGCTGGGTGATGCGGTGCGTGCGATCGTCACTGCCGAAACTCACGGAGACCTGCGTGAACACGACGTCGTTAAGCACTTCCACTCCCGGGATCGCGGATAGTCCTTCAGCCAAAGCACGGGCATTTGCCGCAAGACGGTCCACCATGGAAATCACGCCGTCCCGGCCCAGCTGCCTCAGTGCCGCCCACACCGGAATGCCGCGGGCGCGGCGGGACATCTCCGGAACTTTCTCGAAAGGGTCCCCCGGTCCGGCATCAGTGGCTATCAGGTAACTGGTGTGAACACTGAAAGCACGCCTCAAGGCTTCCGGGCGGGCCACGATTGCCAGGCCACAGTCGTAGGGGACGTTCAGGGTTTTGTGTGCGTCCGTTGCCCACGAGTCGGCGTCCTCAACACCGGCCAGCCGGGTACGCAGCGTTGGGCTCACAACGGCCCACAAACCAAAGGCGCCGTCCACATGTACCCATGCACCGCGATCGTGGGCCACGGCTATGGCCTCCTCCATGGGATCAAACGCACCGGAGTGGAGGTTGCCGGCCTGCAGGCAAACCAAGGATGGCCCCGGCTGCTGATCCATGGCATCGGCCAAGGCATCGGGAAATATCCTGCCCTCGTCGTCGGCGTCTACCGGAACGCATGCGCCCAAGCCCAGGTACCGCAACGCGAGATCGACGGCGGCGTGCCGTTCCCGTCCTGCAAAGGTTGTGATGCGCGGCGCGCCGGTAAGTCCCAGAGCCTCCAGATCCCAGCCCGCCTCGTCCATTAAGTACTGGCGGCCAGCCGCCAGCCCCACGAAATTGGCGGTGGTGGCGCCAGTGGTGAATCCGACGTCGGCGGTGGCGGGCAGGTGCAGGAGGTCCAAAAGCCAGGCGGCGGCAGATTCTTCAATCGCGGCGGCGGCGGGGGTGGCGAACCGGAGCCCTGTGTTCTGGTCCCAGGCGGAGACGAGCCAATCGGCGGCCATGGCAGCAGGGAGGGTTCCGCCCATCACCCACCCAAAGAATCGACCGGACTGGATCGCCATGAGCCCGGGCTCAGCCAGTGCGGCGAGCTCATCAATGACTTCGGCGGCATCAGTGGCTCCGGCCGGAAGACGCGGCAGGATGCTCCCGGCCACCTGATCGGCATCCGAGGAAGGACGGACAGAACGGGTAGGGACAGACGCAAGCCAGTCACCGGCGTGGACCATGGCCCGCTCCAATGCAGCACCGTACGCCTCCGGCATCGCAGACATGCGCACAGCCTACGCCCGGTTCACTGCGCCGAACAGACCGGGCAGAAAACCTTAGAGCGTTAGCGTCAGGAGGTGCCCGCCGTCGTCGTCCTTTACTGCGGTGACCGTCACTGCGGTGTAGTCCGGGATCCGCCACATGCCCGGTTCCAATTCGCCGCCGGCCTTGCCCACCACAACGGTCCGCATCCCCGCTGCACGGGCCGCCGCAATACCGGCAGGCGCGTCTTCGAAAACCACGACGTCGGCCGGGTCGGCTCCCAGGAGCGCCGCCGCCTTAAGGTACCCCTCCGGGTGCGGCTTACCGCGGGTGACTGACTCGGCGGTGACCGCGGTGGACGGCATGGCGAGCCCGGCCGCCTCCATGCGGATCCCGGCAAGGATGCTGTCGGCGGAGGTGACAAGCGCGATCGCTTCATCGGGCAGCGCGGCCAGCACGGCTGCCGCGCCGGGGAGGGCGATCACGCCATCCGTCCGGGACCGTTCCATCTCGCCAAGCTCAGCGGTCAAAGCTTCAAAATCAGCACCGGCGGGCGCGTACCGGCGCACGGTGTCGCCGGCTTGGACGCCGTGGGAGGTGCGGAGGATCTCGTCGAAATCCAAGCCGTAGCGGTCGGCGAACTCGGACCACACCTGCTCCACGATCGCTGTTGAATCAACCAGTGTGCCGTCCATGTCGAAGAGGATGGCGCGGGCGGTCAACGTAGGCGTCTCAGCGGGGAGAGCGGGTTCGGCAGGATGGCTCATGGTTCCATCCTGCCGCACGCTGTCTGCTAACCGGCGAAGTGTGACTTAGCCGTTGGGCCTCTGAGGCAAGTACTGCACCGCCCACTGGTTGCCGTCAGGGTCCGCGAAGTAGACAAAGTGGCCCCAATCCTGGACGTCGACGTCGCTGACATCCACACCGTTGGCCTTGAGGTGATCATGAGCCTTATTGATGTCAGCCACTACCACTTGCAGATTGGGCGCCGAGCCTGGAGGGGCGTCGGTGAGGCCCTCACCGATAGCGATGGAGCACGCAGAACCCGGAGGCGTCAGCTGAACGAAGCGGATGCCATCAGTGGGACGCTCATCGAAGTCGGCATTGAAACCAACCTTGTTTACGTAGAAATCCTTCGCGCGGTCGACGTCGGAGACAGGGACAAATACCAGTTCAAGTTTCCAGTCCATGCGCCACAGGCTAACCAAGCCCGACGAAAACCGGTAGGGGGCTCCCTTAGCCCGCCACGCCGTAGAGGCGGTCGCCGGCGTCGCCCAGGCCGGGCACAATGTACGACTTCTCGTTGAGCTTCTCGTCAATGGAAGCCAGAACTACCTTCACGTTGGCGTCTGCGAGCTCTTCTTCCAGCTTTGCCAGTCCTTCCGGAGCAGCCAGCAGGCAGATGCAGGTGACGTCCGAGGCGCCGCGCTTGAAGAGGAACTTGATGGCCTCACGCAAGGTGCCGCCAGTGGCGAGCATGGGGTCCAGGACAAAGATCTGGCGGCCAGTGAGGTCCTCGGGGAGGCGCTCGGCGTACGTGATGATGTCCAGCGTTTCCTCGTCCCGGGCCATGCCCAGGAAGCCCACTTCAGCGGTGGGGACCAGCTTGGTCATGCCCTCAAGCATGCCGAGGCCTGCGCGCAGGATGGGGACCACCAGCGGCGTGGGCTTGGTGAAAGCCGTGCCAATGGTGGTGGTGACGGGGGTTTCAATCTCCACTGGCTGAGTCTTGACCTCGCGGGTGGCTTCATAGGCCAGGAGGGTGACGAGTTCTTCAGTGAGCTGCCGGAAGACCGGTGAAGGAGTGTTCTTATCCCGCAGAACGGTGAGCTTGTGAGCGACCAGCGGGTGGTCCACGACGAGTGTGCGCATCCCCCAAAACTATCATTGAGACATGAGCGCCACCGAGCCGTATCACGCAGATCACCTGGCCTGGATGGGCCTTGCCCTGGACGAGGCCCGGTTGGCGTTGCAAACTGACGACGTCCCCATTGGCGCCGTGGTGTTGGGGCCCGACGGCGGCGTGCTGGGTTCTGGCCGCAACGAACGGGAGGCTCATGGAGACCCGACCGCCCACGCTGAGGTGGTGGCCATCCGCGAAGCTGCCGCTGCGCTGCGTCAGCGCGCTTTGGCCTCGGGCGGCTCGGGTGACGGTTGGCGGCTTCAAGACTGCACCCTGGTGGTCACCCTTGAGCCCTGCGCAATGTGTGCCGGGGCCATTGTCCTGGCCCGGATTCCCCGCGTGGTGTTTGGGGCGTGGGATGAGAAGGCAGGCGCGGTGGGCTCCGTGTTCGATATCCTCCGCGAGCGCCGGCTCAACCACTGGGTGGAGGTGTACGCGGGTGTTCGCGAGGAGGAATGCGCGGGCCTGCTCAAGGACTTCTTCGCTTCACACCGGTTGCCCTAGCTCGTAGTGCGTTGGAGGGCTTCAGCGTTGGAGGGCCTCAAGGACGGTGGCTGCGCTGGTGTCCCAGCCTTGGAGGTGGTCCCGGGCTCGGAGTGCGCTGTTGCGCCAACGCTCTTGGAGTGCGGGGTTGGCGAGCCAGTTCCTGAGGGTGTTGGTGAGCAGGCCGGTTTCCTGCAGATCCAGCGCCGCGCCCGCCCCTGTGTCACCCAGGGCTTCCACTGCTCCCGTCCCCTGCCGCACAAGCACGGGGATGCCATGAGCCAACGACTCCGTGACCACCATGCCGAAGGATTCTGACAGGGAAAGAAGAACACTGAGGTCAGCCCTGCGCCACTGATCTTCAAGAGCCTCGCCGGTCAACTCTCCGGTGACGCTGATGCGGTCTTGGAGCACGTGATGCTCGACGGCGTCCCTCACCTCGGCTGCGTACCTAGGGTCAGCGTCGTTGGAGCCGATGAGGGCTGCTGTCCACGGTTCGTCACGTATCTGGCTCAGCGCCTCCACCAAGAGTGTCTGGCTCTTATTGGGCAGCAATGCTCCGACAGCGACGATATGCGGTGGCTGCGATCCCTTGGCGGGGTCTGCTTTGTCGGCCCCGGGCGTAGCGATGACGATGTCCTGTTGCCCATGCTTGGTTCGCAGTTCCGCTGCGGCATGGGCGCTGGGGCAGATGATTCCCGTGGCGGCAGCCAACGCCTTGGCCTCACGCTCGGGGTGGTCCGCCAACGCCATGTGGGACAGGATCCACACAGGGGTCCCTTTACCTACGGCACCAGCGATCGCTTCTGGTGCCCCACTCGCTACCAGCCCGTCGGCGATCACTGTTGTGCCGCCGTCGAGCATGTCAGCAAAACGTTGCCGGTCCGCGAGGCTGCCAACCGGCCAGTCGCCGTCGACTTTTACAGTCTCTATTTCCGCGCCCAAAGCGGACAGGTGCCCGGCGAGCTTGGCGTTGTATTTGTTGCCGCCGGAGCCGTGCCTGACGTTTCCCGGGACCAGGAAGCGGATACGCACTTACTTGACCGGGCTATTTGACCGGGAGCTCCAGCGAATAACCCGCCCAAGCGTCAGGGTTTTCGCGGAGGACCACGTCGATGCCGGTGAGGGCCGGACCGTCCACAGTGTCCTGGATCCGGGCGGCCATGGCATCGGCGATGTGCTTCGCGAGCGCTTCGGTGGTGGAAAGTTTGCCCTTGAAAGCGGGGTGCTCGTCCAGGTTCTTGTAGTTCAGGTCCTCCAGCACTTCCTCGAGGATGCCGCCGGCGGCACCGATGTCCAGGACGATTGCGTCGTCGTTAACGTTCGGCCGGCGGAAGGTGACCTCGGCGACGAACGTGGCGCCGTGCAGGCCCTGGGCCGGGCCGAAGGCTTCGCGGGGAAGGCTGTGGGCGATCATGAAGTGGCGTCGGACGGTCAAGCTGAACATCTATTTATCCTCCGGGTGGGGGTAGGCGACCACGTGGCAGAAACCGCCGGGCCGTTCGAACAGTTGTGTCAGTGTGGTGGGCAGGTTCCGGAACAGGCACTCACTGGTGAGGAAGGTGTCGAAGAGCGGATCCTTCAGCTCGATGGCCGCCTGTTCAAGGCGCTGGGCGTTCGTTCGCCGGTGCCTCCTGGGCAGGGCCACGGCGCCCACTTGGCTAGAGCGGATGTTGAGCCTGCGGGCGTGGAAATCCTCACCGAGCGGGAGGGTGACTTCCTTGTCCGCGAACCACGAGAGCTCGATGACATCGGAGTCGTCGCCAGCCAGCTGGAGGCCCAATTTGAGGCCCTCATTGGAGGCGGAGCAGTGGAAAACGATGTCGTTGTCGCTTTTTGCATTCTCTGGTTCGGCGAAGTCGACGTTGATGGTTTCTGCCAGCTTCCGCTTCTCCGGATCCGCATCCACCAACTGCAGGCGGCCCAGCGGATACTTCCGCAGGAGCGTCGCCAAGACGCCACCCACCAAACCACCACCGACGACGGCGACACGATCTCCCAGCCTAGGTCCGGCTTCCCACAGCGCATTAATGGCCACCTCAACGATGCCCGTGAGAACGGCGCGTTTCGCAGGGACTTCATCGGGGATGGCTGTCAGTTGGTCTGTAGGGATGACGTAGAGGTCCTGGTGTGGGTGCAGGGTGAAGACCGTTTTCCCCCGCCATTCCTCCGGTCCTTCTTCCACAATCCCGACGTTCAGGTAGCCGTACTTCACCGGGCCCGGGAAGTCGCCTTCCTGGTGCGGGGCCTGCATCAGGTCAGCTACCCGCTCCGGGACGCGGCCCTCATGAACTACCCTTTCGGTGCCGCGGCTGACGCCTGAGTAGAGGGTCCTGACCAGGGCTTCGTCGTCCTGCCTCGGCGGCAAGGCCTCCGGGCGTAACTCGCCATCGCCCGTCTCGGTGACCCAGTAGGCGTGGGCTTCGTGTTCTGGTGCGTGTTCCTGCGAAATCGTCATGGTGCTTATGAATCTATCGTTGGGGCGCTGCGGACGGAAGTTGGCCGTGTTTTCCTTAATCCTTCTTGTGGGTGCACGAGGCCTCGTTTTGGGGAACCGGCCTCAACTCCGGTACCCTATTTCAGTTGGTGACGTGTCCGAGCGGCCGAAGGTGCAACACTCGAAATGTTGTTTGGTGTAAAAGCCAACGTGGGTTCAAATCCCACCGTCACCGCCAATGAGAAAGGCCCTACTTCCCTTTGTTTATGAGGGAGGCGGGGCCTTTTGCTTTTGCCCATCAACGTTCAACGAGGGGCGGGATCTCGGCACGTCGAGGGCTTGAACGCCGCGAGATCTAACCCTTCGGCGAAGGCAGGCGTAGATTGATCCCGGATACCGCAAGACACCCCTCGGAACCCGTACGGATCGCGGAGGCAACAATGGCCCAGCGAGCAGGCAAAAGCACCGACTATGCGTTCGTCACTGAATGGCGAGTAGCGGGAACACGCGAGGAAGTAGTCAACGTCCTGGGCGACGCAAGCAGCCTCAAGCAATGGTGGCCCTCCGTCTACCTCACCGTGACACCCATAGCCCCAGGCGGCCCGGATGGAGTGGGGGCCACCTTCGACCTCCACACCAAAGGCTGGCTCCCCTACACGCTCAAGTGGCGGCTCACAGTTAGCGAACCGGTAACTCTGGACGGCTTCGCACTCAATGCAGAGGGGGATCTCAACGGCACCGGCCGCTGGACCTTCGAAACTGACGGACCCGAAGTGGTCATCACCTACGACTGGCGGGTCAGTGCATCCAAGCCCCTGCTTCGCCGTCTGAGCTGGCTCCTCAAACCGGCGTTCTCTGCCAATCATCACTGGGCCATGGCTCGTGGTGAGGAGAGCCTAAAACTTGAGCTCCGGCGTCGGCGTTCACCCGCAGGCTCAACAAACGTTCCGGAGCCACCGAAACCTACCTTCTCGCGGTGGGCGCAGCGCTAGGCGCGCGTTCCTTCCCGGTTACCTCCACCCTCACCCCAAGGGTGCCGCGGAGTTCCAAGAGTCCGGGCACGGCGAGCACCGGGAAACCGGAGGTAACTGGGGAGGAACGCAGCAACGTGTCCACATAGCCACCCATCCGGGGCCAGTCCGGCGTCGAACTCCCGATAGAATCAAGACGCCGATAATCAAAGCAGCCACAGATGAGGGAGGCCCCGTGCGCACATCGCAGTCCCGGGCACCCTTTCATGCGCTGCGGTCTGGCGCCATCTCCACTGTGGTTGTTCTTCTCGCCGCAGGGGCCCACATAGCGGGTGGCGGAGAGCTTCCCACAGCACCGGTCCTGCTGGCGCTCGTTGCGTTGACGGCTCTGGCTGCCACGCTGGCCACCCGTTTCAAGCTGAACCTTGTCACCATGGCGGGGCTCTTGGGCGCAGGACAGTTGGCACTTCACGAAGCTTTCACGGCGTTGAGCCCCATCACCGCCAACGTGCAAGGGACAAACCACCACCTCGGCACTGAACCGTTGAGCTCCGGGCTGGACGTCACTGCGACGCATACTCATGAACTCGGCACAGCCGTGGGCACCATGATGTTTGTGGGCCACGTGCTTGCCACCGTTGCTACTGCCGTCGTCCTGGCAAAGGGTGAAGCTGCCCTGTGGCAACTCGCCGCCTGGCTGCGGCCGCTGCTCGCCCTGCCCGCCTTGGTGTTCAGGCCCGACGCCGGTGCCTCGCCTGTCGCAGTCGGCGCACCCGAGGTCTTTATCCCCCGCCCTTGGCGGAACCTGAGGCAAGACAGCCGCCGCGGACCTCCCGCCGTCGTGGTACTTCCTTAGCTCCGCCCGGCACCTTCTGCGCTCAATAATCGCGCGCTGCAACAGCACAGCCTTTGCATGGTGACGGGTCCCAAACCCGTACCCCGCGCCGCACCTTCCGGCGCCCCCGAAAGGCACTTCCCATGAAATCCTCGATTCGCCGCACCCTCTCCGCAACCGCCGTCGCCGGTGGAACCGCTGCCCTGATGATGGCCGGCCTGGCCGGTGCATCCGCGCACGTTTCGGCTGATCCGAACAAGACCGCCGCCAATTCGTACGCACTGGTGACGTTCGGAATCCCCCATGGCTGCGACACGTCAGGCACCACCAAAGTGGCCATCTCACTTCCTGAGGAACTGACCGACGCCCAGCCCACCGTCAACCCCAACTGGACTGTGGAGAAGGTCACGGAGACCCTCGCCGAGCCCAAGAAGCTGGACGACGGCACCTCCATCACCAAGCGGACAAGCCAGATTGTGTACACGGCCAAGGCACCGTTGGATCCGCACCTGCGTGATGCCCTTGTCCTGTCCGTCAAACTGCCGGACGCAGCGGGCAAGACCATCTACTTCCCCACACTGCAGACCTGCGAGCAGGGCCAGACTGACTGGTCCGAGATCGCCAAGGAAGGCCAGGATCCTCACGATCTGAAGGCTCCGGCACCGTCGGTCACCATCACTCCGGCCGAGGCCGCCGGTGATCACCACGCTGCTGAAACCGTCTCCACCGAGCAGGCCGCCGCTGTATCTGACGACGGCTCGCAGGCGCGAAGCTGGGCCGGCCTGATCGCAGGCATCGCTGGCTTGGGCCTGGGCGGTGCTGCGTTCTTCCGTAGCCGCTCCGCCAAGCCGGCAGTAGCCAAAGCCGATACCAAGTAATTTGACGCTGGATTGGCGCCCGGAAGATCACGATCCGGGCGCCAATCCGCGCTCCCAGCCGTGGCTGAATTGACTCGGATCAAAGCCGGAGCAAGGCTGGTGCCCATGTGGACTCAGCGCATCAAAACCGGTCTTGTGACGACGACGGCAGCCGCTGCGCTGCTCCTTCTTGCTGCTTGCGGGCCAAGCCCCAGCCCATCGGCAACCAGCAGTGCCCCTCCATCTTCCTCGGCGCCAACTACCTCGACTCCGTCGGCCACTGCAACGTCAAGCCCGCCTTCGGCAACGGCCACGCCGTCACCCTCAGAGACAGCTACGTCCGCGGCACCAGCAGCAGCCGGGCTGTGCAAGGCGGGATCCCTCACCGCCGCAACGGACGCCACCGGTGGCGGCGCCGCCGGCAGCGTTTATGAGAAATTGATCCTGACCAACTCCGGAAGCACACCCTGCATTCTGGAGGGCTTCGCCGGCGTCTCCATGACTGCCGACGCCAACGGCGAACCGATCGGCGAGCCGGCAACCCGGGAAACCACCACGCCGGTCACCAAGATCGAACTGGCTCCGGGCAAGTCGGCGTGGGCGGAAATCCGGTACACGCAGGCCGGTAATTACGGCGACTGCACCAAGGTCGCCGCAGCGGGCTTCCGCATCTACCCGCCGAACGACACGGCGTCACTGTTCATCCCGGAGCCGCACGATGCGTGCAGCAACACCGGCATCAAGCTCCTGACCATCACCGCTTTCCAGGCAGTCTGACCGTCTCCCCACGGCTCTGGCTTATTCTGTCGGAGCCGTGGGGCATGATGGAGTGATGCAGGAGCCGCAGGCGTCGGATGGCGCCATCAGCCGTTTCAGCCAGGCAACCAGGGAATGGTTCCTCGGCGCTTTTTCCGAGCCCACACCCGCGCAGGATGGTGCGTGGAACGCGATCTCCTCAGGCTCCCATGCCCTGGTTGTGGCCCCAACGGGTTCCGGCAAGACCCTTGCCGCTTTCCTTTGGGCGCTCGATCGCCTGCATGCCACGCCCAGCGATACACTACTGGGCCTGGAGACCGTCCCAGCGAACGGCAAGGGCCGGGCCAAGCGCCCGAAAACCAAGACTCGCGTCCTCTACATCTCGCCATTGAAGGCGCTGGGCGTGGATGTGGAGCGCAACCTCCGCGCACCCCTGATCGGCATCACCCAAACCGCCAAACGCTTAGGGCTACCAGCACCCTTGGTGACGGTGGGCGTCCGTTCAGGAGATACGACGGCGGCGGATCGCCGCACGCTGTTGACCAACCCGCCGGACATCCTCATCACCACCCCGGAGTCCCTGTTTCTCATGCTGACGTCCCGTGCCCGGGAAACGCTCAGCGAAGTGGACACCATCATCATCGATGAGGTGCACGCCGTAGCCGGCACCAAGCGTGGCGCACACCTGGCAGTTTCCTTGGAACGGCTGGATGCCCTGCTTCCGAAGCCTGCCCAGCGAATCGGGCTGTCGGCAACCGTCCAGCCGCGCGAGCTGGTGGCACAGTTCCTGGCCGGCCAAGCCCCCGTGGAGATCGTCGCCCCACCGTCCAAGAAGAACTGGAACCTCACGGTCACCGTACCTGTGGAGGACATGTCCGATCTGCAGGGCGCTGCCGGAGCATTCGACTCCGGGCCGGCGTCGGGGTTGCAGCCGCAGGCGTCCATCTGGCCGCATGTGGAGGAACAGATCGTGGATCTGGTCCTGTCCAAACAATCCACCATCGTGTTCGCCAATTCCCGTCGGCTCTCTGAGCGCCTCACAGCCCGGCTCAATGAGATCTACGCCGAGCGCCAGTTGATGGCGGTGGGTGGCAGCGAGTGGGCCGCCCCCGAATCCGACCCGGGAATCCCGGCCTCCACAGCTACCCCGGCACACATGATGGCTCAGGCCGGAAGCACTACTGGCGCCGATCCTGTGCTTGCCCGCGCACACCACGGCTCCGTATCCAAGGACCAGCGGGCCATGATCGAGGACGACCTCAAGTCCGGCAGGCTCCGCTGCGTGGTGGCAACATCGTCGCTGGAACTCGGCATCGATATGGGCGCCGTGGACTTGGTGGTCCAAGTTGAATCTCCCCCATCGGTAGCCAGCGGTCTGCAACGCGTCGGGCGTGCTGGACACCAGGTTGGTGAGATCTCAGAGGGAGTCCTCTTCCCCAAACACCGGGCCGACCTCCTCCACACCAGCGTCACCGTTGAGCGAATGCTCGCCGGGCAGATTGAACGCCTGAGTATCCCGGCCAACCCCTTGGATATCCTGGCCCAGCAAACGGTGGCTGCCACCGCCCTGGGAAGCATCGACGTTGAGGACTGGTTCAGCACTGTCCGCCGATCAGCGCCTTTTGCGAGCCTGCCACGCTCGGCCTTCGAGGCCACCTTGGACCTCCTGGCCGGCAGGTACCCGTCGGACGAATTCGCGGAGCTAAGGCCCCGCATCATCTGGGACCGGCATGCCGGGACCATTGAGGGCAGGCCCGGAGCCCAGCGCCTGGCTGTCACATCGGGCGGAACCATCCCCGACCGCGGGCTGTTTGGTGTGTACATCATTGGGACGGAAGTCGAGGGCTCGGCCTCCCCCGCCACCACGGACGGCAGTGAACCCACCCCTTCAGCCCGTGCGGCCAAGGGCGGACGCCGCGTTGGTGAGCTCGACGAAGAGATGGTCTACGAATCACGGGTAGGAGATGTCTTCGCCCTCGGTGCCACCAGTTGGAAGATTGAGGACATCACCCACGATCGTGTGCTGGTCTCCCCTGCGTTCGGCCAACCCGGCAAGCTTCCCTTCTGGAAGGGCGATTCCCTGGGCAGGCCCGTAGATCTTGGCCGCGCGCTAGGTGCCTTCATCCGGGAACTCTCTGCCGCAGACGAAGCCCCGGCCATGGAACGCTGCCAGGCCAGCGGATTGGATGCCTACGCCGCAAGCAACCTGATCCAGTACCTCAGGGAGCAAAAGGAAGCCACAGAGATAGTCCCGAGCGACCGAACTTTGGTGGTGGAGCGCTTCCACGACGAACTCGGCGACTGGCGTGTAGTCCTCCACAGCCCCTTTGGCATGCCCGTTCATGCCCCGTGGGCACTGGCGGTGGGCCAACGGCTCCAACAGCGCTACGGTCTTGACGGATCGGCCATGGCAGCCGACGACGGCATCGTCCTGAGGGTGCCCATGATGGAGGACGAGCCGCCCGGTGCTGAGCTTTTTCTCTTCGACCCCGAAGAACTCGAACAAATCGTCACCGCCGAAGTGGGCGGCAGCGCACTGTTCGCCTCACGGTTCCGTGAGTGTGCGGCCCGCGCATTGCTCCTGCCCCGCCAAAACCCGGCCAAGCGTCAGCCTCTGTGGCAGCAACGCCAGCGCTCAGCCCAGTTGCTGGATGTCGCCAAGAAGTACCCTTCCTTCCCCATAGTGCTCGAAGCCGTCCGCGAATGTTTGCAGGACGTTTACGATCTACCCGCCCTCAAAGACATTGCGGCGTCCGTGGAGCGCAGGGAGCTCAGGATTGTAGAGACCACTACCCAGCAACCCTCCCCCTTCGCGAAGTCCCTGCTGTTTGGGTACGTGGCGCAGTTCCTCTACGAGGGCGACTCCCCCCTGGCCGAACGCCGAGCGGCCGCCCTGGCCCTGGACTCCACGCTCCTCAACGAACTCCTGGGTCGCGTGGAACTGCGCGAACTCCTGGACGCCGCAGTCATCGACAAGACCGAGATGGAATTGCAGCGCCTTGCACCGGACCGGCGTGTTCGTGGCATGGAGGGCGTGGCGGATCTCCTGCGGCTGCTGGGCCCGCTCACCGTTGAGGAAGTCGCAGAGCGACTGGAGGGTACCCAACCACCAGAATCGACCCCGCAGCCTGAAACACGAGCGCTGTCCGTGGATGACCCACAGCCTGAGGACGCACAGCTCGAGGACGCACAGCTCGCAGCGGAGGCTTCCGTGATCACGCCATCCGGCAGTATCGTCGACGCCCGGTCCCACCTCACGGCACTGCAGAAAGCCAACCGCGCACTCAAGGTAACCATCGGCGGCGTCGAGCGTTTTGCTGCCATTGAGGACTCGGCGCGGCTCCGTGACGCAATCGGCGTTCCGCTGCCCATGGGTGTGCCGCTCGCCTTCATTGAGCCTGTCCACGATCCTTTGGGCGATCTCGTTTCCCGGTACGCGCGCACCCATGGTCCCTTCACTGCCTCAGAAGCTGCGGCCAGGCTTGGGCTTGGCGTCGCGGTGGTCAATACGGCCTTGAAACGGCTCGCTGACGACGGTCGAGTGGTGGAAGGCGAGTTCCGGCCCCACGCGGTCGCGGAGCAGCCTGCAGAACGAGCCGACTCAGAACTCATGACCGTGGACGCCCCTCCGTCCAGTGAATGGTGCGATGCCGAGGTCCTGCGGAAGCTCCGGCGTCGTTCACTCGCTGCGCTCCGGGCCGAGGTGGAGCCCGTGGACACGGCCGCCTATGGTCGTTTCCTGCCGGCCTGGCAGAACGTGACCGCGCCAGGCAAGTCCCGAAGCCAGGCCTTGCGGGGGCTGGACGGCATCATCACGGCAGTGGACCAACTCTCCGGTGTGCCCATCCCGGCATCCGCGTGGGAACCCCTGGTCCTGGCGAGCAGGGTGGCGGACTACAAACCGGCCATGCTGGACGAACTCATGGCAGCCGGCGAACTCCTCTGGTCCGGGGCAGGATCCCTCCCGGGGAACGACGGCTGGATCAGCCTCCATGTGGCCGACTCCGCAGAGCTGACGCTCAACCCCGATCCTGAATTCGAACCCGGCGACGCCCAGCAGCGGCTCTTGGAACACTTCAGCGCAGGTGGTGGCTACTTCTTCCGGCAGCTCACAGACGTGGCCGGTGGCATGGATGCGGTGTTGAGCGATGACGCCGTGGTCTCTGCCCTCTGGGACCTCGTCTGGGCCGGCCGCGTGACAGGCGATACCTTCGCTCCGGTGCGGGCCATGATCGCCGGCGGGAAAACTGCGCACCGGCAAGTGGCCAAGGCGCCCAGGGCCCGGGCGCCACGCATGAGCAGGCTGGGCCGTTCCCATGGGACAGGATTGCTGGGTTCTCCGGGGCTAACAGGTGGGCGTTACGGCTCCGTATCAGGCGGAATTGCGCCTGCCCCGCCCTCGGCTGTGGGCCGCTGGTCAGCGCTTCCTGCCCCCGAACTGGACCCCACCATCCACGCGCGCGGAACCGCTGAGCTTCTGCTGGACCGATACGGCGTAGTCACCCGGGGTTCGGTCATGGCAGAGAACATCATTGGCGGATTCGGGCTCATGTATAAAGTCCTGGCCCGCCTCGAAGAAGCCGGGCGTTGCCGCCGCGGTTACTTCATCGAACATTTGGGCGCCGCCCAGTTCGCCGTTCCTGCCACGGTGGACCGCCTCAGGTCCTTCACCGAGGACGCGCGCATCTCCAAAGCCGAGCCATCTGCCCTTGCCCTCGCCGCGACCGATCCCGCCAACCCCTACGGCGCTGCCCTTCCGTGGCCTGCGCTTTCCGTCGACGCCGGTTCCGGTCACCGTCCCGGGCGCAAGGCCGGAGCGCTGGTAGTGATGGTGGACGGCGCGTTGGTCCTTTACGTCGAACGCGGCGGTAAGACTCTGCTCACCTTCAGCCATGACGAGGACGTGCTGGCCGTCGCCGCCGAGGCCCTGGTGGGTGTGGTGCGCCGCGGTGCCGTGGACAAACTCTTCATGGAGAAGGTCAACGGCCACGACCTCCTGGAAACTCCGATCGCCGTTGCTCTCGCCGCCGCGGGGGCCTACTCCACTCCGAAGGGACTCCGGATCCGTGCCTGAAGGCGATTCCATTTGGCGGGCTGCCTCACGCCTGAACGAAGCGTTGGCGGGGAAGACCATCAAGGCCTCAGACTTCCGCGTGCCCCGATTCGCCACCCTGAACCTGGCCGGATGGACCATGACCGAGGTTGTCCCCAGGGGCAAACACCTCCTCATGCGCCTGACCGGACCTGTTGACGAGGAACCCGGCGCCAGCAGGAAACCCCGGGCCCTTACCATCCATTCCCACCTCAAAATGGAGGGCAACTGGATGATCTATCCGCCCGGTGGCCGTTGGACGAAGCCCGGCCACACTGCACGGTGTGTGCTCCGCACGGACACCGCAGATGCGGTCGGGTTCTCACTGGGCATCCTGGAAGTGGTGCCCACAGCGGAGGAAGAGAAGATCGTCGGGCACCTCGGGCCGGATCTGCTCGGTCCCGACTGGGACGAGGAAGAAGCATTGCGCAGACTTCGTGCCGAACCGGACGTCACCGTGGGATTTGCGCTGCTGGACCAGCGGAAACTTGCAGGCATCGGCAATATCTACCGGTGCGAATCGTGCTACTTGTCCGGCATTCATCCTGCCCTGCCGGTGGGAGAAGTTCCTGACCTTCCCAAGACCGTCAGGGACGCCAAACGCCTTCTCGGCGAAAATCTGGGCCCCGGGCGGCGGACCACCCTTGGTCCGCGCGCCCTCCGTCCCGGGTATTGGGTATACGGCAGGGAACGCCAACCCTGCAGGCGCTGCGGCACCACAATACGTCGCGGCCTCCTGGCAGGACCGGACGGTACAGAGGAACGGGACATCTACTTCTGCCCGCACTGCCAGCCGGCGCCGTAGACGGCCCGGCTGCCCAACAACCCGGCACGCAACCAACCGCGCGCCCAACAACCCGGCACGCAACCAACCGCGCGCCCAACAACCCGGTACGCACCACCGGCCGGACCCGGCCACACATCAGCCAGCCAGGTCCGGCCCTCAACCGCCGCGACGGCTGCGCACAGTTGCCAGCCCGGCCCGCTACTCCAGGAAGCTCCCCAGCCGCCCCAGCAATAGCCGCCGGACCCCGCAAAGTTGCGCGCCGCCGTCGGACGCTTTTATTACACCATTCGCCACCACTTTTGGTTCGTGGTACCTGCGCAATCCCACAGCTGCAGCGTCGCACCGTTGGCTGAATTCCAGTCAACTACGTCAACGCATTTGTTGGCCTGAGGATTCACCAAATCCCCGGAAGAATTCAGGACGAATTGTTGCGCTGCACCGCCGTTGCAGCCGGTGAGCTGGATTCTGGCACCGTTTGCCGTTGATCCCCAGGCAACATCCATGCATTTGCCCAGCGAGCGGATGGTTCCGTTGGCGGCAAAGGTCCATTGCTCCGAAGCAGAGGTATCGCAATCCCGGAGTTCCAGCGGGGCACCATCGGCTGCTTGGCGGCCGGCTACATCAAGGCACTTTTCGGAGTAGCCCTGGATTCGGGTGCTGGACGCAGAAAGTGCAGGAATTGAAGCGAGGTCATACACACGGACGTAATCGACCAACATGGACTGTGGGAACACCGTGCCCGAGTCCGGCGCTCCCGGCCAATCGCCGCCCACGGCAAGGTTGAGGAGCACAAAGAAGTCGTGGTCGAATACCCACGGTCCGGCAGTTGAGGCCTTGGTCTTGTGTGAGTAGGCCGTTCCGTCGATGTACCACGTGATGGACTCGGGGCCCCAGTCCACAGTAAACGTGTGGAACCCATCGCCCAGGGCCTTGGCGCCGGGCAATGTGTAGCTGGCGTTGGTGGCGTTTGGCCCTGAGTAACCGGGCCGGTGGATACTTCCCCATACCGTTCCGGGTTCCTTGCCAACGTTTTCCATGACGTCCAGCTCACCGCTGGCAGGCCAGCCGTCGGTGAATACGTTCTCTCCGAGCATCCAGAAGGCAGGCCACATTCCTTGCCCCTTGGGCAGTTTGAGCCGGGCTTCGAACCGGCCGTGTGTCCGGCTGAACTTGCCAGCGGTTGTCAGCCGGGCGGACGTGTACTGGCACGTCCCGTAGTGGCACTGATATCCGGCGGGGTTTTCCTTAAGGGCGGTGATGGCCATGTTTCCCTGACCATCGGCTGCAGCGTTGCTTGTGTTGTTGGTGTAGTACTGCAGTTCGCCGTTGCCCCATCCGGACCCTCCGGTGTCGTGCGTCCATTTTCCTGCGTCGGGTGCCGTGCCGGCGGGTCCGTTGAATTCGTCGCTCCAGACCAGTGTCCCGGGGGCGGGCATACCAGCCGATGCAAGTGCAGAAGGCTCCGGGGCTATGAGGGTAGCTGCGATGGTCAGGCCAGCGACGAGCATCGTCAGGGGCATGAGTCTTCGCTTCATGAAGCCACTTTGTAGGGCCATCACCGTGCCGCGCAAGCTTTTTCGATGCGACACGCAAAACGTCACAGCCAGGAAATAATCAACGCGAGTTTACTTATCAGTGCCGTAACGGGGATGAAATGTGGGCGGGAGAAAGTGGAATCAGGAACCAACTGGCTTGAGATGAATTCCCTCAAGCGGGTTGGCAAAAGGACATTCCGT
This sequence comes from Paenarthrobacter sp. TYUT067, assembly GCF_023656375.1. Classification (NCBI taxonomy): domain Bacteria; kingdom Bacillati; phylum Actinomycetota; class Actinomycetes; order Micrococcales; family Micrococcaceae; genus Paenarthrobacter; species Paenarthrobacter sp. TYUT067. The sequence goes on from NZ_JAMOIT010000001.1 coordinate 173,939, forward strand.
TCGCAACCGAATTCCTTCCCTTGAGCATCGACGATGCAGCTCCAGGCGCGTCAGCCGTGTCTTCCCAATTTCGCTCTGAGGAGCGTGTGGACATACTGGCGCGCCTTGGCCTTTTCCCCAGCAGTTACCGGAGGCTAAAGATGGGCATTTACAGACAAATACTGGTAAGGATCCTTGCAGTTCTGGTGGTTTCCTTTGGAGTGATCTACATCAGTTGGCGCTGGTCGAGCACTGTGGCCTGGGATGCTTGGTGGATCTCGCTGCCTCTCGTGGTCGCGGAGACTTACAGCCTCGGCGAATCGGCACTTTACGCCGTGACTATGTGGAACGCACGACGACGTCCACCTCCCCCACCTGCCCTGCCGGGCAGATCGGTGGACGTATTCATTGCCACGTACAACGAGCCACTGGACCTGGTGCTCACCACGGCCATCGCGGCCAGGGACATGACGTATCCGCACGAAACGTGGATCCTGGACGACGGCGATCGAGCTGAGTTTGCCGCCGCAGCCAGGCAGATCGGCGTCGGGTACATCACCCGCGGCCCGGAGTGGGACGGACGGCAGCGCTTCGCAAAGGCAGGGAACGTCAACAACGCCCTGTCCGTGACAACAGGCGAGTTCGTGGCCATCTTTGACGCAGACCAAGTCCCCGAGCCCCGCTTCCTGGACCGTGTTCTGGGCTATTTCGACGCTGAGGAAGTGGCCTTCGTCCAGACCCCACAGCACTTTTGGAATGTTCCGGAAGGGGACCCCCTGGGTAGCCAGGCGGAACTTTTCTATGGCCCCATTCAGCAGGGCAAGGACGGTTGGGACGCGGCGTTCTTCTGCGGTTCGAACGCTGTCCTTCGCCGGGAAGCCCTCATGGCCTTAGGCTTGACCCGTTACACAAGGACAGCCACTGAGCAGACGTGGCGTGCCTTGCGCAGGGGCCGGTCCAGGCTGCAGGATCTTCATGGCGAACTGGGCAGGCGTCATCCTGCCGCCATGCCGGTCGCAGAACAGGCGCTGGAGGCAGTGGCACGCGCGGAGCACCAGGTGCGCAGGGGCGATGTCCTCGCCGAGATCACTTTCGAGCTCCGGGTTGCCTTCCATACGGCTGCGTTGGCGGTCCCCGATGCCATGGACGATGTGGTGCCGGAACTGGACGCGGTCCTTGAATCAGTGGATGTGGCGCACACGGACCAGGCATTGGCCATCCACCCCATGGACACCACCACCATTACCGAGGACATGGCAACGGCCATGCACCTTCACGCGATGGGGTGGGGCAGCGTCTACCACCACGAGGTCCTGGTCCATGGGCTTGCCCCTGAGGACGTGTCCACCATGCTTTCGCAGCGGCATCGATGGGCGGCAGGCACCATGCAGGTGTTCTTCAGTGATAATCCGGTGTTTTTGAGGGGCCTTACCGTGGCCCAACGGCTCATGTATCTGGCCACCATGACGAGTTACCTCAATGGCTTCGCCGCCCTGAGCTACATCGCGGCGCCTGTGGTGTTCCTGATGGCTGGGACCTACCCGCTGACTGCCAGCCCGGTGGTGTTCTTCTGCCTCTTCCTCCCCTTTTTCGTGACCTGCCAGCTGCTTTTCCAAGTGGCGGGCAACGGGTCGAAGGGACTGTGGCGGGGCCAGCAATGGTCCTTTGCGCTGTTTCCCACGTGGATAGCGGCCACGTGTTCCGGTGCGGCGGCGGTCTTCCTTGGCAAGCACCTCACGTTTTCGGTGACGGCCAAGAGCAGGCAGGCTGCAGGACGCGGTTTTCAGCACGTCAGGCTGCAGATGGCAGCCATGGCATTGCTCGTTGTGTCCTCACTCATCGGCATTGCCCGAGTGTCCTTCGGGGAAGCGCCGCTGTATCCCACCCTCATCACGCTTGCCTGGGTTGCTTTGGACCTGGCGCTGTTGAGCGTGGTGATCGGCGCGGCAAGGTACCGGGGACCCAGCGAACAGTTGGAGGAACCCGTGTCCACCCCGAAGGAGCTCGCCAGCGTCCTTGGGACTACCTCCGAACATAAAAACTGACAGCAATCACACGCCGTTCCATCCCCCAGCAAGGAGCGACTCCCATGTCCATGATTTCCCCTGCCCCAATGACCATCTCCTCTGCCCGGCAGCCAGTAGATCTGATAAGTCTGGATCTGACCGTTACCGGCGATTTGGACGCCACTGCCGTTCTCGACGTTCGCCAAGCGTCCGCCAAGGCCGCCGCGGACGGCCCCATTCTGGTCCTTCTCGATATCGCCGCGGTGACTTCGGTGGGAGCATCCGGCGTCGTAGGGCTCCTTGAGGTACTGCACCTGCTGCGCTCACGCGGCGGCGATCTGCGCCTCTTCGGGGACTCCAGCGCCCTGACGGAAACCCGCCTCCAGGCCCATCTGGGTCACGTGGCCCGCATCTACGCAAACCGCCAGGAAGCGGTCGACGGCGGCGCGGCCCTTATGCGGCCGCGCGGGCTTACGCCGCGGTTCAGTTGGCGCACCCTCTTCGGGCGCCGGCGCCGTTCCCTTGGATGGGGCTGACCATGGCGCAGGCTCCTCCAGCTTTCACCGGGCATCCGAACCGAAATCGACGGCGGGCCAGCCTGCTCATCCCCTTGGTGGTGACTGCCCTGGCTGCCACGGGTTTGGGTTTCGCGTCCAAGGAGGTGGTGCCTGTGGTCCAGGCTCTGTCCCTTTGCCGGGCCGGCGACGCATCCACGCTGATCCCCCAAGATGGCGTGCTCCTTGGCGTCAACCTGGATTGGGACTCCGAGACCCTGGCCGAACACCGCGCAAACCTTGGCCACGATCCCGCGGTGGTGGTGCAGTTCTCGGATATCCCCTACGACGACGAAACGTGGTCGCACACCACCAACGCCGTCACCCAGGTCCGGGAATCCGGCGGTGCGTTGCTCCTCACCCTCGAGCCGCACGGCGGATTAGAGACGATGAGCGACGAGGTGATCGCCAAACTGGCCACCGACTTACGTGCCATCAACGATCAGGGGACCACCGTCGTCGTGCGTTTTGCGCATGAGATGAACGGCTCCTGGTACTCGTGGGGCCAGCAGCCCATCCGCTACGTGGAGGTTTTCCGCAAAGTGGCGGCGGCGGTGCACTCGCAGGCTCCGGGCACGTCCATGATGTGGGCGCCGAACTATGGTGGCGGCTATCCGTTCACGGGTGGCCAGTTCGCGGCGCGACCAGGCACCCCGGACTTCGCTGCCCTGGACACGAACCATGACGGCGTTCTCACCATGGCCGACGACACCTACTCGCCCTACTATCCAGGGGACGACGCCGTGGATTGGGTTGGAGTTTCGCTATACCACTGGGGCAACCAGCGTCCCTGGGGGAACAACGACATCTCCGAGCCAGGCAAGTTCCTGGCCATGCTGACCGGCACTTACAGCGGCACCGCCGGCGACGACAGCTCCGTCCCGGATTTCTACCAGGTGTACGGGGTGGACCACGGCAAGCCGGTGGGCGTTCCGGAGACGGCCGCCATCTTCACACCAGCGCGTGGCGGTGCATCCGAGTTGGACGTCAAACAGGCGTGGTGGCGTCAGGTCTTCTCCGCCGAAACCCACCAGAAATACCCCCAGCTGAAGATGATCAACTGGTTCGAGTGGAAGAAGTACGAGATCGAAATTAACGACGACGTCGACTGGCGCAGTGCGGGATCGCCCGCCATCCGCGATGCGCTGGCCCAGGACCTGCCGGACTGGTTGCGGTACGGCGAGGACCTGGAGGCGTGCCGTTAGTGACTGAGCGACAAGCCCTACGCAGCAGGCGCGGCCTCCACGGCTTCCGTGGGGGCCGTTGCCTTGGGACGTTCCGGCACCATGAACTTCGGCAGCAGAACCTGCACGATCGGGCCGATTGCCAGGGCGTACACCACGGTGCCCACGCCCACGGATCCGCCCAGGAGGAAGCCCACAGCAAGGACAACTACTTCGATGCCCGTGCGGACCAGACGCACGGACCAACCCGTGCGGCGGACCAGTCCGGTCATCAGGCCATCACGGGCGCCGGGCCCAAGACGGGCACCGATGTAGCAGGCGGAGGCGATGCCGTTGAGGATCACAGCACCTGCGAGCATGGCGATCTGTCCGCCAAGGTGCGTGAACTCCGGGATGAGCCAGAGCCCCAGATCAGCGAAGAGTCCCACCAGGACGGCGTTGGCGATGGTTCCGATCCCTGGCATCTGCCGGAGCGGGATCCACAGGAGAAGGACCAGAAAGCTGACCGCGATGACCACAACACCAATACTGAAGCCGGTCTTTTCGGACACGCCTTGGTGGAAGACGTCCCAAGGGTCCAAGCCAAGGCCGGCCCGGATGAACATGGCCAAGGAGATGCCGTACATCGCGAGGCCGATCAGGAGTTGGGTGATTCTTCGGGTCATCATGGGTTCCATCCTCCGATAAAACTGGCCTTATTCCATAGCCAGTTTGGAATACTGGTCTTATGTCCGGCTCCCTGAATCCCACCGCACTCGTCCGTCTCCTCGGCTCCTGGAACTCCGGCGCCCTGCCCGCCTACCGCGAGCTGGCCGACGTCGTACGTTTGCTGGTGATGGACGGGCGCATACCGTTGGACGTCGCCCTGCCCAGCGAGCGGGCGCTCGCCCAAACACTCGGCCTCAGCCGCACCACGGTCACCGCCGCGTATGCGAGCCTGCGCGAACAGGGATTCCTTACGGCGGGTCAGGGCAGTCGCGGGCGGACGTGCATTCCCCACCGCACCGCGCCAGTGAGCGCCCCCGGACTCGCAGTCCCGGAAGGACTGTTGGACCTGGCGTATGCGTCGCTTCCGGCCGCCGGGGAGGTAGTCCACCGCGCCTTCGCCGACGCTCTGACCGAGCTGCCCGCCCTTCTGCCGGGGTTCGGGTACGAGGCCGTGGGAATTCCGGCCCTCCGGGAAGCCATCGCAGAAAAGTACACCTCAGAGGGGGTGCCAACAACCCCCGGCCAGATCCTTGTTACGTCCGGCGCGCAGCATGCACTCAACATCGTCCTTCGCACCCTGGCCGGAAAGCAGGACCGCGTCCTGGTGGAACACCCCACGTATCCCAACGCTTTGGATGCGATCCGCGCCGCCGGCTGTAAGCCCCTTCCCGTGGCACTACCGCTAATACAGTCGAGTACGTCACCGGCCTGGGATATCGATGCCATGGTGGCCATGATGAACCAGCAACGCCCCGCAATGGCCTATCTGGTGCCGGACTTCCATAACCCCACCGGGCGCATCATGTCGGACCTGCAACGGCGGCGCCTCGCGCGGGCCGCCGCCGCTTCCGGAACCGTGTTGGTGGTGGATGAAACGCTGCGGGGGTTGAATCTCGACGGCGTCCGCAGCGCGCCGATGTCCTCTTTCAGTCCCGCGGTGGTTTCGATCGGATCGCTCAGCAAGTCGCATTGGGCGGGGCTGAGGACCGGGTGGATCCGGGCAGACGAGTCACTGATTGCCCGTTTCATCTCCACCAGGACCGTGATGGATCTGGGCGGCCCGGTAGTGGAACAACTGGCGGCTGCCCGCTTGGTCCGGGCTTTCAGCGAACCGCTTGATGCCCGGCTCGAGGAACTAAGGAATCAGCGCGAATCGCTGCTGGGGTTGCTTGCCGAGCACTTGCCATCGTGGGAGGTGGAGCGACCCCGGGGTGGGCTCACAGTCTGGTGCCGCCTTCCCACGCCATGCAGCACCGCGTTGACTGTGCTGGCTCCCGACTTCGGCGTTCGCTTGGCGGCCGGCCCCCGCTTTGGGGTGGGTGGCGCCTTTGAGCACTTCCTGCGCGTTCCGTACACCTTGCCTGCCGCACAGTTGGAGTTCGCCGTCGGTGCGCTCCGCGCCGCCCAGGACAAGCTGGACGCCTCGCCGCATCTCCGCCGAACCCTCAAGACAGAGCGGCCAGCCGCCGTCGCAGTCGCCTAGGCTGCAGGGCCTGCGGAACGAGCGGCCGCGCCCATGCGCTGTTTTGCCGTGTTGCTGCCGGGTCCAACGGGAACATGCGTGGTGGCTTTGGCCAGCCCGTACATCGGCATGCCGTTGTACACCACTTCAATGCCCGACGCCGGCACCTGATACGTCTCGTGCCACACGCCGATGTCCCCGCTCCCGGCGATCTCCTTCATGAACTTCCGCCACGGCCCCAGATGTGGCGAGTCCTTGTCAGCGGCAAAGCGCCTCAGATGCTCCGGGCTTTCCCAATAGCTGAGCATCACCGTGGTCCGCCCAAACCACTGCTCGCTCCCCAGGAGCCCCGCCTCAGGATGAGCGGCGAGGTGTTGCATCATGGCGGGCATGGCCGACGTTACCTGAGCGATGCGACCCATCTTCCACCACCTGTTGGCCCGCATTCCGATGAGGAAGACGGTTACTGTATCGCGCCCGATATCCGCGGTGAAGCGGCCGGGGAAGATGTCCTGTGCCATGAGAATCCTTCAGTTGGGGGGAACCGATGAGTTCGCGGAACCCTTGTTTTGGAACGCCGGTTTCGTAACGCCGGTTTCGTAACGCTGTTATAAAACAATGTTATGGAACACTTGGAGGTATGGCAAGACCCGTAATTCATGATCAACACGTACAGGATCGGCTCCTGGCGGTTACGGCTGAACTGGTAGACCGCGAGGGACCGGCCCGCGTCACCCTCCGCGATGTTGCCGCTGCCGCCGAAACGTCCACCACGGCGATCTACTCGCTCTTCGGCGGGAAAGCGCAACTGTTGACGGCCGCCGTCGACGACGGCTTCCGGTCCTTTGGCGATTCCCAACGCGAGGCCGCCAAGCACGGGCTGCTGGGATTGGGCCGCGCATACCGCGCCTGGGCGCTGGACCACCCGGCCCTCTACCGCTTGATGTTCGGCGGGACGCTGGCCGCCTACGTAGATTGCAGCCCGACGCCGGAAGTCACCTCCGAGTCGATGCTCCCCTTGGTGGAGGCGGTAGTCGCCGCACAGTCGGCGGGCGCACTCCGCTCAGACGAACCCACGCTCGTGGCCATGGCCATCTGGGGGCAGGTTCACGGACTCGTCAGCTTGGAGCTGGCCCAGATGAACGATCCCGCCACCGACTGGGCCTCCATTTATGAGGCCGCCCTGGATTCTGTAGCTCGGGCCTGGGCGGCCTCACCGGACTCTTAGGCGTACACCTTCTCCAGGAATGCTCCCCAGGTCTTGGCCGTGAGTTCCGAATCGCCGGAGCCGCTGAACTCGTGCACCGTCATGCCTACCGGAGCGCCGAAAGCGTTCCTGCCGAAGAAGCGGTACATGGTGTCGGCAGTCCTGAGGCCCAGGAAGTTCTCGTTGGAAAAGTCCACTTCCCCGCTCAGCCGGCCTACGCCGTCGACGTCCACATCCACTGCAGTACCGGCGGCCGCGCCGTCTACGCCAAGGGCCCTCTTCAGCTGCACGAAACCATCCGGCGTCTGCGAAGACGGCGGCGCCTGAATGTCCGTGAAGACCGCCGGCTTGCCGTCGAAATACCGCAGGTACTGACCCAGGGTGTGCAGGTAGAACTCGGTGTGCTTGCTGGCGCCGTCATACTGCTCGTCCCAGTTGTCGGCGAAGATCCCGCTGTGAACGTAGTGCAGCTTGGCGCGTCCGCCTTCCAGCGGTTCAAGGACGTGTTCCAGCTGGTTGAACCATCCGTCAGGACCGTCCATCCTGGACACCAAGTGGGTGGGGTATTCCTCGGTGGTCTTGACGTCGGGCCACTGATCCGTGGGGAACATCCAAGCCGGCGTGTCCTTAGTGACCGCCTGCCATACCCGCTCGGGAGTGCCCGGCAGTTCGACGTCCGCTTCGATTTCGAATTTCCGGTTGTCAGTCATTGCTTTGATCCTTTTCTGCTGATTGCTCCGGGGAGGCTTGGGTTGTTTTAAGTGCCGGGTGAAGCACGACGACGAGGCGGTGCTTGCGTGCACCACCCGCCTCTGCGGCAGCACCGCCGTCGTGATACTTATCCACGAGGCGAGTCACCGCCACGCCGAGTTCCTCGGCGAACGCTGCACGTTCGGTGGCGGAGCGGAAAGTGATCTCGCCATCGATCGCGAAGCTGGCCAGCTTCTTCTTGGCCAGTGCAGCACCGGCTATGAGCTTGCCCATCTCCTGCACGGTGCGGGAGGCCAGTGCCAGCAGCCAGAAGGCCGAAAACCGGTCAGAGAAGCGCCGGGGGTCCGGTGCCACAGAAGCGAGGGCGACGGGCGAGATCAGGTAGGACGCAGCCGTGGCACGCAGCACCCTCTCGGTGACGTTGCCTTTGCGCCGCTCCTCCACCAGCTCCACCAAGCCATGGCGTTCCAGGGCTTTGAGGTGGTAATTCACCTTCTGCCGGGGCAGCCCCACCTTCGCGGCCAGTTGCGTGGCGGACGCAGGTTCCACGAGTTCCCGCAGAATACGGGTGCGGATGGGGTCCAGCGAGGCTTCCGCCGCGGCCGGGTCCTCGATCACTTCGATGTCCAACATGCTTCAAGTATGCTTACCGACAACTTTTATTGTCAAGAACTTTTTTATCGTCGGAACTGGATGCGTTGTGAGGCCCGCCCTGCATGCTTTGTGCGCGACTTAGCGCGCAGAGCGGGCCTCGCAACGCCGGTAGAATTGCCAGGTGATGCAATCCCCCCTCCCCGTGCGTGACGGCGTGAACGCCACCCGCCTCCGCCTGCCGGACGAGGGGCCATGGACCACCGCCATGGACTACATGATGCACCGCTGGGGACACATCGACCCCCAAGGCATCGAGGACCGGTTCGACGCCGGCGAGATCGTAGGCGAGGGCGGAATTCCCCTTGATCGCAGCACCAAACTGGAGGACCACACCTTCATCTGGTACTACCGCACGCTCCCCCCGGAGACGCGGCTGCCCGTGGAAATCAGCATCCTCCACCAGGACGAACACATCCTGGTGGTGGACAAGCCGCATTTCCTCCCCACCACACCGGGCGGCACCTACATCCAGGAATCCGCGCTGGTCCGGCTCCGGAACCTCTTGGACCTCCCGGATCTCATCCCCATGCACCGCCTGGACCGGATGACCGCCGGCCTGTTGCTGCTCTCCACCAACCCGGAGACGCGCGGCAAGTACCAGGTCCTCTTCGAGAAGCGCCAGGTCCAGAAGGAATACGAGTGCGTGTCCGCCGCGACGCCCGCCGCAGGCTATCCCGCCGTCGAGTTCCCAGCAGTGGTACGCAACCGCATGACCAAGTCACGCAGCTATCTGCTCGCCGAGGTCATCCCCGGTGAACCGAACGCTGAAACGCGCATTGAACAGACAAAAACGTTCGACGCCGGAACTCACCAGCGCGCGCTGTACCGGCTGGAGCCTCACACCGGAAAGACCCACCAACTGCGAGTGCACATGGCGTCGCTCGGGCTGGGCATTGTCAACGATGCCTTCTATCCGGATCTGCTGGACAAAGCGCCGGACGACTACAGCAAGCCGCTCCAACTCCTGGCCCGTGGGATCCGGTTTGTTGACCCGATCACCAAACAACCCGTGGAATACCGCAGCCAACTGGAGCTCAGCGAAGCCCACGGCTGATTCCCCGAAACGTCAGTCCCCCGGGGTCAGGTGATCGAACACCAGGTTCGTCTGGGTGTTGGCAATTGCCGGATCCGATGCCAGGTGAACTGCGATGAAGTCCCGAAGTTCCGTGGGAGTTCCGCAGGCTACGTGCATGAGGAAGTCTTGGTCGCCGGCCAACAGAAACACGCTCTGGACGTTGGGCAATGATCGCAGGCGCTGACCGATGGCAAGCATTTTGTTGCGCGCTTGGGAGTTCACCCGCACCGAGATCAACGCGTAAACCAGCAGGCCCAGGGCTTCAAGATCCACGGATGCGTGGAAGCCGCGGATGATTCCCGCATCACGCAGTGCCCTGACCCGGCCCAAGCACGTGGAAGGCGCTATTCCCGCTTTGGCGGCGAGGATGTTGTTGGGGATCCTTGCGTCCGCCATGAGCTCCTGGAGGATCAAACGGTCTGTGTCGTCCAGCCGAACCCGGTTCGGCAGCGACCCCCGTGTACGGGTCGTGGGTGAATCTGGCACGAACCCACCTCCAATATTTTCCTGATCCTTCGAAATCCTTGGCACAGCTCTGAGCTGGATTCTATCTTGAAGCGATTTGCAGAATCGACGAGGAGGTCGTTGTGGGCGGTTTCGATAAGATCCAAGAACGTGAGGGCGGGCTTAAAAGGCAGCTCACCTCACGGCAAATGACCATGATCGCGCTGGGCGGAGCGATCGGTACCGGTCTGTTCCTGGGGAGCAAATTTGCCATCGGCTTGGCTGGGCCCAGCGTCATCATCAGCTACGCCATCGGAGGCCTGATCGCACTCCTCCTCATGGGCAGCTTGTCCGAGATGACAGTGGCACACCCAACCTCAGGATCCTTCGGAGCTTTTGCCGAACACTACGTCAGCCCGCTGGCCGGTTTCCTGGTGAAGTACATGTACTGGTCCTGCATCGTGCTGGCCGTGGGAACTGAGGTGACCGCGGTGGGCGAATACATGAAACTGTGGTTCCCTGACGTGCCGTCACTGCTATGGGTGATCTTCTTCTCGGCGGTTCTCATCGGCGTGAACACCATGAACGTGAAGGTGTTCGGAACTCTGGAGTACTGGTTCTCCAGCATCAAGGTCTTCGCAATCATCGCGTTCATTGTGCTCGGCGCGTACATCGTCTTCGGCGCCCGCACGGAAGGCACTGGCTTCCAGAATTACACAGCCGAAGGCGGCTTCTTCCCCAACGGATTCTCCGGCACCTGGTTCGCGGTGATCGTGTCCATCTTCAGCTACCTCAGCATCGAGATGATTGCCATCGCCGCTGGTGAAGCCAAAGACCCGGCAACCGCCGTGAAGAAGGCTTTCCGGACCACTATCGCCCGGCTGTTGCTGTTCTACATCGTCACACTGGCACTGATCCTGGCAATCGCCCCCGTGAGCCAGATCCTGGCCGGGGGCAGCCCTTTCGTCACAGTCATGCAGAATCTGGGCATTCCCTTCGCGGACAGCCTTTTGACCTTCGTGGTGATCATCGCTGCGCTCTCAGCCATGAACAGCCAGCTCTACATTTCCACGCGAATGATCTTCAGCCTGTCCCGCAGCGGTGACGCACCGGCCGTATTTGGGAAACTCCGCTCCAACGGCGCCCCCGTGAATGCCTTGGTCCTATCCACGGCAGGAATCGCGATCGCCACTGTCGTCTACGCCATGTTCCCCGAGACTGCCTTCACCTTCATGATGGCCATCTCCATGTTCGGGGCCATGTTCACCTGGTTCATGATCTTCGTGACCCATTGGTTCTTCCGCCGCAGCATGAAGCGCAGCGGCACTGAACTCGCCTACAAGACCCGGTTCTACCCGGTGGGCACCATCCTCGGCGCGGTCCTCATGATTGCCATCGCCATCAGTACACTCGGCACCTCGGCGTTCAATATGACCTTGATCTTCGGCCTGCCATCCCTGGCACTCGTCACGGTCCTCTACTACGTGGTGCAGCGCCGCAAACGTCAGGAATCGCCTGGTCAGGAATCCTCTGGCGAGGCAGCAAACACACTCCGGAAGACCGCCGTCGTATCCTCCGAAAACAGCACAAACTCCACCACCTCAAGCGGACTGTCCGACGCCGCGCCGGCGGAAGACGACGACGAGAACGATCTCACGGCGTCGAACGCTACCTCCGCCACCTGAGCGGGGTCCCACCCGTAAATTCCGGCGCTGATCGCAGGGAAGGCCACAGTCCGGACGCCACTGCCAGGCTTTCGTGGAAGCACGAGGCGAGCAGGGCCGGATCTGTCTGTCCGGCGTGCCGGTTGGGACCCACAGTGTGGATGACCCAGCGCGCCGGGAGCCTGAATGCGGAAGTCGCGACGGCGGAACCCACCGGCAGTCCGTCCGGCAGTTGCGTCCGCCTCAACTCGCGGCACGCCTCGAGCAGTTCCCCGCCAGCGGCCCTGTGGATGGCGCCGTCCACTCCCCCTCCACCCAGCAAAGAGGAGTTGGCGGCGTTGACGATCGCATCAACAGCGCGGATGGTGAGATCGCCGTGCAGTATGTCGATTCGCATGGCCACAGTCTCACTCCGGAGCGGCGGACACGGCAAGTGCGGTACCTTGTGGCCATGGACATCATCGCCCCGGAAACATGGGGATCCGCGATTTACCTGTGGATCGTCCCCATTGTGCTGGGCGACGCCATCTTCCCGCCCATCCCCTCCGAAATGGTGGTCATCACCGGCGGGGCGCTGGCAGCCGATGGCCACGCGAACTTCTGGCTGGTCCTTTTCCTTGCCGCGTTCGCGTCCTGGTTGGGCGACATGGCGGTGTTCGTGCTGTTCAAACGGCGCATCAGCCATGTCCTGGATAGGTGGGCGTGGGGCCGCCGCGTCCACCGCGGCATCCACGAGGCCATCGCCAAAGCCGGCCGCTCCTCAACGTATGGCGCCATCATCGGCGCACGCTTCATCCCGGGAGGCAGGCTCGCCACCTCATCCGCGGCGGGAATCGCCAACGTCTCGGTACGCGGGTTCAGCCTGTGCGCAGGCCTTGGCGCAGTGCTGTGGGCCGTGTGGCAGGTGGGGCTGGGTTACTTCACCGGATCCACCACCAAACTCCCGTTTTGGGCCAGCTCACTCATTGGTGTGGGACTGGGCTTGGTGATCGGCGTGGTGGTGGGATTGATCGTCACGCGGCGGCGCGGCAGCCGTTCCCCCGTGGACGAACCGTTCGACGCCGACAAACCCGGCGACGTGCCACAGCCCGAGTAGGTCCTTTAGACCGGGGCCCAGCGTCCGCGGCTGCGACGCAGCACGTAAAGGCTGCCGGTCAAAGCAACACGCTCGACGGCGTCACGCATCATGGCTGCCGACGTCCGGGCTTCGTCGTTCTCGCCCAAGTAATCGCGATCGTCAACTGTGAAACGGAGGCTGAGCTGGGGCACTCCGCCGACGATGTCCAGCTGGTTCGACTCCACGTGGTGGCGGGTTTCCAGCGCTTCCACCGCTGCGGCCATCACCGATTCAGGTGCGTTGCCCGGTTTGAGGCCAGTGATCTTCAACTTGGTCTGGAACGACGGCATCCCACTACCCTAACCTTCTCTCACATCCCGCGCCCTTGGACGGATCGCTCTCTCACCAGATGAGAGAGCGATCCAGAAAAACCCGCGGGATGTGAGAGAGGGTGCTAGCCGGTGTTGCGCAGGCCGGCGGCCACACCGTTGACGGTGATGAGCATGGCCCGCTGAAGCCGCTCGTCAATCTCGGCTCCGGAAACCTGTTCCTCGCGAACGCGCCGAAGGAGTTCCACCTGAAGGTAGCTGATCGGGTCCAGGTACTGGTCGCGGATTTCGAGTGAACGCTTCAACGTGGGCTGGGCGTCGAGGAGCTCGATCTCACCGGTCAGCCTCTCGATTTCTGCCACCGTGAGTTCGTACTCATCACGGATCATGTGGAACAGACGGTGCAGCTCCTCCGGGACCAAGGAGGACACGTAATGACCGGCAATCTCCATATCTGTCTTGGCCAGGGTCATTTCCACATTGGAGATCACCGAGCGGAAGAAGTGCCAGCGATCCATCATTTCAAGGAGCGGATCGGTGTTGCCTGCCTCGCGGGCAGCCTTTAGGCCTGAGCCCACACCGAACCAACCCGGAACGATCTGCCGGGACTGGGTCCAGCCGAAAACCCACGGGATGGCCCGAAGACCGCCGAGTCCGGCTCCGGAGTCCGGGCGCTTGGACGGGCGTGATCCAATATTCAACGAACCCAGTTGCTCCACAGGGGTGGAAGCGAGGAAGTAAGCCGGAAGATCAGGATCATCAATCAACGCGCGGTAGCGGTCGAACGCTGCGTCGGAGATGATCTCCATGACGTTTGCGTAGCGCTCGCGCTCGTCCTCGGAAGTGCGCGGAGTCCGGTGCAAGGCCGAGCCCTGCATGACCGCTGCCAAGGACAGCTCAAGGTTTTCGCGTGCCAGTTCGGGCAAGGAGTACTTATCCGAGATGACCTCACCCTGCTCGGTGAACTTGATCTCACCCTCAAGCACGCCGTTCGGCTGGGCCATGATGGCATCGTAGGTGGGCCCGCCACCGCGGCCTACCGAACCACCACGGCCATGGAACAAGCGGACACGAACACCATGCTTGGCTGCTACATCGCGCAGCTTGCGCTGGGTCTTGTGGATCTCCCACTGGCTGGTCATCACACCGGATTCCTTATTGGAATCCGAGTAGCCCAGCATGATCTCCTGGACATCGCCGCGAAGGCGGACAAGTTCCCGGTAGGAGGGATCGGACAGCAACTGGTCCACGATCTCAGCCGAAGCACGGAGCTCTTCCACTGTTTCCAGCAGCGGGGCAAAGCCGATCTTGGCGTGCGGCTTGGCGCCGAAGAGGTCAATCAAGCCGGCTTCGCGCGCCAGGACCGCTGCAGCAAGAACATCATCGGCACCGCGGGTCATGGAAATGATGTAGGTTTCCACGACGTCCGGGCCGTAGGTGTGCAGGGCTTGGCGGATACTCCGGAAAACGTCGTAGGTACCGTCCGCAGTGCCCTCAAGCTTGATCGGGTGTCCGGAAAGAGGACGGCGCGAAGCCAGCTCCGCACCCAAGTAAGTGAATCGTTCCTCACGCGTCAACTCGCTGTAGGGCTTCTGCGTGCCGAGCCGGTCCACCAGCTGGCCAACAGCATCGTGGTGGTAATCGGCGTGCTCACGGATGTCCAAGGTTGCCAAGTGCAGACCAAAAGCGGCGATTGCCCGGCGGACCCGGGCCAGGGCGCCATCTGCAACCAAACCGGCGGAGTGGTTGCGCAGCGAGGCCTCAAGCAACCCAAACTCCGCAAGCAGCTCGGGAGTGGTTGCGTAGTCGCGGCCCGGCTCGTGATACGTCGACGCTGAAATACGTCGGCCGGTGTTGATGAGCTTGGCCTTGATGCAGGTCAGTTTGAGCCTGTACGGCTCTTGGGCATTCAGTTAAGGATGCGCTTATCCAGGCCGGGGAGGTTCTTCAGATCAGTCGCGATCGAGTCCAGCAGTTCCTGGTCGGCCCCAAAAAGAGCGGTCGAGTTGGAAAGTACCGAGATGAGTTCGTCGATCAAGGCAATGCTGATGCGGACAGCATTCTGGTTCTGCAGCTGCAGGATCTCCCGGGTGACGGCGGCGGTAACGTTCGGGTTGCCGTCGCGGTCACCACCGATCCACGAACCAAACTTCAGGGGTGCGGCAGCGGCCGGCAGGGAGACCCCGTGCTCAGCCAAAAGCTCTGAAAGGTCCGTCAACATCTCCGGCATGGCGTCGGTAAGGATGCTGTTCAGGTAATAGATGGCATTCCGGGCCTCATCCACAGGAGTGGGACGCACTTGCCGCAGCTCGTCGGTCTGCCACATTTGATCAATGATCTCGGCGAGTTGGCGGTCCTGACGGCGCCGCGCTGAGGTCCCCTCCGTGGTGGGCTCGGCCAGAACGTCCGAGAGCTTGCGGACCTTGTCCAGTACGGAGCGGCGTGAGGCCTCGGTGGGGTGTGCCGTGAAGATGGGGCGGACGTCCAGTTCATTGATCACGTCCTGCAAAACCTGGGGACCAGCTTGGCCGGCGATCTCTGAGACCGCTTTTGCCAGCCAACCGTCCTTTTCCTGCCGGGTGCGCAATCCTCGGACGCGGTGGACCTGCTCGGCAGCGTTGCTGAGGTGAAAATAGAACGCAAAGGCGCGGACCAAGTCAGTAGCCTGGTCAAGCGGCAGGGAGGCAAGCAACTCGCGGACCTGGGCGACGACGTCGTGCGCGCTCCATGGGCCGGTAGCGTCCGCGCCGCCTCGGGCTGCTTCCTTGGACTCCTTGGTCAGCAGCCGCACCTGCTCCACGAGTTGGAGCAGCTCCGGACCATGTTGTCTTACCAGGGACTCGCCGAGAAGCGTGGAAACGCGGCGTACGTCGGCCCGCAGTTCAGCAGCGAGATCGGTGTCTTGATGGGCAGTGTGAACCATAGATACTTACCTTCGGGGATCTGGTTGGCCCGTACACTGCGCTGGATACTGTGAGCCGGATTACTTGTTCCTACGGGATCTTACCCGCACCTAACTCAACAAAAGGAATGCGTCTCAGATTTTAACGTCGCCTTCTGCCGGCTTCTGGACAGGCCTGGGCAAGACTACTTTTCCACCGAAAACATCCCGGCCCTCCGAACCCGGGCCCGCGGACAGAGACTCGTGCCGGCGCTGCCTCATCTCTTCTATGGCTGCTGCCGCTTCCATCCGGGTGGGTGCACCCGTGGCCGGTTCAATCATGGACAACACACTGCCCAGGGTGCCGGTTGCTCCTTTTGACGGAACGCCCCTCTGCACCAGCCGCGTGCCGGCCCAGAACGATCCCACAATGAGTGCCAGGCTGACCACGGCCGGAACCACTGTCTCAATCCCCATGCAATGAGGGTACGCCCCGGGCGAAAGGGAACACAGACCGGGCCTCACGGAGACCAGGCCTCACGCGAACTCTTCCAAAGGGTGGTCCTGCTTGCACAGCTCCAAAACCGTATCCAACACCCCAGGCGCAAGGGCACTGAACATGCCAAAACGCGCCTCCACTTCCAATACTGCCGGCTTGCCGTCCTGCAGGCGCTTGATATCCACGCTGAATGGTCCGGTCAGCCCAAGGGCGGCAGCAGCTGAACCCGCCACCACCGCAACGTCAGAGTCCGAGGGCGCTTGAACCTTCCGGACACGAACTGTGGGCGAACCATCCTCCTTGGCTGCCTCTCTGAGCGTTCTCTCCAACACAACCAGGACATCATCCGGCCCGGTGAGTTGTCCGTGGCGAAAGCCTTGCGCAGCGTACTCGGTACCCGGTGCAAACCGTTGGACCATCCAGGAATCGTCCAGGCTTGCCCAAATACGGGCAGCCCGCGCACCGGAGTCGGACGTTCGCCCCAGCAACCGGATGCCGCGTCCGTTGCGTGAAATGCGAGGTTTCACCACCAGCGGGCCGCCCAATATATCCATGGCATCATGCACAGACCCGAGTGCGCTGGGCAGGCCGAATCGGGGAACGCTCACACCCGCACCCGCAAGGCAGGTCATGGTGAGGTATTTGTCGTGAGCCCTCCTCACCGGCGCAGGATCGGCGATCACCACACGAACTCCCGGCGCGAAATCGTCGCGGGCTTCAGAAAAGACGACCAGCTCGGCACTCATGGTGGGAATGAGGATTTCGATCCCATAGCCCGCCACCAGGCCCCGCAACTCCCAAAGGTAACCGCGGGTATTCGAAGGTGAAACGACCGCCACACCATCGGCCGCCCCGCAACGGGCAGGAATCTCGTCCACCCCCAGCACCCAATGGCCCTTTGCCTTGAGCTGCCGGACCAAGGACGAGCCAGCCGGGTTGGCAATGCCTGTCACCAGGACACGCGACATCAGAGCGTTCCCACACCAAGGTAGGGCACGGAAGGATCCACCACACGGCTGTGGGTTTCTGTCTTCATTTCTCACCTTTATGGATAGAGCACGCCACCCGCTACCGGGCCTTGCCGATGGATGAGTGCACCGGGGCGAAGGATCATGACGCAACCCGCACTGCGATATTGGAATCAGTACACGGCAGAGAACCTTTTGGAAGCCAACCCCGGTCCGCTCAGCGTGTAGGTAAGAACTCTTTCGCCTCTTTTGACGTCGTCCTTGCCACGCTTGAGGCCGGCTCCGATCTGAAACCGAAGATCAGCGCGCTGCACCGAGTTAGTGGAACAACTCACCACACTCCGGCTCTCGAACGAGCAGATCCAGCCATCCGGGGCACGAATTGAGTCTTCCACCACCAACGAATGCTTCCCCACGGAGAACACCGCCGTCGCGCTCCCCAAGGAACTTCCTCCGGAGACCCGGAAGTCAATTTCCAGGACCTTGCGCTCGGAATCTTCCTCCCCGGCCTCGCGCGCCGAGCCATCCACAACCGCTGGAGCAGTCAACGACGGAACAGCCAAAGGCGAGGCAGACGGTGTGGTGACCGGGAGTGGAGCAGGGGACGGCGCGATCGGCGGTTCCGCCGGGATCTGCGGCACGGGGTTCTCCACAATAGGATTCTCGTTTGCGGGCGGCCCTTCAACGGATGGCACGTCACCCGGCGGTGGCGCCTGTGGCGGCGCCGGTGTTGAAGAAACGGCCGGTGTTGTAGAAACGGGAGTCGGCGCGCTCGTTGGGGAAGGGGCTGGAATCACCGGAGCCTTTTCTGACGGAGCCACAACGGATTCCACGGCCCGCTTCTCCATATAGGCGTCCGGAGTCAGGTGGTCAACTATGCCCACAGCCCCCAGCACAAGTCCTACGGCAGCTGCTGCGATGACTGCCATGAGCAC
This sequence comes from Paenarthrobacter sp. TYUT067, assembly GCF_023656375.1. Classification (NCBI taxonomy): domain Bacteria; kingdom Bacillati; phylum Actinomycetota; class Actinomycetes; order Micrococcales; family Micrococcaceae; genus Paenarthrobacter; species Paenarthrobacter sp. TYUT067. The sequence goes on from NZ_JAMOIT010000001.1 coordinate 192,256, forward strand.
CGGTTGGGCTAGGGCAGGGACCGCAACGGCCGCGTTGGCGGGCACCATGCCACCCACAACTCCGAGCCCCGCCCCTTTGCCCGCCCACAGCGCGGCCGGGATCCCTGTCACCAAGGGCAGCAGGACAGCCCTCATGCTCCCCTGAACGTCTTTCAGCTCCGCAAGGGCCGCGGTGCACGATGGGCAGCCGTTAAGATGCTCACGGATCCTGCGCCCGGTGGCATGGGAGACCCCACCACGGATGTAGTTGCCTAGCTTCGAGGCGTACTCAGCGCATTTAGTGTCAGCCTGCTCCGCTATGTGGTACTGCAGGTACTGCCTCCTCAGGCCCTCACGGGCGCGAAGAGCGAGTGCAGAAACGGCATTGGCTGAGAGACCCAGAACCGGTGCCACAGCTGCGGGTTTCATGCGTTCGACGTCCAAGTACCACAGCACAGCCTGCCACCGTTCAGGCAGGGCCCGGAATGCTTTGGCCACTGTGTGCGATTCAAAGGCGCTGATTGCTGCGTCCGAGTCCACCAAGGTTTGGTCCAGGACGGCATGGTCACTACTGGGCAGGACCTTGCCGGCTTTCCGATTACGTTGGTGGGACAATCGGGCAACCGTGGAGAGCAAGTACGCCCTAAAGAAGGTGTCCGGCCCTTTCCCCGAGATGAGGCTTTGCAGGACCGCCTGGAATGCCTCAGCCACTACGTCCTCGGCGTCACTTTGGTTGTCCACGTTGCGTCTGGCGACGCTGGAGGCAACGGACACATGGCGCTCGTAGAGTCCGTCGAAGGCAGACATGTCTCCATTGCGGACCAAATCAATGAGTTGTCCGTCGTCGACGCTGGTTTTGTTGCTCGCATGTGACGTGCGTGCCATTTATGGCACCCCCAAACCGTAGAGAACCCTGCCCATATCTATGGAGTGTGGGTACCGCCCGAGTCGTGACGCCAGTTTGTAAAAAGTCTTTAGCAACCATGTTCGAGGCACTCCCTTCGTCACGAATCGGCTCTTCTGCGCACTGTTGGGATATGACATCGTTCCGGACAAAATCACCTGCCGAACGCACGTTTTCACAGCACCACTTGCTGCGCAGATGGCGGACTGCCAGTTACCAAAGGGGTTGGCGGTTCCGAGCGGATTGGTACGTGCCGGAAGTCCGGACAGTCGTCATTCCCCTGGCAAGCGGGGCAGTAGTTCCCGCCCCCGCGGCGAAATTACTGGGAGCTGCGCGCGCCAGGAACGGTGTCAGCATCAGAGAGACCCTGAACGACTTCCGCGCCCTGTTCACTGCCGCGGATCAGGCCCTGGACGTCGATGCCCTCCTCTCAATCGCGGAGGGCTGGGCGGAGGTAGCAGAAACAGCCCCCACCATCTCCTGCACCGACGTTTACACGGGACTGGCCACCCAGGCCCACTTCCAACGAAGGGTCCACGATGTATCCGCGTTCGGTGCGGAGGGGCCGGGTTCCCACGCACTGGCCATCATCGCGCTGCCCCGGCCCCGCGATAGCCGCACGCATGGTTGGACATTGTTGGCCCGGCTGGGGGACGCAGTGAAGGCCGCACTGCAAGGAACCGGAGCGACGGCAATGTATCAAAATTCCGCCATTCACGTCCTCTTTTCCGTCAGCGAAAGCAACCTTTCCCGGCTGATGGCGTGCAAGGCAGTTCTGGAAGCTCTCGACGACGGCAGCCTCTACCCTGCCCGCATGAAGTTCTACCCGCTTTCCCGGGCGGAGGCCACGGCTGCCACCACCTCAACTGCCGCGCGGGACTCGTCCTGAAAGCCGGATTTGGCCGAAATCCGTTCTGCAGCGTAACGAACCACTCCCGGCGAACACTCACCTTGTGACGGAATACATCCCAAGGACTCAAAGGACCCACCCACTAATGAACAAGCAGATCCATCCAAGAACCGCCTCACTGGTGGCTGCCTTTCTGGCCGCTGTCATGGCCATCCTGGGCCTGGGGCTCTCGGCCCTGCCAGCGAGTGCTGAGGAGATCCCGGGAGCGGAGATCACCCTCAGTACCGGTTCCACAGTCACCGGGCAATGGGACCAAGTGGATCTATCCTGCACCTGGTCCGTCCCGGATAACTCACAGCCCGGGGACACTTTCACTTTGCAGCTTCCCCCCGAACTGCGGTGGTTTGGCGCTGCAACCTTTGACCTGAACACTCCTGATGGCCAGACCGTAGCAACAGCTGCGGCCAACGACGCCGGCCGTGTGGTCTTCACGCTCACCGACTTCGTCGCCCTGCATCCACTCAATGTGGGCGGTACCTGCTCTTTTGCCACTCAGTACTCCGTGGCTCCGGCAACGGGCGAAACCAAGGAACTTAGCTTCGTGTTCGGTGACAGCGTGATTCGCGTCCCCGTGCAGATTGAACCGTGCACTGAGAACTGCCTCCCGGATGCTCCGACGACTGCCGGCAAGTCGATGTGGTGGGCGGACTCTTCCCAATCAGAACTTCAGTCAGTCCTTTACATGCCGCCCATGGTGTCAGCAACCAACGATGTTGTAGTCACCGATATCCCCTCAGCCGGCATGGTGATCGACTGCAGCCGCGTAACACCCCGCGTGGGCAAGGTAAGGGGCGAAGCAGGCAACATCATTGAACCCTTCGACAATGAGCAGTACCCCGCGAGTATTGAATGCACCCCTCAGTCGCTAACGGTCTCCTGGACCGGCCTTCCCAAAGGCGAACACGTGGAGCTCTTCGTTGTGACCGAGGTGTCTGATGCTTCCCTGGACGTTTACCAAAACAACGGGACAGTGACCATCTCAGGCGAGGAAAACCCGGTAGGGGCCCAAACACGCCGAAGCAGTGCCAGCGGAACCGGGCAAGGGACAGCTACGCCGACCCCCACCCCCAACCCCAGCACCGCCACGGTGACCCCCACACCCTCACCGAGCACCAGCACCAGCACCAGCACCAGCAGCCCAGTAATAGTGGTTCTTCCAACAGAATCCACTACACCGGGGCAGACGACCCCACCGGCCCCCGGCAACCCAGCACAGCCCGCCAACAATCCAACACAGCCCGCAACTGCGGCACAGTTGGCCACCACGGGGGCGCAGGGCCAGGCGTTCGTCGTCCTGGCTGCGGCGCTTCTGGCCGTGGGATCTCTCCTCGCCTTTGCCGGTGCCCGTAAGCATAGGCGGCGCTCGCACTAGACGGGCGATCGGGAAACGCCCTTCGGGGCAAGATGGCGACGGTGGGCCTGGGGTGCATGGTCCATCACGCCGTCCAGCAATCCCGGCTCGCGCTGGCATGGGTTTGGGGCCAGCGCGAGCCGATCCAAGGTAGTGGAGTTCTGACCCAGCTGGGCCGAATTCCGGGAATGCCCACGCCCGGCGCATAGTTGAGGCAAGTGGCAACCGCCGCGAACGGACGCGAACCCCAGCCGAGGAGAACCATGAGCTCGCCCACCACCGCAACCGATCCCCAACTCGCCCGTTGGGAGCGGTTCCGTGCAGGTCGACATTCAGCCCTTGCCACCGCGCACGGATGGCTGACCCTCACGTCCTTCCAGTGGCTTGAGTTCCAGCCCTCCGAGGTGGAACTTGCCCCGGGCCTCTGGTCCACCGACGGCACCACAGCATTCCTCACGGCGAGCGCTGCGGATGGACTCACCGTGGTGGAAACGGGACAGCCCGTAGAGGGGACCATTACGGCGACGCTGCAGGACGAAGAGTCGCTCATGTGGGTCCAGTTTGGCGGCGACGACGGTAAGCAGGTTGTGGTGGAACTCGCCATGCGTGCGGACAAGTACGCTATCCGCACCCGCGACAACAGCTCCCCCGTGCTGACCGGTTTCGTAGGTGTTCCCACCTACGAGTACAACCCTGAGTGGGTTATCCAGGGCCGGTTCGAGGCTTACGTTGAGCCCGTGGACGTGCCCATTGGCACGGCCAACCCCTTGGTGGATGGCGTCCACCGGTCAGTGGGCGAGGTTGTCTTCCGGGTACCGGGCGTTCCTCACGAAATCCGGCTGCACGCTGAAGAGGAGAAGCTGGGTGCGCTCAACGTCACCTTCCACGATGAGACCAACGGGGAGACCACGGACGAATGGCGGAAGGTTTTCATTCCCCGGCCTCGCCCCGACGGGTCCGTGATCATTGATTTCAACCGGGCCATCAACTACCCCAGTGCTTTCACTCCGTATGGCACCTGCCCCATGCCGGTGCGGGGCAACTCTCTTGACGTTCGGGTAGAAGCGGGAGAGAAGCTCCCTCAGGAATGAGACCGGCAGTTCTAGGTGATGGCTGAAACCCCTGTCACCGCACGGCCTACGATCAGGGAGTTGATTTCGTAGGAGCCTTCATAGGTGTAGATTGCCTCGGCATCAGCGAAGATCTTGGCTATGCGGTAGTCGGTGACGATTCCGTTCCCGCCCAGGATGGACCGGCCCATGGCCACGGTCTCCCGCATCCTGGCACTGCAATAGGCCTTTGCGAGCGCCACCTGCGCCATGTCGGCCCCTCCGTGGCGCACCCCTTGGGCGTCCGTGAAGATGTCCTCCTGCAGCTGCGCTATGCGAACCATCATTCCCATACTGGCAACCGCGTTGCCGAGCATATCCACCAGGTGTTGTTGGATGAGCTGGAACTTGGCCAACGGTTTGCCGAATTGGAAGCGTTCGACGGCGTACTGCCGGGCGACGTCGAAGGCTGCCAATTGTTGGCCTACTGCTTGCCAGGCCACCATGATCCGGGACCCTCGGAGGAGGTGGTTGGTGTCCGCGAAGCTGCTGATGCCGGCGAAGCGATCGGTTTCAGCTACCTCGACGTCCTCAAAGACGATGTCGGCGTTCTGCACCGTCCGCAGGGCAATCTTGTTTTCTATGCGGCTACGGGTGATGCCGGGCAGGGTCGCGTCGACGATGAAGGCACGCACTGCTCCGTCTGTTTCGTCCTTGGCCCACACCAGCATGTAGTCGCAGAACGTCCCGTTGCCAATCCAGCGTTTGGCGCCGTTGATCACCCAGTAATCGCCGCCGTCGGAGTCTGGTCGTTCAACACGGCGGGCGGTGGTCTCCATCCCACCGGCGACGTCGGACCCGTGGTTCGGCTCTGTGAGCGCGAAGGCCCCTGTGGTGCGAAGGTTGGAGGCGTCGTCGAGGTAGCGGTCCTGTTGATGATCACTGCCGAAGTCGTAGAGCGATTCGACGAAGAGATCGTGATGGACCATGAAGAAGGTGGCGATCGAGGTGTCGACGCGGGTCATCTCAGCGATCACAAGCCCGGCAAACAGGTGTGTGTATCCTCGCTGGGCGGGGGCGCTGAGCCGGAGGGCCGCGAGTTTGGGGAGGATGTGTTCCGGGAACTCCGCTTTCTCCCACCATCGCCCGGCGTAGGGGGCGATCTCGGAGGCCAGGAATGCCCGGAGTTCGTTGAGTTTACGCTGTTCCTGGACACTGAGCAGCGATTCGAAGTCGAAGAAGTCAGCAGTGGGAAGGTCGGCTACGGAGGGCCGAGCGGACCCAACTAACCCCGGAGCGCCGCTGTAGTCGCCCATCATTTGAGGCCCATGCGGATGGCGCCGTCGAGCCGGATGGTTTCCCCGTTGAGCATGGCGTTCTCCACGATGTGGGCGGCCAGGTTTGCGTATTCCGCGGCACGGCCCAGACGGGCGGGATGCGGAACCTGCTGTCCAAGGGATTCCTGGGCCGATTGGGGAAGTCCGGCCATCATGGGTGTTTCAAAGATTCCGGGCGCAATGGTGGCCACCCGGATCAGTGAACGGGCGAATTCTCGTGCCAGGGGCAGCGTCATGGCTGCTACGGCGCCCTTGGATGCGGCGTAGGCGGGCTGGCCGATCTGGCCTTCGAAGGCGGCGACGGACGCGGTGTTGATGATGACGCCGCGCTCGGGCCCACCCAGTTCCGTGGAGATGGGCTGGGTTTCCACCATGGCTGCGGCGGCCAATCGAATCACGTTAAAGGTGCCCACGAGGTTGATCTGGATGACCTTGTTGAAGGTTTCCAGCGGCAGCACGCCATCACGGCCAAGGACTTTTCCGGGTGTGGCTATGCCTGCGCAGTTGACCACGATCCGGAGCGGCCCCAAAGCAACAGCGGCGTCGACGGCGGCCTGGACTTGGGATTCGTTGGTGACGTCTGCGGGAGCAAAGACCGCCCGCTCCCCTGCACCCGTCGCCGAGGCGTTGAGCTCGGCCGCGTAGGACTCGCCGGCTGACTGTGGCAGATCCACCAACACCACCGAGGCCCCGGCGTCGAACAGTCGTTTGGCGGTGGCAGCGCCCAAACCTGACGCGCCACCAGTAATCAGTGCAACCGTGCCCTTGATGTCCATTCATCCTCCTTGTTGCAGACCCAAATCCGTTAATGCATGTTAACTGGAATTGTGGCCCGGTGCACACTATCGGCCCCGCTAGGCTAATGACATGTCCAGCCAGATCCAGCCAGCCGGGATTCCAGCACCCTCCGCCGACGCCACCGAATGGGCCAGGCGTGCCAATCAGGCTGCGCGGTCCGTGACCCGAAGCTTTGGCAGGCGCCTCCTTTTCCTGCCCGGCACCCACATCGGTGCGGTGACCTTGCCCAGCGACACCCTCAGGAGCCTCTCCGGCCCTTGGCATTACTGGTGGCAAGCGCACTACGTTGACTGCCTGGTGGATGCGGGCCGCCGCGAGCTGGCGGGCAAAACAAAGTTCGACGGCGACTCCCGCCCGAGCGCCGGACGGCTCGCCTCGCGGCTGGTCACCACCATCCGCTTGCGGAATCTCCTGAGATTCGTGAACGACTACTACGACGACATGGCGTGGCTGGCCCTGGCCACGCTGCGTTTGGAGAAGCTGGCCGAGGAGACCAAGAAGCCTGGCCGCAGGAGGAACGCCTATGTTCAAAAGTGCTTGACCTTGCAGTTCGATTCGGCCTGCACAGACCACCTTGGAGGTGGCACCTTCTGGAGCACCAAACGGGACTTCAAGAACACTCCGGCCACAGCTCCGGTGTCCCTGTACTACGCCCGGACCGGCCATACCGAGCGTGCACAGCACTTGGTGAACTGGCTAAACAGCAAGCTCCTTCACCCGGAACGGGGTCTATATCAGGATGGGCTGCGGATCAGTAACGGCGAGGTGGTGGTTGATGGGGCCATTTACACCTACAACCAGGGCCCGGTGCTGGGTGCGCTGCTGGAACTGGGCGGCGAAGAGAATCTGCGCAGGGCGGCACTTTTGGTGGACGCCGTGGAACGTGAGCTCACACTGCCCGGCACGCGAGTGATCCGCGGCGACGGCACGGGCGATGGCGGCCTTTTCACCGGCATCCTGCTCCGCTACCTGGCACTGGCCGCGCGGGACGTCAGGCTTTCAGCCACTACCCGCGAAAAGGCGGCGTCTTTGGTTTACGGCACGGCAGAGGCCTTCTGGGCGGGCCGCCGTGTAAGTACGGGCAGTGCCGGCAAGGGCACACCTGCGATCGTGTTCTCCTTCGAGCCCCAGCGGCCGGCGAGCGAAACATATCCGGTGGGCGCCGCCGTCGAACTTTCCACGCAGCTGCAAGGGTGGATGGCGCTTGAGGCGGCGGCGAGCATTACAAGCAACGCGAGCAGTCCCGGCAATTAGGGCACGCAACACTTCCGTAATTCAGGTGATCCTCGTCACTTAATGCCGTTTCGGCTTCATAGCAAAGGTATGGCTAACCTACGCTTTTCACAGCGGGCTCCCCAACCTACCCGCCAGCACGGACCCAAGGCATTGTCCTAGCACTGCCGTGCTTGTTCCCAGAAAGTAGCCCTCCATGAAGCTCCCCAAAAACGCTCTGGCCGGAATCGCACTTCTCGCCACCGCCGCTCTTGGCCTTTCCGCCTGCGGCTCCAACGCCACCACCGCACCGAATTCCTCCGAATCCGCGGCCGCCGGCGATGGCATCACGGTCTACAACGCTCAGCACGAGAGCCTGACCAAGGAATGGATCGACGCCTTCACCAAGGAGACCGGCATCAAGGTCACCCTGCGCCAGGGCTCTGACACCGAGATGTCCAACCAGATTGTTCAGGAAGGCGCGGCCTCACCGGCGGACGTCTTCCTCACCGAAAACTCCCCTGCAATGGCGCAGGTGGAAAATGCGGGTCTGTTCGCAGACGTCGACAAAGCCACCATCGACCAGGTTCCGGCCGAGTTCCGCCCGTCCACCGGCAAGTGGACCGGGATCGCAGCCCGCTCCACCGTCCTGGTATATGACAAGAACAAGATCAGCGAAGACCAGTTGCCCACGTCCATGCTGGATCTGGCAAAGCCCGAATGGAAGGGTAAGTGGGCCGCTTCGCCGTCGGGCGCTGACTTCCAGGCCATCGTCTCGGCTCTCCTTGAACTCAAGGGCGAGGCCGCAACCGAAGAATGGCTCAAGGGCATGAAGGAAAACTTCAAGGCTTACAAGGGCAACAGCACCGCCATGAAGGCCGTCAACGCCGGCGAAGTAGACGCGGCGCTGATCTACCACTACTACTATTACGGCGACCAGGCCAAGACCGGCGAGAACTCCAAGAACGTCACGCCGAACTACTTCAAGAACCAGGACCCGGGCGCGTTCGTGTCCGTATCCGGTGGCGGCGTCCTCAAGTCTTCCAAGAAGGCAGCCGACGCCCAGGCGTTCCTGAAGTTCATCACAGGCAAGGCCGGCCAGGAGATCCTCAAGACCGGAACCTCCTTTGAGTACGCCATCGCCTCAGAGGTTGATGCCAATGAAAAGCTTGTTCCCATCAAGGACCTGCAGGCACCCACGGTGGATCCCGCCAAGCTGAACTCCACCAAGGTCACCGATCTGATGACCAAGGCAGGACTCCTGTAATTCTGTGACCACTGATCTATCGGCTCCCGACGTTCCACGTTCAGAGGGAAGCACGACGACGGCGGGCCGGGGCAAGCGCCCCCGCCCGCCTTTCGGCGTTTCCACGGTGTCCTTGCTGGCGGTGCTGATAGCGCTGTTTTCGCTGCTTCCGCTGGGCTATGTCCTGTACATGACAGCAGCGACCGGCTGGGACACCGCCGTCGATCTGATCGTGCGTCCCCGCGTGGGCGAGCTGCTGCTGAACACGGTTTTGTTGATGATCTTTACCGTGCCCCTATGCTTGGTGCTCGGCGTGGGCGGGGCGTGGCTGGTGGAGCGAACCAGGCTCCGCGGACACCGCTGGTGGGCGGTGCTATTGGCCGCTCCTTTGGCTATACCTGCGTTCGTCAACAGCTACTCCTGGGTGTCCGCTGTCCCTTCCTTGGAGGGGCTCTGGTCCGGGGTGCTGATTGCCACGTTGTCCTATTTCCCGTTGGTCTACATCCCCGCAGCGGCGACGCTTGGCCGTTTGGACCCCGCCATTGAGCAGTCCGCGGCATCGTTGGGCCTGGGTTCCTGGGCCGTGTTCCTCCGCGTTGTCCTACCGCAGCTGCGCATCGCCATGACGGGCGGCGCCTTGCTGGTGGCCCTGCATTTGTTGGCTGAGTACGGTGCTTTCGCGATGATCCGCTTTGATACGTTCACCACGGCGATCATGGTCCAATTCCAGTCCACCTTCAACGGGACCGCAGGCAACATGCTGGCCAGCGTTCTGGTGTTCCTGTGTTTGCTCCTGCTGCTGGCCGAAGTAAAGAGCCGGGGCACTGCCCGCTATGCCCGGATCGGCTCCGGCGCGCAGGCAAAGGCTATCCGCTTGCCCCTGGGTGGCTATCAAGTGCCTGCCCAGCTCGCTCTGCTGGCCCTCACGGTCCTAGCCTTCGGGCTGCCGCTCTGGTTTGTGCTGAAGTGGGTGATGGCGGGCGGTTCTGACGTGTGGGCGGCTGATGAGTTCATCCCGGCACTCTCGCAAACCCTCATCTATGGGGCAGCGGGTGCACTGGTCACCACAGTGGTGGCATTCCCCATGGCTTACCTGGCCGTCCGGCACCCGAGCTGGTTCTCCAAGATGCTGGAACTGTCCAACTACGTCACCAGTTCGCTGCCGGGAATCGTGGTGGGCCTGGCCTTCGTCACCGTCAGCATCCGCGTGGTCCCCGGGGTTTACCAGACTGCGGGGGTTCTGATTGCGGCGTACGTCCTGCTGTTCCTTCCGCGGGCTTTGGTGAACATCCGTGCCGGCTTGGCACAGGCCCCCAAAGAACTCGATGAGGCCGCGCAGTCCTTGGGCAAAACGCCTTTGGCATCCTTCTTCAAAGTGACGTTGCGGCTCACCGCGCCGGCAGCTGCCGGCGGGGCTGCGTTGGTCTTCCTGGCCATAGTCAACGAGCTGACAGCCACCCTGCTACTCTCACCCAACGGTACGCGCACCCTGGCCACGGAATTTTGGAGCAAGAGCAGCGAGATCGACTACGCCGGCGCCGCACCCTACGCGTTGCTGATGATCCTGCTGTCAGCCCCCATGACATACCTTCTTTTCCAACAGTCCAAGAAAGTAGCCGGACAGTGACCGAACAATCTCCTTCCAGGCTTCCGGCGCCCCGCGTGGCCCCCTCGGTGGCTCCCACTACGAATGCGCATCTGGATATTCGGGAGGTCACCAAGAACTTCGGCTCCCAGGCGGTGCTGAAGGGCGTAAACCTCTCTGTGGCCAAAGGCGGGACCACTGCGATCGTGGGTCCTTCCGGTTCAGGCAAGACCACGCTGTTGCGGTTGATCGCGGGCTTTGAGCATCCGGACACCGGTTCCATCAGCCTGAACGGTTCCCGGGTGGCCGGAGAAGGCGACTGGGTGCCTGCGCACAAACGGCAGGTAGGGTACGTCGCCCAGGACGGCGCGCTCTTTCCACACTTGACGGTGGGTCAGAACGTCGCGTTCGGCTTGGATTCGGGAAAGCTCGACGGCGGTCGCGGTGCCGTGAGGTCGCGGGTTTCGGAACTGCTTGAGATGGTGTCCTTGGATGCGTCCATGGCCAAGCGCCGGCCGCACCAGTTATCCGGCGGTCAGCAGCAGCGGGTCGCCTTGGCCCGGGCGTTGGCCAGGGAACCTGAACTCATGCTCCTTGACGAACCGTTTTCAGCGCTCGATGCCGGACTTCGGGTAGCCACCCGCAGGGCCGTAGCCAAGGTGCTCAGTGCTGCCGGTGTGACCACCATCCTGGTGACCCACGATCAAGCTGAAGCGCTCTCCTTCGCTGACCAGGTGGCCATCATGCGCGGCGGCAAGCTGGCCCAGATCGGTAACCCTTTTGTGGTTTACACCCGGCCGGCGGATCGCGCCACGGCTGAATTCCTTGGCGATGCCGTGATTCTTGATGCCTGGATGGAGGGCTCCCTGGCCACGTGCTCACTGGGTGGAATCCCGGTCCGTCGACCCCCAGCCCAAGGGAAAGTCCAACTCATGCTCAGGCCCGAGCAAATCCGCATCGCACCCGATGGGCCCATCCGCGGAGTGGTGGTGGACACCGATTACTTCGGGCCGGAAACCACTGTTCGCATCAAGCTGGGTGAGTACACGGCCCCCGACGGCGGCGCCTCGGGCAACAGCCACCGCTATCCGGGCGGCGGCGAGATCATCACCATCAGGCACTGGAACGCTTCGATCACCAAACCCGGCACTGAATTGTGCCTGCGCGTGGTGGGCGAAGGGGTGGCGTTTCCTTCCGAGGCCTGACCGGCCTGCTGGATTACGTCGGCCGCTTTTTCTGGGGGTACGGGGTTTCATGGCGGGCCAGCATCTCCACGAAACCAGCGATTTTGCGCGCCCGGGTCTCTGCCCGTTTGACACCGTTGGTGCGGTGGATCAGGGCGAAGCGGTTCTGTGACGTCAGGACATCGAACATAGCCTGCGCCTCCGGGACTGCGGCGATCGCTGCCGCGAGATCGTCCGGAACCACCGAATCCGCCGGGCCCGCGTATGCAGCTTCCCACCGTCCGTCAGCTTTCGCGGCCTCAACCACGGCACGTCCGGCGTCGGTCATCCTGCCCTCGGACTCCAGACGGGCAATGTGCCCCACATTCCGCACTGACCAGATGCTTTTGCGGCCGCGGGGCGTCATCCGCTGGAAGTAGCTTTGGTCGTCGCGCCTCTTCACCTGACCGTCGATCCACCCAAAGCACAGGGCCTCGTCCAACGCGGCGTCATAGTCCAACTCCGTGACGTTACCGCCCTTCTTGTGCAGGATCAGCCACACGCCGGGGCTGTCTGTGGCATTCGCGGAAAGCCAGGCACGCCACGCGGCGCCGTCTTTGACAAGGAGTTCCTCAAGTTCATTGGGCATGGATTCAGCATAGGCTTTGATGAGGACCCACCCAGGAGGACCAATGTTGCGAGCCCGCCCCACCCACTACACCTCACGCCCCGAACAGTGGGCCACGCTGCTGATGGCCCTCGGTTTGGTGAAGACGGTGGACGACGGCGACTGGCGGGAGTTCGACGCCGGTTCGGGTCGCCTGGCGGTGGGCTCAGTAGTCCACGCACACCCCTTGGACGGCTCCACGGTTTTTGGGGTGGAGGTAGGGAACCTGGAGGAGTTCGCGCGCCGCACCGAGGAAGCCGGCACTCAAGCGGAAATCCACGAAGGTCATGAGGAAACCACCGTGCAGATCTCATCCGATGACGGCTTTGAGTTCTTCGCCTTCCCTGCGCAACGGGCAGCGGATGGCACGTGGGCCGCCTCGGACGAGGCCGACCCAGGGCTGACAGTGGTGGCTACCTGGGTCAGCCCTTTAGTGGGCATTGCCGCCACCGCCTTGCGGAACACCGGCGCCCGGCCGCGCACTGAGGACGACGAATCAGCCACGTTCACCACCAAGAACGGCGGAATCCTTCGCATCATTCATGGCGCGGATGCCACTAACGGGGACCTCGCGTTTGAGTACGACGGCGATCTGGAACCACTGTTGTCCCGCCTCAAAGATGCAGACATTGAGGCCAGGATCGATGAGGACGTCCTGTACGTCGCCAACCCGGACGCCGTGAGTGGCGCGGCCCCGGCGTCCATCGTGGTGGTGGCTGTTTAGTCCTCCAGCGCCCCGTCACACAGGCGGCCGACCACCTCGGTAAGCATGGTGAGCCCGGCCACGATGTCCTCATCCGTGGTGTATTCGTGCTCATTGTGGGAGATGCCATCCACGCTGGGCACGAAGAGCATCACCGTGGGAACCAGGTCCTTCATATTCGTGGAGTCATGCCCGGCGAGGGTCATGACTTCCTTGTTGGACAACCCGAGGTCCGCGGCAACCTTGGCCGCGAGTTCCACGCCTTCGGGCTGGTACGGGGTGACGGCCCAGGAGTGTGAGTGGTGCTTCTCAACGGACACGTTGGCAAGCCGTTCGATCTCCGAGATTCGGGCGTGCAGCAGGGCGTCGGCCTCGGCCAGGACGGCTTCGTCGGCGCTGCGCAGGTCCAGCAGCAGGTTCACGCGGGACGGCACCACCACGGGCGAATTTGGGTAGACGTTGAGCTGACCCACCGAGGTGTGCAGCACTCCGGGGAAGCGGTCGGCGAGTTCACGTGCGGCAACCACCAGCATGGACGCCCCAAGAAGGGCGTCTTTGCGGTCGGCAATCACCGTGGAACCGGTGTGTGCTTGCTCGCCGTGGACCACGAACTCGTACTTGTTCGCTGCCCAGTTGGAGCTGACCAGGCCGATGGTGATGCCCTCGCGCTCCATGCTGCGGCCCTGTTCGATGTGGATCTCGGCGCAATATGCAGCCTCCGGCCCCTCAAACGTCCCGCGGCAGCCGATCGCGTCCAAGGCATCACGCACGGTGACTCCGGCGGCGTCCTGGGTATTGAGTGCGTCCTCGAGATCCAGCTTGCCGGTGTAGACGGAGGAGCCCATCATGGACGGCTTGAAGCGGCTGCCTTCCTCGTTGAACCAGTTGACGACGGCGAGGTTGAACTTGGGTGCCTCGGCGCCGGCTTCCCAACGGGCTGCAAGGCGGAACGCGGCGTGGGCCGCGGCGAGGACGCCATAAGCGCCGTCGTAACGTCCCGCCGTCGGCTGTGAATCCATGTGCGAGCCCACCACCACGAACGGCGCACCTGGCACGGCTTCGTAGAGGCCCCACTGGTTGCCGGTGTGGTCGAACTTCACCGTGAAGCCGTGCTCCTCCAAGAGACCGGCGAGCCAGCGGCGCTGTTCGCCGTCGGGAATGGTTGCGGCTTGGCGGTCCACGCCGCCGTTCGCCGTGGCACCGAAGGCGCTCATGGTCCGGAAGTCCTGCACGAAAGCGGTGTCCTGGTTGGTGAAACTTGTGGTGGTTGTCATGGTCTCCCCTATGAGTGGGCCGCGAACGAACTTTCACGGGAAAGTTCAGCGTTGAAGCCGGTTGATTGATAGGTAAATCGGCCTCCGACGGCGGTGGCCAGGACGTGAAGTTCGCTGATGTCCAGTGCCGTCAAAGGTGAGGCAGAAAGGACGGTGAAGTCGGCCAATTTGCCAGCTGAAAGGGTGCCCTTCTTGCCCAGGGACCCTGTGGCTGCCGCGGCTCCGCTGGTGTAAGCGGCGAGGGCCTGCTGCGGAGTGAGGCGTTCGGCCGGGTTCCCGAAGACGGCCCCGGACCCGGTCCGGCGGTCCACGAACGCCTGCATGCCGCGGAGCACGTTTCCGTCGGCGACCGGCCGGTCCGAGCTTCCCGCGAGCACCACTCCGGCTTCCAGGAAACTGGCTGCCCGGTAGGCCCACGGCAAGCGGTCCGGCCCGAGGGACGCGGTCATCCCGTCACCGCCTTCGCGGAAGAAGCTTGCCTGGGGTGTCACGGCAATTCCTGCGTCCGCGAGCCTTGCCAGCTGCTCAGGGCGCGTCATGGAGGCGTGCTCGATCCTGTTGGGCAAGCGGCGCTGCCCATACTGAGCCTGGCAATCCGTGATGATGTCCACCGCGAGGTCCACGGCCCTGTCACCGATGGCGTGGGCTGCGATGGACCACCCGGCGGCGTAGGCGGCTTCGATGCGTTCCCGCAGCTGGGCGGGGTCCGCTTGGAAGTAGCCAACGTTGCCGCGGTTGTCCTTGTGGCCGTGGCTGCAGAACTCGTGGCTCACGGCTGCGGTTTCGCCCAGAAGTGAGCCATCCAGGAAAACCTTTGCCGGGCCCAGGGACAAGTAGTCATTCCCGAATCCGCTGGTGATGCCAAGATCCAGCCCGGCCGGGGCCGCACCGGGACTGTCAGATGCATGCCCGCCCAACCCGTGCAGCACATCCAGCACCGGCATGACCTGGGCACGGGCATGCAACCGGCCGTGGGCGGAGGCGCTCTGGTAGGCGGCAAGCTCGGCCGGGCTGTGCCCGATCCACCCGCCGCCCACCCCGGCCTCAGTGAAACTCGTGATGCCCTCGGAGGCGTAGAACAGCGTGGCCCTCTCAAGGGCGGCCTCGATGTCCTCCAACGAATACGGCAGGATCAGCTGCTGGATCAGTTCCTGGGCCGTCTCTTGGACCAGCCCCGTGGGATGTCCCGCCGCGTCGCGGACGATCGCTCCGCCGTCGGGATCCGGGAACGACGGCGACTCGGCACCTGCCAGCCGCAGCGCGGCGGTGTTGACCACGGCCATATGCCCGGAGTTGTGCCGCATGAACAGCGGCCGCTCCCCCGTGATGCGGTCCAGCTCGGCGATGTCCGGGAAGGCCCCGCCGTGCTGGGTCTGGCTGAAGCCGGTAGCGAAAAGCCAGCCCACGCCGTCGATCCCCGAGTGAGTAACAGCACCGCGGAGAAGCTCATACAGCTCCTCCAGGCCGCGGGCACCGGACACGTCCAGCTCCGCCAGGCCCAGCCCGAACCACGTGGTGTGGCAGTGGGCATCGATGAAGCCTGGAGTGACGGTGGCACCGCCAAGGTCCAGGACCTCAACGGCGTCCAAACCATCAAGGTCCTCGTCCAGGCCCACGATGCGCCCCTTCCATATGCCCAGCGAACTGGCCACCGGGTGGTCCGGATCCATGGTGATGATGTCTGCGTTCCGCAGGAGGAGGTCTAGTTTCATGTCAGGTTCTAGCGGTGGGAGGTGGTGACGGACTTGATGCGCGTGTAGTCCTCAAGTCCATAGACAGAGAGGTCCTTGCCCGTACCCGAATGCTTGAATCCGCCGTGCGGTGCTTCGGCCGGGATCACCTGGTGGCAGTTGATCCAGACGGCTCCGAAGTCCAGCTCCATGGACACACGAGTGACCACGCCGTGGTTCTCGGACCACACGCTGGATGCCAGGGCGTACCTGGTGCCGTTGGCGAGTTCGATCGCTTCCTCCTCGGTGGCGAACGGCTGAACGGTCAGCACGGGGCCGAAGATTTCGTCGCACACTACCTCGTCTGTCTGGAAGACGCCGTCGATCACCGTCGGCTCAAAGTGGAAGCCTGTCCCGGTGCGCTTGCCGCCGGCGAGGACGCGGGCGTTGGCAGGCAGGCGGGACATGAAGCCCTCCACCCGATCCAACTGCGCGGCACTATTGAGTGGACCGAGGTCCGATCCCACTTTCAAAGCAGCAGCGGCGTCAGCCAGGGCAGCCGCGAACTCCGTATGAATATCCTGGTGGACCAGGACGCGGGTCACCGCAGTACAGTCCTGCCCGGCGTTGAAGAACGCAGCCAGGGCGATTTCGCTGGCGGTCCGCTGGATATCGACGTCGGCAAACACCACAGCGGGCGCCTTGCCGCCCAGCTCCAGGTGGACATCCTTGAGGGTTTTGGACGCCGCGGACATGACCTGCGCACCGGCCCGGGTGGAGCCCGTAATGGAGACCATCTCCGGGATGTCATGCTCCACCATCGCGGCACCGGCCTCGCGGCCGCCGCACACGATGTTCACTACGCCTGCCGGGTAAACCTGCTGTGCCAGCTCACCCAGGACCAGGGTGGACCAGGGGGTGGTGTCGGCAGGCTTGAGGACCAAGGTGTTGCCCGCAGCCAGGGCCGGACCAATCTTCCAGATGGCCATCATGAACGGGTAGTTCCACGGCGTAATCTGGGCCACCACACCAATGGGTTCGCGCCTGATGGTGGAAGAGAAACCCTCCACGTATTCGGTCTGGGCCGTACCGGAAACCACCCGGCATGCCCCGGCGAAGAAGCGCAGTTGGTCCGCGCCGCGCAGGATTTCAAGCTCTTTGGTGAGTGCGGCAGGCTTTCCGGTGCAGGCCACCTCAGCCTCGAGCAGACGGTCAACGTTCGCCTCGATGAGGTCGGCCAGCTGCAACAGCAGCGACTGGCGCGTTCCCGGCGTCGTGCGCTTGTAGCTCTTGAAAGCTGCGGCAGCGGCCTGGAAGGCGGCGTCGACGGCGGCAGCGTCACTGTCCGGCGCGGTGCCGATCTGCTGGCCCGTGGCGGGGTCGAAGAACGGCAGGCTGGCCGCGGCGTCCACGGACTCGCCGTTGATGATGTTCTGAAGCTGGATCACGGTAAGGGCTCCGGTCAGTTGGTTGAAGTCTTGGGGGAACGCGTGGTGGGGTCCTGCGGCAAGTGCAACAGGGCCGGGAGGCCGGAGTCGACGGCGCGGCGGAACGCGGCCGCGAAGTCTTCCGTTCGCTCCACCCGCTCGCCGTAGCCGCCGTAGGAACGGGCGAGTGCGGCGAAGTCCGGGTTGGTCATGTGCGTACCTGAGGGCCGGTCCGGGTAATGCGCTTCCTGATGTTCGCGGATGGTGGCGAAGATGCCGTTGTCCACCACCAAGACGATGAACGCGGCGCCGTAGCCCATGGCCGTGGCGATTTCCTGGCCGTTCATCATGAAGCAGCCGTCGCCGGCCACGGAAATGACCTGACGGCCGGGATATGCCAGCGAGGCTGCCACGGCTGCGGGAATGCCCATGCCCATGGCCCCGTTGCGCGGAGCGGCCAAGGAGTTGGCCGAGTTGTGGCCCAGGTACCGGGCGGGCCACAGGGCGTGGTTTCCCGCACCGAAGGTGAGGACGGCGTCGTCGGCCATTTCCTTTGTGAGGACCTCCATGGCGACGCCCAGGTCCCCACCGATACCGCCGTCGGGCCGGGGCGTGGAGAAGGTGAGCTGCTCGGCGCGGGCGCTGGCGAACCAGCCTTCCTGGCGTTCGCCAGCCGCATGAGTGCCAGCCAACGCGGTGGCGAACGCGGCGACGTCCGCGATGATGTGCTGGTCCACCCGGCCGAAGTGGCCCAGGAGGTTTGCGTCGGCGTTGACCACGACGGTCTCGGCGTCGAGTCCGCGTTTGTAGCCATCGGAGAGGACGTCGCCGCGGACACAGCCCACAAAAACGAGCAGATCGGCGTCGTCCAGGCGCTGGGCGTTGGCGTCGCTGCGGCCGTAGCCCAAGTAGCCGGCGTAGGCGTCACTGCGGTGGGGAACGGCGTCGTAAGCCCTGAAATCGGCAACCACCGGGACGCTGTGTCGGCTCGCCCAGGCGGCCAGCTGCTCGCCGGACTCCTGGGTCCAGCCTTCACCGCCGACGACGGCCAGCGGCTTGCGTGCCTTCTCCAGCTTCTGGGTCAGCTCAGCCAGCTCCGCGGGGGCCGGCTCTGGACGGGCAATCCTGCGGGGTTCGACGGTGGCGTTCTCCACCACATGCACCAGCACGTCCTCCGGCAGGCCGATCACCACGGGTCCGGGGCGTCCGCTGAGGGCGGTGAAGATGGCGTCGTCCACCACGCGGGCGGCGGAAGCTGCGTCGTCGAGCGTCACTACTTTCTTGGCTGTGCTGCCGAACCAGGCGTTGATGTCGAACTCCTGGAACGACTCGCGGCCACGGTCGGCCACCGGGATCAGGCCGACGAACAGGATCAGCGGAGTGGCATCCTGGTAGGCGGTGTGTATGGCGATGAAGGCATTGGCTGCGCCCGGGCCACGGGTCACCATGGCGATGCCGGGAAGCTCAGTGAGGCGGCCTTCGGCCAGTGCCATGAATCCGGCGCCGCCTTCCTGGCGGGCCACCACGTTCTGGATCGGCGAACCGTGCAGGCCATCCAGGACGTCGAGGAAGCTCTCACCCGGCACGGTGTAGACGCGCTTGACGCCTGCCCGTTCCAGTTGGCCAACAATCAAGTGGCCGGCAGTGGTTGTGCTCAATGCTTCATTCCTTCTTCTTCGATGGAAAGGGCGGGGAGGAACAGGCCGGAAAGTGCCGTCAGTGCGGACACGACCAGCAGGATGATGGCGCCGGGCCAGAAGGAGTTGTTGGCGGCCACCAGCGCGGTGGCGATCAGCGGCACGAAGCCGGAGATAACGCCCGCAGTGTTGGAAGTGATGGCGACGCCGGTGTAGCGGACCTTCGTGGCGAACAGGGCAGTCAGCGCGGTGCCGGAGACGGCGTATGGGATGGAGAGGACAGCAACGCCGATCATCATGCCTAGGACCACCAGGACGGGGTTGCGGGAGTCGATGGCCAGGAAAACGGGAACTGCGATAGCGGCCGAGGCAACACCGCCCCACAGGATGACCTTACTGGCGCCGAACTTTTCGCCGAGCCGCCCGGCCCAGATGAGGGCGCCGATCTCAAGTGCTGCAGCCAACAGGGTGCCCAAGAGCAGGAGTTCGGAGGGCAGCTTGAGCACCTTGGTGCCGTAGAAGACCACAAAGCTGGTGATGAGGTAGAAGCCACCGATGCCGAGCAGCGCCGAGCACATGCCCACCAGGATCTGGCGCCAGCTGTTCTTCAGAACTCCACGGATGGGAGCATGTTCGGTCTCACCGGACTCCATGAGGGCTTCGAATTCGGGTGATTCGCTCAGGCGGCTGCGGATCCAGAGTGAGATTGCCAGCAGCGGGATCGCGGCGATGAACGGGATGCGCCAGCCCCACGCGTCAAAGTTGCTCTGACCCACCAGGAACAACATGCCGAAGAAGCCACCGGAAGAAAGGATGGTACCGATCGGGGAACCGATCTGCGGCAGGGCCGCGTAGCGTGCACGCTTCTCCACAGGAGCGTTTTCGACGGCGATGATCACCGCGCCGCTCCACTCACCGCCGACTGCGAGGCCCTGAACGATGCGCAGGGCCACCAGAAGAATAGGCGCCGCCAGGCCGATGGTCATGTAGTTCGGAAGCAGACCGATGAGGCCGGTGACAATGCCGATACCCACGATGGTGACCATGAGGATCTTCTTGCGACCCACCTTGTCACCCAGGGCGCCGAAGATGAAACCACCGATGGGGCGGGCCACGAAGCCGACGGCCAAGGTAGCGAAGGATCCCATGGCTGCGACAAAAGGGTCTTGGGAAACGAAGAACTGTGCGTTGAACACCAGCGCAGCAGCTGTGGTGAACAGGAAGAAGTCGTACCATTCCAGCGCAGTACCCACCAGGGCCGCGAGGGCCACCTTCTTGGTGACGCTTTCATCGACGACGCGTGCTGCCTTGGGACTGGTGTCCGTGGCTCCGCTGACCGTGCTTGCCATTGTTGCTCCATGAGTGCGAACGGGACCGGACCTTGGGGATGCCCGGGCAAATTTGTGTGACTCAATCCATAGTGCCAGTAGTTTTTCCCAAAATGACTAGCAATCCATCACGGAAACATGGCGCTAGAATGTGTGAATGCACAATTCCGAGACATCCGGGCACGCCGTTCGTTGGACTGAACTGGTGGATCAGCTTGAAGGCCGGCTGGACACCCTGGCCCAAGCCTTCACCACGAGGGTCCGCGAGATCCCCGAGTACGGCGAAAGCCAGGTGACGGTCCTGGAAATCCAGGAGACCGCACGGGAGACATTCCGGCGGCTAATCAGCGGCTTGAGGAATGGCAGGACGGACAGCCGTGATGGCCTGCTCGACTTCGCTTCCGACCTTGGATCCAAGCGCGCAAGGGCCGGCATTCCGCCGGAGTCCCTCACCTCTGCGGTCCGGTTGGACTTCAGCATTCTCTGGGCCGAGCTGCTGGAGATCGCCCACACCGAGGACGCCGCGTTGCTGGCCACACGGGTGGACCAGGTATGGAGTGTGGTGGACGAATTCGCCACCCGGACGCACACGAGCTACCTGACCGAGCGCGTCAGGATGGCCCAGGAAGAATCAAGCATTCAGCGCGAGTTCATTGCCCGCCTCTTCAACCAGAGCACCCCCTCGCAGGAAACCTCCGCGCAAGTGGCTTCGGCTTTGGGCATCAATCCTGAATCACGCTTCGCCTTGGTAGCGGCCAGCGGTGAACCTGGTGCACGGCTGCGGGCAGCAACGTCCCAGTTCGGATCAGGACAGCACTCCCGGCAGCGGCTGTTCCTCCATGAGTCGGGCGGCAACACGTATGTCTTCTGGGCTCTGCCTGCCACCCGGACCCGCGGTCCGGAACCCCGGGGCGAGACGCGCAGCCCGGAACCCGACAGCCAGCAGCTGCCACCCGGCGTCGTGAACGTCCCCTGCGGCTACGTGCCTGAGGTCCTTGGACTGCGCGCACTTCCCGGAGCGGCCCGCACCGCTGAAAGCCTGGCGGCGCTGCTTCGCCCCCGCGACGCCGGCCCGCTGTCGGCCGATTCGGCCTGGGCCCGGCTGGCCCAGCAGAACCTGCAGGACGCCGGCCTCGACCTTGCCGCCGAACTCGAAGAGGCTTTGGCGGAGTGCCGGGGCGGCGAGCGCGAACGCCTGCTGGAGACGGTCCGGAACTATCTGGCCACCGGCAATGTCACAGTTACCTCCGAGCAATTGTTTTGCCACCGCAACACCATTCTTAACAGGCTCAATCGATTCCAGGAACTGACGGGAATCGATCTCGCTGTTCCCGCGAAGACGGCCCGGCTGGTAGTGGCCTGGGCATGACCGGCCGCTGCCGCGTTGCTACCTGACCCTGTTTTCCGGCGGCGAGGGTGAAAAGTGACCGGAAAGGGTTGATCTCGACCCGGCTGGGGCCAAAATGAGGTCACCAAGCCACGGCGGCAGGCAGGCAGGCCCCACCAGGAGGCCCGTCGTCGGGAATTCCGTGCCCCGTGGCTTCGGTGTGTGTTTTCACATTCCCGGGCCAGTTTTGATGGGAGTTATGCCATTGATGGTGTGATCGGGCACACACCATAGTTGTAGCTACCTTGCACCGGACATTCGTCCCCGCACCGCATCCGGAGAATCAGATGGCCCATACGGTAGATACTGCCTCCGCATCATCGTCCAGGCTTGACCTGGCAAAGATGCGCAAGATTGCCCTCGCCAGCGTTATTGGCACCACCGTCGAGTGGTACGACCTTTTCGTCTTCGGGACGGCGTCGGCCCTTGTCTTCAACAAGATCTTCTTCCCCAGCTTTGATCCGATCGTCGGCACCATGCTGGCCTTCGGTACGTTCGCTTCCGCCTACATTGCCCGCATGGTGGGCGCCATCATCTTCGGCCACTTCGGTGACCGATTGGGCCGCAAGTCCATGCTGCTGGTTTCCCTCCTGACCATGGGAGCGGCTACCTTCGCCATCGGCCTGCTGCCCGACTACAACAGCATCGGCATCATGGCGCCACTTCTGTTGCTCTTCCTCCGTGTCATCCAAGGCCTGGCCCTCGGCGGCGAATGGGGCGGTGCCGTGCTCATGACAGTTGAACACGCGCCCCCTACCCGGCGCGGCTTCTACGGTTCACTGGTACAGGTGGGGGTTCCCGCCGGCACCCTGATTGCGAACGTAGCCTTCCTGATTGTTGCCTCCACGGTCAGCACCGAAGCCCTCTATTCATGGGGCTGGCGCATCCCGTTCCTGGCCTCAGTCCTCCTTGTCACTGTGGGCATCTACATCCGCCTGCACATCGAGGAAACTCCGTCGTTCCAGGCAGTCAAGACCGCCGGCGCCAAGGCGAAAATGCCGTTCGCTGCGCTGATGGCCAAGTATTGGAAGCAGGTTGTCCTCGGCGGCGTCGCAACCCTGTCCACGGGCAGCACGTTCACCCTGCTGGTAGCCTCCGGCGTCTCCTACGGCAAGAAGGAACTCGGCCACTCCGAGAGCCTGATGCTCTGGGTGGTGCTGGCTTCCTGCGTCCTGGGGCTGTTCCTCATCCCGTTCTTCGGAAAGCTATCGGACAAGTTCGGGCGCAAGCCCATCATCTTCGCCGGTGTAGCTGCCGAGGCCGCCCTCGCGTTCCCGATGTTCTGGCTCATGGACACCAAGTCGGTGGCACTGCTGTTCGTGGCCTACCTGGCCATGATGACCGCGTTCTGCGCCAACTACGGACCCATCGCCACCTTCCTGGCCGAGCTCTTCGGGTCCAAGGTCCGCTACTCCGGCCTGTCGGTGGCCTACATGCTGTCCGGCCTCCTAGGCAGCGCCGCCACCCCGTTCGTCACTACCTGGTTGTTGGGCATGACGGGGCAGAGCTCCTCGATCGCCTGGTACATCATGGCCGCGGCCGGACTGTCCTTGGTTGCACTCTTCCTACTGACCGAGACCCGGTACGGCAACATCGACGCCGTCGATGAGGCACCGGCGTCCGCTGGCTCCACGGAAGCCGCGGCAGCGCGGTGACCGTCACCACCATCGGGCGCCTGGCCGGTATCCCCGGCCAGGCGCCCGCCGTCGGGCCTTTTTCCCCGGCGGTCATTGCGAACGGTTTTGTGTTCACCTCCGGCCAGATACCGGCCATCACTGGACTGGATGATCAGCCGGAGACCTTCGAAGAACAAGTCCGGCAAACCATCCAGAACCTCGACGGCGTCTTGGAAGCCGCAGGATCCAGCCTGGAGCACGTGGTCAAGGTCAACACCTACTTGACCAGCCAGGACCAACTTGAGGAGTACAACCGCGTGTACGCGGAGTACTTCGGCACCGCCAAACCGGCCCGGACCACCGTGTGCGTGAGCCTGTGGGGCGTGTCCTTGGAAATCGAATGCGTAGCTGTCCTTGCGCAGAAAGCGGAGGTAACCCCGTGAGTCCAACACTCCTGAAGGACCTGACCGACGTCAGCTACCCGACCATCGGCCACTTCCTCGAGGACGGATTCGTCTCCCCCGCTATCCAGTCCCTGCATGCAAACGTGAAAATAGCCGGACCTGCCGTCACAGTCCGAATCGCGGACCACGATGCCATCGCCATGAACCACGCACTCCTGGCACTCCGGCCGGGCGACGTCCTGGTGGTGGACATGCTCGGAGACCACCATCATGCGCCCGTGGGGGCCGTCACGGCAGCCGCGGCACTCGCACAAGGTGCTGCCGCCGTCGTGGTTGATGGCATGGCCACTGACGTTCTGGAACTGCGGCAGACAGGTCTGCCGGTGTTTGCCCGCGGGACATCGTGCCTCACTACCAAACGGCTCCATGGCACAGGTTCCGCCGTCAATGTCCCTGTGCGCTGCGGAGGGACAGAGGTCAACCCCGGCGACCTGGTGCTCGGAGACGACAACGGACTGATTGTTCTTTCACCGGAAACTGCCCGGGATGTCCTGGAAAGAGCGCTGCAATCGGACGCCGCGGAGCCCGCCATCCTTGCCCGCATAGCATCCGGGGAACCGCTCGAGTCGATCCTGGCCCTCTAATACTGCCGAGAGCGTAACCACGCAGCCACGGCAGCGCCGCCAAGGAAGTTCGGCGGGTGATGCGGTAGAACTTAACCATGAGCGTACGTACACCCGACCCGTATCCAGGCTGGCTTTCTGACGAAGACCTCTTCGAAGCCCGCGGCCGACTCCCCATGGTCTATGTGGAGGCCGTTCCGGTCAGGCTGGATCCGCTCGGCTATGTCAATGAGGTGGGCACACTCCTGCAGGGCGACGCCGACGGAAACATGGTCCGCTACCTCGTCTCCGGCCGCGTTCTGTACCGCGAAACCATCCGCGCAGCACTGCTGCGGCACATGGAAAAGGACCTCGGCCCCTTGGCCTTCCCGCAGCTGCCCATCAGCCCCGTTCCTTTCACGGTGGCCGAGTACTTCCCTGCCCCGTCACAGACCGGTTTCACGGATGACCGCCAGCACGCCGTCTCGCTGGCCTACGTCATCCCCGTCACCGGTGAATGTGAACCGCGCCAGGACGCCCTGGAACTGACGTGGATGACGCCCCAAGAGGTGCTGAGCGAGAACGTCCAGCAGGAATTCGACGGCGGCCGCGGGAACCTCGTGCGGCAGGCACTGGCTTTCTCGGGCATCGTTCTCTAGCGGGTCCCGGCCCTTGCGCCGGCTGGTCTTTGTAGACTGGACGGCGGACCCCACGAGAACCAAAGGACTTCCGATGACTCACAGCCCAGCCACACAGCAGTACAGAGAAAAGCAGGCTGGGGACCTGCAGCCCGGGGATTTTGTGTTCCCGCCCGGGGATGGCCCGGCCGAGGAAATCGTCGCCCTTGAGGTGCAAAACGACGATTACGGCGTAGCAGCGCTGCTGCTGGTAACAATGGTGGACGGCGGCACGGTGCGGATCGCTACAGGGTCCAGTGTTCCTGTGGGCGACGGTGTTCCGGCCGACTCCGGCGCAGACTCAAGCGCCTCGGACTCCTCCGCCGACGCAGCCCTGAACGCCACCACCGCTTCCGAGTCCGGCCACTCCCGCACCAGCACCCCCGCGGAAGGCGACGCCCAAGCGCAAGCCGGAGCCGCCGTCGTCGTGCCTCCCCGCCCGGAGACCCCACCAACGTACACCGGCCCCACCGCCGAGGAGCTTGCGCTCATTCCGGAGCCCGACGGCACACCCGAAGCCGTGGTCCGTGCCGCGGCCGCCAACCACAAGGGCAAGAACGGCGTGCAGGTCCTGGCGGAACGGCTGGCGAAGGGCATCAACACGAAATCCGGGAGCTGCCTCCGGGACCTCAGTGATCTTGCCTTCGACCTGTGCATCGTGCTGCGCGATCCGGACCACGCCCTGGCCGTGGCCGATCTGCTGAACGTGCTGCCCTTTGACGGCAACCTGGACCGCTGGGCCTCGATCGAACGGGCGCTGGCGCTGTCCAGTTTCATATGCCGCGAAGCCGGCCAATCCGAGCGCGCCGCTGTGTACGAGAAACTGCTGCGTGCGCCCGAGTCCCAGGAAGAAGACCCCTTCAAGGCCCGGATCAACGCCCGCGTGCGCCAGCGCTCACTCAACGAACCCAACCTGTATGACAAGGAAATCTTCCGCGCGATCGACAATGGGAATCGTGAGGCCGAGCGCGAATGGCGGTTCCTCCGGCTTGAAGCGCTGATGTTCCTGCGCGCCCACGGGGGCTCCAAGACCATCGGCGAGGAAGAGCTGGCCCGGCGGATCGGCAACGAACTGGAATCGGTCCGCGCCTAACTGTCATTGGGGGCTGTCAAGACCTGTTATGTGGGCGCCAACGACGGTAGATTCGGGTCCATGACGAACAATCTGAGCGTTGTGGTTAATGCCGACGCGCAGCAGGTTTGGACAATGCTGCGCGAACCGTCGCTGGTGGCTCAATGGCACGGCTGGGAAGCTGACGATCTCACCGACGAAATCAAACAAATTTACTTCAACACCGATGTGGTGGAGGGGCCCGATCACACAAGCCTGACCGTCAACGGCGGTGACATTTTTGAGCTCCACCCGGTCTCCGGAGGCACCGAAGTGAAGGTCACCCGGGCCGCCCTGGACCACAATTCGGAATGGGCGGACTGGGACGAGGACATCACCCAGGGCTGGCTCACGTTCCTGCACCAGCTGCGTTTCGCCTTGGAACGGCACCCCCACGGGCACCGCAGGACGCACTTCCTGTCCCTGCCCGGCAAAGGCGGGCCTGCGATCGAAAAATTGGGGCTCGGTGATCTTCCGCCCGTTGGGGAGGAATACTCACTCACGCTTGCCACCGGCGAGAAGATCTCCGGCAAGGTGTGGTTCAAGAGCCGGCACCAAGTGGGCCTCACCGTTCACAGCTACGCCGAGCACGGGGACGGGCTACTGATCGTGGCCGAGCAACTGCCCATTCCGGAGAAAAGGCCCGACGGCGGCTCCATGGTGATTGCCTCCACTTACGATTTGGGGGCCCACACTTTGGCGGACATCCGGTCCTCGTGGGACAACTGGAAAGCTGAGAAGTACGGGTCCTAGGGTTTGTCCGGCGGGTTACTCACGGTAGAGCTGGCACACTTGGAAGCGTGCCAGCTTCCTCATCTGCCCCTGCATCTTCCCCTGCGCTGCCCGGTTTGTCCCGCCGGCAATCCGAGTTCTCCTTTTCGGTGGGCCAGCGCCTGACCGAGACGTGCTCGCCGTCGGACGCCCAGATAGCCGCCAACGGCGGTTCTTTCCTGGGCCGCACCGGAACCATCACCACGCCGCACGGAACCATTCAGACGCCCGCGTTCATCGCCGTCGGAACCAAAGCCACGGTCAAAGCCGTACTGCCCGAGTCCGTTGCGGACCTTGGCGCGCAGGCCGTGCTGGCCAACGCGTACCACCTGTACCTGCAGCCGGGAGCGGAAATCCTGGACGCCGCGGGCGGACTGGGTGCCTTCATGAACTGGTCCGGGCCGACCTTCACCGACTCCGGCGGATTCCAGGTGATGAGCCTGGGCTCGGGGTTCAAGAAGGTCATCGATATGAAGAATGTGGACAGCTCCGGGCCTGATGACGCTGTGGCTCCGGGCAAGGAACGGCTGGCACACATTGACGACGACGGCGTCTGGTTCAAGTCGCACCTCAACGGGGACCGGCACCGCTTCTCCCCTGAGATTTCCATGCAGGTACAGCACCAGATCGGCGCGGACATCATGTTCGCCTTCGACGAGCTGACCACGCTGCAGAATTCGCGGGCCTACCAAGAGGAGTCGCTGGAACGGACCCGGTTGTGGGCGCTGCGGTGCCTGGAGGAGCATGCTTCCCTAACCGCCTCCCGCGAGGGCAAGCCGTACCAGGCCCTGTTCGGGGTGATCCAGGGAGCCCAGTATGAGGACCTGCGCCGCAAGGCATGCCAGGACCTCGGCGCCATGCCCTTTGACGGGTACGGGATCGGCGGTGCGCTGGAGAAGGAGAACCTGGGCACTATTGTGCGTTGGTGCAATGAGGAATTGCCGGAGAACAAGCCACGGCACCTGCTGGGCATCTCCGAGCCGGACGATATCTTCACGGCAATCGAGAACGGCGCCGACACTTTTGACTGCGTCTCCCCCACCCGTGTGGCCAGGAATTCCGCGTTCTACACGCCCTTTGGCCGGTTCAACCTGTCCGGGGCTAAGTACAAGGCCGATTTCGGACCACTGCAGGATGGCTGCGACTGCTACACGTGCGTGAACTACTCGCGCGCCTACATCCATCACCTGTTCAAGGCCAAGGAAATGCTCTCGGCAACGCTGATCTCCATCCACAACGAGCGCTTCGTGGTGAAGATGGTGGACGACGCCCGCCTGGCCATCGAATCCGGGGAGTTCTTCGAGTTCAAGGCGGAGACCCTGGGCCGGTACTACTCCTAGCCGCGCCGAGATCGCCGGAGCCGTTGTCCACATAACGACGGCGGGGGCTACTTTCGGCGTCCAGCCTGCCTAAGGCTGGGGTGATGAGTCAGAAACCAACTGCTACCCTCCCCCAACTTGGAGCCCTTTGGCGCACCAGGCAGCTCAATGAACTGGGACTCAGTTCACGGGCAATCGGCACGCTGGTCCGCCGGGGTGACCTCATCCGAGTGCGCCAAGGCTGTTATATACGCCGCGCGGCATGGGCAAATCAGCCGGATGACGTCCGCGGCAAGCTACTGATCCACGCACATGCACACGGAACCCTCACCACCTCCACCGACGGCTACGTTTATAGCCACACGTCGGCGGCGAGGCTGCACGGACTTTTTCTGTGGAACGTGGATCAAACCATCCACGTCACACTTCCCACCAACCCATCCAGTGAGCGCCTCGGCAAAGATGTTCGCGGGCACAAACTACGGTTGCCGCCTTCCCAGATCACCACTGTGGAGTTCCTCCGGGTCACCGACCTTGAGCGGACTGTTCTGGACTGTGCCAAGACTCTGAATTACCGGCAAGCGTTGATCATCATGGATCACGGGCTGCGGCTCGGAGCGGACAAGCAGCTCATGCAAGCCCACTCAAGTACTTTCTCCGGACGACGAGGCTGCCGTACCTTGCAGAGATGCCTGGCCAATGCTGACCCCAGTTCCGAATCTCCTGGCGAAACTCTGTGCCGGGAACTACTCGCCCGCCTCAAATTGCCCATGCCCACGGCGCAAGTGGAAGTGCAAAGTCGGGTTGGTCGGCACCGGATGGACTTCGCATGGAAGAAAGAGAAGGTGGCCCTTGAATTCGACGGGGAGGTCAAGTACTTCAAGTACGCCCGCACTGACCGGGTGATCTTTGAGGAACGACGCCGGGAGAAGGCCTTGGTAGAGGACGGCTGGTTCTTCATCCGGGTGGAATGGAAGGACCTGTTTCAGGAGCAGGAGTTCAAAGCACGTGTTCTGAAAGCGCTCAGGAGATGAGGGTGGCCGGAGCAGCGCGACAACGCCGGAGCAGCGAACTCACACGTTTCCGGCGAACTCAGCACAAGCCTAGGCTGCGGCTGCCCCGTAGCTCGGTTCGCGCTTCTTGATCCAACCAACCACCAGCACAGTGACCGGTACGAACAGGAACTCCACGGCGGTCTTGTACACGAAGCCAACCAGGACGTAGTTCAGGAACGAACCCGCGTCAGTGATGCCAATGACGGACGCTGCGATGCTGCAGAAAATCAGGGTGTCCACGAATTCGCCCACCACGGAGGAGCCCATCAAGCGCGCCCAGAGGCTCTTTTCGCCGGTGCGGGCCTTCATCTTCACCAGGATCCACGAGTTGATGGTCTGTCCTGCCAGGAATGCGAGCAGGGAAGCGAGCACGATCTGCGGCACGGGACCAAGGGCGCCCTCAATGGCAGCCTGCTTGGCGGTTCCGTACTCGTCGTTGAAGCCGGGCAGCACGATGATGATCCAGTAGCAGAGCGAGGCGAAGACCGACAACGCAAAGGAGGTAATGATCGCCTTGCGGGCAACTTTGAAGCCGTAGACCTCGCTCATCACGTCACCCAGGATGTACGCGATGGGGAACAGGAAGAACCCGCCGTCTGTGATGATCGGCCCGAGCACAACGCCCTTGGAGGCGCCGATGTTGGACAGGATCAGCACCACGGCCATGATGGCCAGCATGATGCCGAAATACGGGGAGCCGATCGACGCAAAGCGCGGCGCGGGCTTGCTCAAGGTACTGGAGCCTGAGGGCGAGGGCATGGGTCATCCATTTCGTAGTGGTTCGCGCAGGCCCCCTTATTGAGGGTGCCCCGCTGTATCAGCACTGTGGTTGGTGGGGCATTCGGCCCGGCACCGGTTCCATTCTCCCACCACGCACCCTCTCTCACATCCCACCCCTTTCGGACCACCTTCTCTCACATCCCGCGGGCCTAAACCAAATGCTCGCTCACTCAAACTTTTGAACACGTTCAGAACTCGTGACATACTCATTCTTGAACACGTTCAAAACTTCACGCAAGGAGCAGCTGATGGCAGCAAAGAGTGAACAGACCCGGCAACTGGTGGCCGATGTGGCGCTGAAGATGTTCCGTGAGATCGGCTTCGAGAAGACCACAATGCGCGCCATTGCACAGGAGGCCGGAGTGTCGGTAGGTAACGCCTACTACTACTTCGCTTCCAAGGACGAGCTGGTCCAGGAGCTGTACATCCAAGTCCAGGATGAGCACGCCGTAGTTGCGGCGCAGGCGCTTGAGGGCGTCCAGGATCTCTCAGGGCGCTTGAAAGCCGTGCTGCACACCGGCGTCGACGTCATGTCTCCGTACCACCAGTTCGGTTCCGACTTCATCGC
Organism: Paenarthrobacter sp. TYUT067; assembly: GCF_023656375.1. Taxonomy (NCBI): domain Bacteria; kingdom Bacillati; phylum Actinomycetota; class Actinomycetes; order Micrococcales; family Micrococcaceae; genus Paenarthrobacter; species Paenarthrobacter sp. TYUT067. The sequence goes on from NZ_JAMOIT010000001.1 coordinate 222,786, forward strand.
GACGGCGATCCGGCCGTCGTCGCCCGTCAACCCATTTGGCGAGGCGTCCACCGCCGCCCGCGAGGCCTCACTCGCAATCTTCCGTTCCGCCGTCGACGGTTCCTCCCCCGCCGTCGCCAAGAAACTGCGCGGCGATCTGCCCGAACTGCTGTGGTTGGCGTACATGGGCGTGGCGCTGTTCTGGGTTTATGACCGGTCCGAAGGCCAACGCCGCACACGCAAACTGATCGACGGCGCTGCCCCGCTGGTGGCTCGCGGCCTGTCGCTGGCGAAGATTCCCGGCGTGAGCAAAGTGTTCGACGACGTTTTGGGGCTCGTACGCAGCGTCAAGGAAGACTCATAATGCCGCGGACGGTGGTGATCGCAGGTGCTTCCGGCTTCATTGGCAGTTACTTCAGGCGTCGGTTTCTTGAAGAAGGCTGGCAGGTCAGGACGGTGGGGCGGGACGCTTCGGCTGACGCACAATGGGACGACGACGGCGCCATCACCAAAGCGCTGGACGGCGCCGAACTGCTGGTGAACCTCGCCGGACGGTCTGTGAATTGCCGTTACGACGAGAAGCACCGGCGGGAGATTCTGGACTCCCGGGTTCTGACCACGCGTGCATTGAGCCGGGCTGTGGCTGCTTGCGCCCAACCGCCCCGGACGTGGATCAACTCGAGCACCGGAACCATCTACAGGCACGCAGAAGATCACCCACAGTCCGAGGTATCGGGCGAATTGGGCAGCGGGTTCTCCGTGGACGTGGCCAGGGCTTGGGAGGATGAGTTAGCGGCTGCTGTTGTGCCGGCTACGCGAAAGGTGCCGCTGCGCATTGCGATTGTCTTGGGGGCCGGTGGCGTGATGAGCCCTCTCCGGAACCTGGCCCGGCTTGGGCTGGGCGGACACATGGGCCCGGGCACGCAGAAGTTCAGCTGGATCCATGTGGAGGACTTGTTCCGTGCGGTGGTATTTATCCACGCGGATGCCGGAGTGGCGGGTCCGGTGAACGCGGCAACGCCCTACCCCGTGGACAACCGGGAGCTGATGTCACTTGTTCGGCAAAGTATGGGTGTCCCCTTTGGCATTCCCACTCCAGCGTGGCTGCTCGAGGCCGGAGCCGTTCTGATCCGCACGCAAACGGAGCTGGTGTTGAAGAGCAGATGGGTGGAGCCCCGCAAGTTGCTCGACGCAGGATTCTCTTTCCAGTACCCCGCCCTGGCTGGTGCGCTGAATCAGATCGCCAAGGGCAAAGCCGATCCCTCTCTCACATAATCGCCCCTTGAGCCGATCCCTCGCTCACATCCCTCGGAGGTAGTCATGAGTCAGGACCCGTGGTCAATCGATGAAGAGTACGCACTGGCAACAAGGAGCCCATCCACTGGATGGCGCTACGGACCGAAGGATCGGGTGGTACTGGGAGGCAAGGGACTGACGCTGGGCATCGCCGTAGCGCACTTGACGTTCTGCGTGTTGCTGTCCAGCCAAAGTCCCGAGTGGGCCGTTGTCTTTTTCATTTACAGCCTTCTCCCAGTCTGGGCAGTTGGTGCCGCAGTAGGATCACTCCTCGGACTGGCCCTCCGACGCGTTCGGAACCAGTGGGTTCACGTGGCCGCATTCTTCGCTGCGGGTTTGCTCATGTGCGTACCCTTCGGCGCATTTTCGTCCACGGGTTCGTTTCTGTTTTCCTTGTCGATCGCAGCCGCTGCCGGCGTGGGCCGCCTCGCAGTGTGGAAGCTGGTGCGAATCAACCAGATGGGCGAGCCCACATAGCGGGGAACGTCTCTCTGATAGTCGGCATAGGACTGGCCGAATCGCTCCCTGAGCATATTTTCTTCCCACAGCGCGCCCAGATGTTCCACCAGCATTCCAGCAGGCAAAGTCACCAGAGCCCAAGCGGAACCCCTGGAAACCGCCACACCTGAGTGAATCAGCCACCACCCCAAATACATCGGGTGGCGGCTCGCCGCATAGGGTCCGCTGGTCACCAAACCTTCGGGATGGCCCAGAGCAAAGCTTCCAGTCGTTTTACGCCGGCGCTCCGCAACAGCCCAAGCGGTGATTCCCGCGCCGGTCAGCGCCAAGCCCGTACCGGCCGCCCGGAGTCGGACGTCGCGGCGTCGGACGTCGTGCCCAGGGAGAGCGTCGCGCCCAAGGTGAGCGTCGCGCCCAGGGACGGAGGCGGGATGCACACGATCGAGGACTACATCCAGCACCAGGCCCACAACCTGCCCTGGTGGCAGCGGAATGCTGGCTGCCTCACGTTTCACCGCGCGGGCGGTTCGTAGAACTGCACCCATGCCAAGAAGATAACCCCGGCCGCCCGGGAAAGCCACAGCCGAACCGGCAGCCGGGAATCCTGTGGCAAACGCCCGCCGTCGAGCACTAACCGACGTCACCCGAAACCTAAGGAAGTGTTAGGAAATCCCCCGCGGACTAGGGCTGTGCCGTGCATCACCCATAGTTTGGAACATGTCCTCTTCACCCCGGAGGGCCTTTCTTAGTCAACGAAGAGCCATGCGCAAGGACGCCATGAGCACGAGCTTCATGGACAGAACGAACTCATGCAAGACACGGCCGTTGCAAAACGCTGCCGTCCAGGAAGGTTCATTGATGAGCACCCAACAAGCTGCACCTCTGAGCGAAGCCGCCCAGACACGTAAAGCCGTGAGCAACATCCTCAAGGGCTCCGCGGGCAACCTCGTGGAGTGGTTCGACCTCTACGTCTATACGGTTTTCGCGGCGTATTTCCAGTCGCACTTCTTCAACTCCTCGGACGATCTGCAGGCAGGCCTTGAGGCGATGGCTGTCTTCTCGACGTCGTTCCTCATGCGTCCCATCGGTAGCTGGTTCTTCGGCCGCTATGCCGACCGGAAGGGCCGCAAGGCTGCGCTGACGCTCAGCGTGACGCTGATGTCGGCCGGTTCCTTCGCCATCGCGATCCTGCCGACGCAGGACGTGATCGGCCTCTGGGCCCTGATCCTGCTGGTGTTCATCCGTGTGGTGCAGGGCTTCTCGGTTGGCGGGGAGTACGGCACCAGCGCTACCTACATGTCCGAGGCGGCGACGGCCAAGCGTCGAGGCTTCTTCTCCAGCTTCCAGTACGTGACGCTGATTGGCGGACAGATGCTGGCCCTCCTGGTGCTGGTGATCCTGCAGAACACCATGAGCAAGGAAGACCTGACGGCATGGGGCTGGCGGATTCCGTTCGCCATCGGTGGTGTCGCTGCTTTGGTTGTTCTCTGGCTCCGCCGTTCCATGGAAGAAACGCTGTCCTCCGATCAGCTCCGCGCCGCCCACGTCAAGGTTGAGGGCGAGGCCCAGCCTGGCACTATGAAGCTCCTGCTCACCAAGCACTGGAAGCCACTGCTCATCTGCATCGGCATCACCCTTGGCGGCACCGTGGCGTTCTACACGTACACCAACTTCATCCTGAAGTTCATGAACGATACATCCGGCATCGCCAAGACCGATACCTCAGTGATCAACTTCTGGGCGTTGTTGATCTTCATGCTGCTGCAGCCTGTGTACGGCCTGATCTCGGACAAGGTTGGCCGCAAGCCCTTGCTGATCTGGTTCGGCGTGACCGGCGTGCTCTTCACGTGGCCGCTGCTCTCCACCCTTTCCGGCACCAAGGATCCGTTCATCGCATTCCTGCTGATGCTCGGCGGCCTGCTCATGGTGGGTGGTTACACGTCCATCAACGCTCTGGTGAAGGCTGAGCTGTTCCCGGCGTCCATCCGCGCGCTCGGCGTTGGGCTCGGTTACGCGATTGCCAACTCGCTGTTCGGTGGCACCGTTCCACTGATCGGTGCTGCGCTGCAGAAGTCGGACCAGGTGGACCTCTTCTTCACCTACGTGACGGCCGCAATCTTCATCTCGCTGCTGGTGTACATCTTCGCGTTGAAGAACAAGAAGGCGACGCACTTGGACGCGGAGCAGGGCAACGCCTTCGTCGCCAAGGTCTCTGCAAAGGAAACCGACGACGACGGCATGAAGGCTCGCGTCGACGCCTAGCCTGCCTGCCTTGTGAGGCCCGTTCTGCGCACTTTGGATACTCCGAAGGGCGCAGAGCGGGCCTCGCAACGTTAAGCTCTAGTAGCGAACCAGACCCGCGAAACAAAGGACCCAGACAGTGCATGTGCTCATCGTCGAGGATGACGACGCCATGGCGTCGGCCTTGAATGCTGCCGTCGCCTCCGCTGGCCACAAGCACACCAGGGTGGCCCGCGGCGAGGACGCACTCCTGGCCCACCGGCAGCACGAGGTGATCCTGCTTGACCTTGGCCTTCCGGACATGGACGGTTTGGACGTGCTGCGGAAGCTGCGCCAAGTCACAACGGTTCCCATCCTGATCCTGACGGCCCGCGACGACGAACGCAGTGTGGTTCTTGGACTCCGTTCGGGAGCGGATGACTACCTCGTCAAACCGGTGAAGCTCGTGGAATTGCTGGCCAGAATCGAGGCCGTGACGCGCAGAACCAATCGGGCGGGCAATGCAACGCCGCACAGCATCGTGCTCGGAGAACTGGAAGTAGACCTCGATCGCCGCACGGCCGCCGTCGGGGAAAGACAACTGGCCCTGACCGCCACGGAGTTCGACCTCCTGAGCCTCCTCGTCAGGAACGCAGGCTCGGTTGTCACGCGTGAGCAGATCCTTGACGCGCTCTGGGGCGACGCCTTCCTGGCCCACTCACGGTCATTGGACGTGCACCTGACCGGCCTCAGGTCCAAGCTCCAGCTTCCCGGTTTCATCATCAACGTCCGCGGCGTCGGCTATCGCGTCGAGCAACCGTGAAAGTCCGCGTCCTCGGCATCCTGAGCCTGCTGGTGGTGATCATCGTGGTTACGGTGTCCAGCGTGATCCTGACCTCGGCCAGCCGGGAACTCACCCAGGAACTACAAATCAACCGCGTCGCAGCCCTGAACCGCTTTGCGCAACTGGCCAGCGAAGCTGCGGAGGATAACGACACCACCCAACTCCAGCGCGAGATGGACCGATACTCAGAGCTATATGATGAAGGAATTCTGATCCGGCTCCAACAGAAAACCCTCCGTTCCGGCGGCCTCAGCGAGGACCAGCCCGAGGTCAGGGATGCTCTGAACCGGGCGAGCCTCAACCTCAGCGACACCACGCTCAGCCCCATCCGTGCCTTTGGCTCCGGCGGGGACACTATTTCAAGATCTTTCGGCACCGCCAGCCAGGTACTCGGCGAGGTAGTCCTTGAAGTGGACCTCGACGCGGCCCGGCAGAAGCTACGGGAGCGCTGGCTCGCCGTCGGAACCGCCGCCTTGGCGCTGGGTGCGCTGCTCCTGCTGGCGGCATCGCGCATCACTGCCTGGGTCCTTCGCCCGGTGCACAGACTGAGCAAAGCTGTCCACGAGTTGGAATCCACGGGCAAAACCAGCCAGCTTCCTGAAGCCGGTCCGCCTGAGCTGCGCGAGCTGAGCCGCTCCTTCACCACTATGGCCGACGCCGTGACCGAAAGCATGGAGTCGCAGCGCCGGCTCATTGCCGACACTTCACATCAACTCCGGAACCCTGTTGGCGCGCTGCGCCTGCGCATCGATCTGCTGCAGCTCGCCTTGCGCTCGGAACCCGAGAAGGAGGCAGCCGCCGGCGTCGTTGCGGAACTCGAGCGGGTGGAGGAAATGCTCGACGGCGTGCTGAAGCTGGCGACGGCGGAACACCGCGCCTCTGAGGGGGCTACGCGCGTGCAAGAAGCAGAGCACAAACGCCTGGCCGTCATCGACCCCTACCCGGTCCTGCAGGGTGAAGTGGAAAGGGCGGCGCCGGCCGCTCACCGTGCAGGATCGCAGCTGACGTTGTTGGCCCCAACCTCGGAAAACCACATCATGTGCGACCCCGACGAACTCGCGCACATGGTGGGCGAACTCCTCGCCAACGCCATCAAGTACGCCCCCGCTGCGCGTATCTCCGTGGCGACCCAGCCGACGCAAGGCGGCACCGCCGTCGTGATTTCCGACGACGGGCCCGGCCTCCCAGCCGAGCAACTGGCCGCGTCCACCACCAGGTTCTGGCGGGCGCCGCAGCACAGCAAGATTCCCGGCAACGGTCTGGGCATGACCATCGTGGAGCGGCTGGCGCAGGCAAATGGAGGGCGACTGATCCTGGAGCCGGGCGATCCCCATGGCCTGACGGCCCGCCTCGAGTTCGTGAAACCCAAGGAGGGCACGCATGCCTGACTTACCCAGGTTCTCCCGGCGGAACGCCCTCAAAACCGCCGTCGCGATCGGCCTGGGCGGCAGCCTGCTCGCGACGACCACCGCCTGCACGCCGGAGGAACCCCTGCAGGAGCTCACGGTTGCCGGTGGTGAATCCGGTGGCTTCTATCTGGAGTTCGCCACTCTCCTGGCAGGCCTGTTGCAGCGGGAGCGCATCGCCGAAAGGGCCGTCGCATTGACCACTGGCGGCAGTCTGGAGAACATCCAGCGGGTCTTATCCGGCGAGGCGACGTTCGCCGTCGCACTGGCAGATGCAGCAGCCCAGGCCGCTGCCACCAGCCGGACCGGAGAGGGTTTGGTGGCGCTGGGCAAGGTGTACCAGAACTATGTCCACTGCATCGTCCGCGAAGACAGCGGGATACGGACCCTGGCAGACCTCGCCGGGAAGACCGCGGGCGTGGGCGAAGTGGGCTCGGGGACCACCCTGACCGCTGGACGGATCATCACAGCCGCGGGACTTTCTGAGCCGCCCCGCGCCGTGAAGCAAGTCAACCTCGGCCTAAACCAGGCCCTGGCCTCACTGCAGGACGGTTCGATTGATGTGATGATCCAATCGGGAGGAGTGCCCACCGCTCCCATCGCTGCCGCAGCAAAGGACATTGGACTTCGGCTACTGGATATTTCCGAGCTCATCCCGGCGACGCGGGCTCAGTCGGGGTTCTTTTACGACCGCGTGCTGATCCCCGCCAACAGCTACGGCAACGCTCCCGCCGTCTGGACAGTGGGCGTTGCGAACCTGCTCCTGTGCCGCAGGGACCTGGCCGATCATGTTGTTCGGCGGACAGTGGAGTTGCTGGTGGAGCAGGCTCAGGACCTGGTTCCCACATCCAGCACCGGCGTGCAATTCCTTAGCCCGGAGACGCTCATCAACACCGCGGGTATCCCGCTGCATCCGGCGGCCGAAGCTGCCTACAGGGCGCTGCACGGCTAGGACTCACGAGCACCTTTCACAGGCCGGAATCGGCGTACGACCGGGAAACTGGCAAAATGGAAACCATGACTTCAGCCGTTGCCCCTGCCATTGCCCTGACCATTGCCGGCTCCGAAGCGACCGGAGGCGCCGGCGCACAGGCCGACCTCAAGACCTTCCAGGAACTCGGCGTGTTCGGCATCGCGAACCTCACCTGCATCGTTTCCTTCAACCCGAAGGACAACTGGAACCACCGTTTTGTGCCGGTGGACCAGCAAGTCATCGCAGACCAACTGGAGGCCACGACGGCGGCCTACGGTGCCGCTTCCGGCGCACCATCGGTGCTGGACACCGTCAAGATCGGCATGCTCGGAAGCCCGGCAACCATCAGCACGGTGGAGAAGGCGCTGACTGACGGCTCGTTCAAGCACGTGGTGCTGGACCCGGTGTTGATCTGTAAGGGCCAGGAACCGGGACACGCGCTGGACACCGACCAAGCTTTGAAGGCACAAATCCTGCCGCTGGCTACCTTCGTGACGCCGAACCACTTTGAAGCCGAGTCCCTGTCCGGGCTCACCATCACGGACGAAGAGTCCCTCAAGGCTGCCGCCGTTCGGATCCACGAAATCAGCGGCGCAGCAGTCCTCGCCAAAGGTGGGGTGCGGCTGGAAGGCCCCGACGCCGTCGACGTTTACTACGACGGTGAGACGCTGGAGGTCCTGCGCGCCCCGAAGGTTGGCGAAGTGGCCGTGTCCGGTGCCGGCTGCTCGCTTGCTGCCGCTGTGACCGCCGAACTGGCCAAGGGCGCGACGCCCCTTGAAGCCGCCCGCACCTCGAAAGCTTTCGTGACTGCCGGTATCAAGAACCGGGTGTCCTCCGGCGCTCCGTTTGATGCACTGTGGCAGGGTGGGGCTCTGTCCTAGCCTCTCTCGCTACAGACACAAGCAGCCGCCCCGGAAACACTTCCGGGGCGGCTGTTTTCTTTGCGCGAAGTTTTCTTTGTGCGAACGTGTGGACGCTAGCGCGAGACCTTGCCCATCAGCGAGGCAATGGGCCGCAGGAACAGTGGCCGGGCCAGGAACCAGGCCGCCGCGGTGAAGACAATGGAAGCCGCGAAGATGCCGAAGCCCCACCAGCTGTTGTTATCGTCAGTGGACGCGTACATGTGGTTGAGGTTCCTCAGCGCGCCGGTTGCCAGCACCAGCGTGACGTGGACAATCACGAAGGCCACGAAGTAGATCATCACTGGGAAGTGGATCTTGCGGGCAAGCTCGATTGGGTAGAACTTGTTGATCGCTGCCTTCTTGGGCCACGCACCGGACATCCTGATTCCGGTAATGATGGCCAGCGGGGCCGCGATGAAGACCGTGATGAAGTAGGTCAGGAGCTGCAGGCTGTTGTAGTTGTTCCAGCCGTTTTCGACGGGCCAATTCAGCGAGGCGTATTGCAGGCCTGCTGAGACCGCGTTCGGGAAGACGTCCCAGTTGGTGGGGACAATGCGCAACCAGTGGCCGGTGGCGAAGAGGAGCACGATGAAGATGATGCCGTTCAAGACCCAGAGTGCGTCCAGCGTCAGGTGGAACCAGAGATCCAGGCTGATCTTGGTGGGTGGATTCTTGGTCTTGATGAGACCTTTGTTGTTTCTGGTCCAGTTGGCGGCCGGGCGGGTGGTGGTGCGTACCTGCCAGCCCGAACGGATGATCAGGACGATGAAGAACATGTTGAGGAAGTGCTGCCACCCGAGCCACGCGGGGAAGCCAGTGGGGGTGCCCTCAGGAATGGCCGAGTGCCCGGGGTAGTCCACCAGGAACTGCTGCACGGGCTGAAGGGTCCGGAGCCATTGAGCAATGAGCACCAGGATCAGTGCCACCACCAAAGCTCCTGCGGTGACGACGACGGGCTTGAACCACCTGTTCGACGTGATCCCGGACGACTTGCTTGAAACGGACATCAGGCCGCGTTCCTCTCTGGCTTGTTTGGCTGCGACCAGTTGGCGCTATATAGCGATTCAACCAGTTGCAGCCCGACGGTAAAAACGGCACCCGGGTTTCGGGGCGTCCTGCGTCAAAAATCGCAGCATTCGGATACATGCCGCAATGTGTATTTCTAGAACAGACTTCCAGAATTATTTCCCGCAGTTCAAGGCTCAGTCAAGGCTTGTTGTTAGCTATGTGGATTCTTTCGGAGGTAGGATTCCAGAAAATAGCCGTCCGACACTCCGATCTACGTCCTGCCTGCGAGAGGAGCCCAAGCGTGGTCCGTAAGACGTCCGAAGTAGCCAGCAACGCGGGCTCGTGGCAATGGACCCGGACAGCAGCCACCCAACGCAACCTGCTGGACGCTGCCACCCACGTTTTCGTGGAACATGGCTTCACCGACGCGAGCATCTCCGACATTGTTTCCCGCGCGGGATCCAGCGTTGGCAGCCTCTACCACCACTTTGGTGGCAAAACCGAACTCTTCCTCGCACTTTGGGACGACTACCAAAACGAACACGAAAAGCTCGTTGCCGCGGCCGTGGCCAAAGCCCGGAAGGCCGGCGAATCCGATCCCCTGGCACTTTTCAACGTAGGCAGCCGGAGCTACTTCGACTACACGTGGAAGCACCGGGACCTGGAGCGCGTGTTCATCGAGGGCGACACTCCCCCAGGCTTCGAAGTCCTGCGGCGGGAACGTGGGCGCGAGTGGGTCCGGCAGAACACCGTGCTCCTCGGCGCCAGCGACGACACCCTGGGCCGACTCACCGTAGCCGTGATCACGGACATCGTGACTGTGTCCGGCCAGGAAGTTGCCCTGAGCGCCTCCAAGCACGAGGCCGACGAGGTTGTTGATGCTGCGGCCGTGCTGGTGAAGCGACTGGTCCGCTGATCCCTGGCTCGCCCGCTGCCCTTTGACCAGCCTTCGCCAACTACCACCCCCTAGCGAAATACAAGGTAAAAGACGATTGCCAACGCCGGGAAGAGCGCCTGGCCGATGGCGCTGAGCAGGAGGCGCTTCTCTGTGACCCACAGCCAGAAACCAAGGAAGACGTGGCACGCGCAGCAGAAAATCACTATGGCTGACCCGCTGGCGGGAGTGCCTGAGAAGTTCACTAGCCACAGGCCCACTGCGATGCCGAGGCCGAAGGTGATGTTGTAGGCGCCAACATTCATCGCCCACATCCGAACTGCGCGCACGTCTTCCGGCCTGATCAGGAAGATCCGGTGGAACCGTTGGTCGCCATGGAAGAAGATCTCCAGGACGCCAACGCTTATCAGTGCCAGGCCGGTGGATCCAGCGAGTATCTGGCTTAGCACATTCATGCCGCGCTCCTAGGCCAATCCTGCAATCTCCGCTTCTTGCGTGCAGGCTACTCCTCAGGCGCGAAGACCTTCAAGGGGCCGGGCGCCGCCGCATTGACTGTTGAGCACCAGCCATCTCATGAAGTAGCCCGGCCCTCTAATCTGAGGGTTTGGCAGCAAGCGCCATAGCCCACTACGCGTGACGTGAGAGAGCGATCGGCTCTAACACGCGGGACGTGAGAGAGCGTCAGCGCTCGGAGTGGGCCGCCAGGAAGCTGTACACCTCGGTCTCGTCCACGCCCGGGAACGCACCCGGGGGCATGGCGGCAAGCAGGTGCGAGTGTGCGCGGGCGGAGGGCCACGCATTGCCGGCCCACTCGTTCGCCAGCGAGGCCGGGGGTCGCTTGCAGCAATTCGGGTCCGGGCAGTTTGACGTTGCCCGGGCCGTGGTCTCCCGGCCACGGAACCACTTCACGTGCTGGTATGGCACCCCAATGCTCAAGGAAAATTCACCAGCGGCGGAGCGTTCGGTGCGGGCAGTACACCAGTAGGTGCCCGACGGAGTGTCCGTGTATTGGCTGTAGGCGCTGAACTTGTCCGGCACATCGAATACCGCCCGCGAGGTCCATGCCTTGCACGACGGCTGACCCTCGATGGCCCCCGTGTGGTCCTGCGGGAAGGCCACGCCATCGTTCTCGTAGGCCTTGTAGATGATGCCGGACTGGTGGGTCTTCTGGAAGTGTGTGGTGATGCCCAGGTGCTTGGTGGCGAGGTTGGTAAAGCGGTGCGCTGCGGTTTCGTAGGACACGGCGAAGGCGTCGCGGATGTCCTCCACAGCGATTTCCTTGGCAGCCTTGGCCTTCTGCAGAAATTCCACCGTGGCCTGCTCCGGCAGCAACAACGCCGCGGCAAAGTAGTTGGTGGCCACCCGCTGCGCCAGGAAATCCCCGTAGTTCCGTGGAGTTTCATGCCCCAGCACGTAGTGTCCCAGCGCCTGGAGCAAAACAGACCGCGGATCGTGATCCTGGCGCTGGTTCTGCGTGAGATAAATTCTGCGGTTCTTCAAATCGGTCACGGACCGCGTGGAGTGCGGCAAATCGCCCACGTGATGCAGCGTAAATCCAAGGTTCTCGGCGATGTCCGCAATGACGTGCTGGCTGAGCGGACCCGTGGTGTAGCCAACCCCTTTGAGGACCTTCTGCGCCTCCGCCTCATACTCGGGGAAATAGTTACCGCGCTCGCGCATCATGGCACGCAACTCGCCGTTCGCGCGGCGGGCTTCTTCCGGCGTCGCCACCTGCTCATTTAGTTTGCGTTCGAGTTCCTGAAGCAGCCCCACCTGCGACTCCAGCACATCGAGCGGAAGCCGCGAGCTGATGCGGATTTTGGGCAGATTCAGGGATTCGTACAGCGGCCCGCGCTGGTACCGTTCCAGCTCGATTTCCAAGGCTGCCCTGCGGCTGGGCGGCTCGGCCCCCAGCAGCTGATCGATGGTCACATTCAGTGACGCGGCGAGCTGCTGCAGCAGCCCCAGTTTGGGTTCGCGCTTGCCGTTTTCGATCAGGCTCAACTGGCTCGGGGCGGTCCCGACGGCGGCACTCAAGTCATCCAGCGTCAGCCCGGCCTGCTTGCGCAGATGGCGCACGCGGCGGCCAAGGCTGATGACGTCCAGTTCAGGGGACGCAGCGGACAACGACGGCGATGCTACTTCGCGATTCCAGCTCACAGGCGACATTTATTGAGAATACGCGAAGAAGTGCATTTCTTTCCATAGTTTTCCTCTAGTAACTGTCTTGGAAGTGCAGAAAAGTAGGTCTTACGAAAAAGAAATACAGATCCCGGGCAAGCCGGCCAATGCAGCAAAGGCGCAGCGGAGGCCGGCCCGGGCACCACATAGGAGATCAAAAATGACCGCATCATTTGAACCCGCAGAGCAGTCCGCAGAGCAGCAGGCCGCAGCGCTGGAACTTGAATGGTCCGCCAACCCGCGGTGGGAAGGCGTCACCCGTGATTACTCGGCCACCGACGTCGTCCGCCTCCGTGGTCGCGTCTCCGAAGAGCACACCCTGGCCCGCCGCGGTTCGGAGAAGCTGTGGAAGCAGCTCACCGAGGAAGCTCCCACCGGCGGCTACACCAACGCCCTCGGGGCCCTGACCGGCAACCAGGCGGTGCAGCAGGTCAAGGCCGGCCTCCGCGCCATCTACCTCTCCGGTTGGCAGGTAGCCGCCGACGCCAACCTTTCGGGCCAGACCTACCCGGACCAGTCCCTGTACCCGGCCAACTCGGTACCCCAGGTTGTCCGCCGCATCAACAACGCCCTGCTCCGCGCAGACCAGATCGAATACGCCGAGGGCGTCAAAACCGTTGAAGACTGGCTGGTCCCGATCGTCGCCGACGCCGAAGCAGGATTCGGTGGCCCGCTCAACGCCTACGAACTCATGAAGTCCATGATCACCGCCGGCGCCTCGGGCGTTCACTGGGAAGACCAGCTCGCTTCCGAAAAGAAGTGTGGCCACCTGGGCGGCAAGGTCCTGATCCCCACCCAGCAGCACATCCGGACCCTGAACGCAGCCCGCCTGGCAGCCGACGTCGCCGGTACCCCCACGGTGGTCATCGCCCGCACCGACGCCGAGGCAGCAACCCTGATCACCTCAGACGTTGACGAGCGCGACCAGGAATTCATTACCGGTGAACGTACCGCCGAAGGCTTCTACAAAGTCCGCAACGGAATCGAACCGTGCATCGCCCGTGCAAAGGCCTACGCACCGTACTCCGACCTCATCTGGATGGAGACCGGCACCCCGGACCTGGAACTGGCCCGTAAGTTCGCCGAATCGGTCAAGGCCGAGTTCCCGGATCAGATGCTCTCCTACAACTGCTCCCCGTCCTTCAACTGGCGCAAGCACCTGGACGACACCACCATCGCCAAGTTCCAGCGTGAGCTCGGTGCCATGGGCTTCACGTTCCAGTTCATCACACTGGCCGGATTCCACGCCCTGAACTACTCCATGTTCGACCTCGCCCACGGCTACGCCCGTGAAGGCATGAGCGCGTACGTCGAGCTCCAAGAGAAGGAATTCGCCTCCGAGTCCCGCGGCTACACCGCCACCAAGCACCAGCGCGAAGTCGGCACCGGCTACTTCGACGACATCGCAACCGCGCTCAACCCGAACGCATCCACTTTGGCCCTGGTGGGATCCACCGAAGAAGGCCAATTCCACTAATCAACACCCGACGGCAGCTGGTCCCGGCCTGAACCTCCGGCCTACAGACCGGCAACGCTCTGCCTGCGGAGGTCGAGCAAGGTAATCCTCCGCGTGCTATTCCCCATCCCCGCGGATAGACCTCGCAAAGCTCGGTCGACGGCGGGGACAGGGCCCCTTTTACGCACGCTTCCGGATCACCTTGTTCGACCGTTGGGTCGATCGGTACCGGGGAGGCAGGCACCCGGCCGGAGTGGCCGGTAGTGCGGCAGCCTGCGTAAAAGGGGACCCCTTATCAGGGTCTGTCCTCGCTCAGCGAGGTCAGGCCCGCATAAGGGGAATAGCAGGCAGAGCAGTTCCGGCCCGAAGGCCCCAACCCACCCAGACAAGCGCCGCCGTCGAACATTTGCTTCTCATAGGAGAGATTGAAATGAACAGCTTCACTGACAACTTCACTATCAATGGCATCACCATCACCGCGCAGCCCATTTGCCGGCAGAACGAGGTCCTCACGCCGGACGCCCTCGAGTTCATTGGCAAGTTGCATCGGGCGACGGCGGATCGTCGTCAGGAGCTGATGCAGGCGCGGCACGCCCGCCGCAACCAGATTTCAGGGGGCCAGGATCCGCGGTTCCTGCCGCAGACCGAGGCCATCCGGAATGACCCGTCTTGGCGGGTCGCTCCCCCGGCGCCCGGGCTGGAGGATCGTCGTGTTGAGATCACGGGCCCGGTGGATAAGAAGATGACCATCAATGCCCTGAACTCTGGTGCGAAGGTGTGGCTGGCGGACATGGAGGACTCGTCCACGCCGACGTGGCGCAACGTGATTCAGGGGCAGTTGAACCTGACGGATGCGCTGGAGCGGCGCATCGATTTCACGTCCCCTGAGGGCAAGGAATACAAGCTCAAGGCCGCCGAGGACCTGCCCACTATTGTGGTTCGCCCGCGTGGTTGGCACCTGCCGGAGAAGCACATGCTGATCGACGGGAAGCCGATCGCCGGCGGCATTGTGGACTTCGGTTTGTTCTTCTTCCACAATGCCCGCCGCCTGCTCGCCCAGGGCAAGGGCCCGTACTTCTACCTGCCGAAGATCGAGAACCACCTCGAAGCACGGTTGTGGAACGACATCTTCGTCCTGGCGCAGGACCTGCTGGGCATCCCGCAGGGCACCATCCGCGCCACGGTGCTGATCGAAACCATCACCGCCGCGTTTGAGATGGAAGAGATCCTGTACGAACTTCGGGACCATGCTTCGGGTTTGAACGCCGGCCGCTGGGACTACATCTTCTCCCTGATCAAGAACTTCCGCACCCGTGGACCGCGTTTCGTGCTCCCGGACCGTGGCCAGGTGACCATGACCCAGCCGTTCATGCGTGCTTACACCGAGCAGTTGGTCCGGGCCTGCCACCGCCGCGGTGCCATGGCCATTGGGGGCATGGCAGCAGCGGTTCCGAACCGGAAGGACGA
This sequence comes from Paenarthrobacter sp. TYUT067, assembly GCF_023656375.1. NCBI lineage: Bacteria > Bacillati > Actinomycetota > Actinomycetes > Micrococcales > Micrococcaceae > Paenarthrobacter > Paenarthrobacter sp. TYUT067. Next base: position 237,872 of record NZ_JAMOIT010000001.1, read on the forward strand.
GGCCGCGAACACGGCGTCGTTCGAGAAGGTTCGTGCTGACAAGACCCGCGAGGCCAACGACGGCTTTGACGGTTCGTGGGTGGCCCACCCGGATCTGGTGCCCGTGGCACGCGAGGTCTTTGACAAGGTGCTGGGCAACAAGCCCAACCAGTTGGACCGCTCCCGCGAGGACGTCACCCCGGATGACCGTGCACTGATCGACATCGCCAGCACCGAGGGCACCATCACCGAGGGCGGGGTTCGCCTGAACATCGAGGTGGGCATCCGCTACATCGAGTCCTGGCTGCGCGGCAACGGGGCCGTGGCCATCCACAACCTCATGGAAGACGCCGCCACAGCGGAGATCTCCCGTTCCCAGCTCTGGCAGTGGATCCACTCCCACGCCATCACGGACCACGGAGACATCATCACCGCGCAGTGGGTGGAGGACATGCTGGATGAGGAATACGCCCGCCTGGAACGCTTCGACGGAGACCGCTTCGCTGACGCCCGCGCCATCTTCGAAGAAGTCACCTTGGCCGAAGAATTCCCCACCTTCCTGACCATCCCCGCGTACGCCCGCTTCCTCACCGAGGCCCGTGAAGAGGCCACGAAAGAGGAGCTCGTCGCCGCTTAGATCTACTGAGTAGCGACACAATCAAGCCCCGACGCTGGGCTGCCTGCACTTTTCGCAACAAGTGACCCCGACCGCCGGGGAGGCAGCCCAGCAGCGGGGCTTCTCCATACCCGGGCCCTCCCGATTCGATGGCTCGCTGCACACCGTGCCGTGCGAACGGCATCCTCCGCAGGGAACCCCCGAATCGGGCACGCGAGAAGAGCTCAGCGCTGGCGGGCCACCCAGCGCACGGACAACGTGGTGCACACACAGAACGCGAGCACCGAGCCGAGGATCACGAAGAGCGGCACCGTCCACCCATCGGTCTCACTGTGCACGAACCCAACAACAGTGGGAGCCAACGCGGCGAAGCAATAACCAACCCCTTGCACCACAGCGGACATCTTCCCGGCCGCGGCCTGCGACTGCGCAAACTTGATGATGGCAATGAAGATCACCGTGATCCCGCCACCCTGCGCAACACCGCCCAGCGAAGACCACAACCACCAGAAACCAGGAGCCAGCAACAAGCCCACGGGAACCGTAAGCCACAGCGCGCTCAAGGTGACCGCCACCGTCGTCGTACTGGTGAAACGGGCCAGGAGTGGCACGCCCAGGCCGCCCACGATCGCGAAAATCTGAAACAGCGAGGACCCCGCACCGGCTTCGGCGGTACCCATGGCGAGTTCGTCGGCAAGGAAACTGGGCAACCACGCGGTGACCCCGTAGTAGGAGAACGCCTGACCCGCGAAGCCGAGAGTCAGGCCCACAGTCAGCCAGCGAACACCCGCAACAGGACCGGCCCCGGAAGCAACAGGCAAGGGAACCGCAGCGGGAACAAACGCCCGCCGCGCACCCACTGTTGGAACCCAGAACAGAATGGCCGCCAACGCCAACAAAGCGCTCGCAGCCAGGGCAAGCCGCCAGCCCACTAGTTCGGCGAGGGGCGCGGTGGCCACGGAGGTAAGGAATGAGCCCACGTTGAGTGCAGCAGTGTAAACGCCCATGGCGGTTGCCTGACGCCGCGGTGCGAAGTCTCGACGGATGATCAGCGGCACTGCAATATTGCCGATGGTGATGGCCACGCCAATGATGACCGTGCCCACCATGACCGAAATGCCACCGCCGCTGGATCGAATCACCACGCCCACAAGAACACCCAGCAGGGTGAGCATCACCGCGAATTCGGCGCCCAGGCGGCGCCCGGCCAACGAAGCCAAAGGCGAAGCAAGGGAGAAGCAGAGGACGGGAATGCCGGTCAGGAGCCCGAGTTCCACAGGCGAGAATCCGAGATCCTGCTGTAACGAATCCACCACGGGCGCCACCGCCACGAAGGGTCCGCGCATGTTCAGGGCAATGAGGCCGATGCACGCGAGGATCAGCCAGCCGCGGGGAACTTTGGCGAGGAACTGGCTCATCGGGCGCACGGGGAAGCGAAGAAAGTACTCATCACTTTCATTGCTATCACGCTCCCACGCCGCGAAAGCCCTTAAAGAGGACCTAGCCCGCTGCTTGGAGCGTGGCCTCAATCACGGACGGTGACAGAACATGCTGGGTCACCAGGTGGCTGGCGCCAAGGATCGCCGCGCGCTGACCGGCCATGGAAATGCCGATGCGCAGGTGCGTGGTGGCCAGGGGCAAGGACCGCCGGTAGACCACTTCGCGGATCCCGGCCACCAGGTGCTCACCCGCCTCCCCCACGCTGCCGCCGATGATGATCATGGACGGGTTGAGCAGGTTGACCACGGTGGCTAAGACATCGCCAACATCGCGTCCGGCCTGCCGAAGCGCCTGGATGGCCTGCAGGTTTCCTTCGCCAACGAGTCGCAGGACGTCGGCGCCGCTGGCAGCTTCCAGCCCTTGTGCCTGCAGTTGACGCGCGACGGCGGGACCTGAGGCAAGTGCCTCGAGGCAGCCGTGGTTGCCGCAGCGGCAGAGGACGTCGTCACCGCGGGGCACACGGACGTGGCCGAGGTCGCCGGCGGTGCCGTTGGCGCCGCGCTGTAATTGTCCGCTGCTGATGATGCCCGCGCCGATTCCGGTGGCCACTTTGATGAAGAGGAAGTTTTCATGGTCCGGCCAGTACGCGGTGCGTTCACCGAGGGCCATGATGTTGACGTCGTTGTCCACCAGGACTGGAACCGGCAGGGAGCGCTGAACGTACGTGACGACGTCGAATCCGTCCCAGCCAGGCATGATGGGCGGCTTGACCGGCCTGCCGCTGGCGTGTTCCACGGGACCGGGCAGGCCGATGCCTATTCCGGCGAGCTCGCCGGGTTCGCGGCCGGCTTCGGCCAGGAGTTCCATGCCCGCTGAAACCACGCGGCCCAGGACCACGTCCGGCCCGTCAGCGACCTCCTGCGTCAGCCGTCGCTCGGCCACGACGTCGCCGCCGAGATCGGTGACGGCAACAATCACGTGGGTAGCTCCGACGTCGACGGCCAGGACAACGCGCGCGGCGGGGTTGAAGGCAACGCGCGACGGCGGCCTGCCGCCTGTGGAGCTCGCTTCGCCAGCAGGGCCGACGAGCCCTGAGCTGATGAGGGCGTCAATCCTTGAGGCAACGGTGGAGCGGGCAAGGCCAGTGGTTTCTGCAAGCTCAGCCCGGGTGCGCGCCTTACCGTCGCGGAGGAGTTGGAAGAGATTTCCGGCGCGGGAGAGATTGCCGGCTTCGGGCACGGAGCTATTTCCGGCGTCGATTCCGGCCTCAGATGTCATGCAATTAGTGAAGCATGATTGCTTATGCATGTCATCCAGCAGAAGTTTTGCGGAATTCTTGCAACTTTTGCTAGACGCTCGGCAAAAGTCCCTTTAAGCTGAAGGAGTTGGTGTCCAGTCCATTGACGTGTGGAATCGGTGGCTCCCCGAGGGGGTGCTCACTAGACTGGCGCCAAGGCCCTGATATCCCGGAAAAGCACTCCCGAAAAGGATCCCCATGTCGTATTCGCTCCAGCTGTATACCCTCCGTGATGCCATCCAGGAGGACCTGCCAGGCACCATCAAGAGGGTTGCCGAGATCGGTTTCACGCAGGTGGAGCCCTATAACTTCGTGGCCACGGCCAAGGAACTTGGCGCGGCGTTGAAGGAGAACGGCCTGACGGCTCCGTCCGGCCATGCCCCGCTGTTGAGCCAGGACCAGGATGAGATCTTTGCAGCAGCCAAGGAGCTGGGCATCACCACGGTGATCGATCCATTCCTTCCCGCCGAGCACTGGCAGTCGGCCCAGGACATCCAGGCCACCGCGGCCAAGCTCAACGCAGCAGCGAAGAAGGGTGCCGAGTACGGCATCCGCGTCGGCTACCACAACCACGCATGGGAGCTGGAGTCCACCATCGAAGGCAAAACCGCCCTGGAGTACCTCGAAGGTTTGCTGGATCCCGAACTCGTCCTTGAAGTAGACACGTACTGGGTTGCCGTCGGTGGCCAGGACCCCGTGGAACTGCTGGCACGCCTGGGTGACCGCGTGAAGCTCATCCACATCAAGGACGGCCCGGCCACCACCGACACCAAAGCCCAGCAGCCCGCAGGCCAGGGCACCGTCCCGGTGCTGGATGTCATCGCCGCAGCGAAGTCCCTGGAAGTGGGCGTGGTGGAATTCGATGACTACTCCGGAGACATCTTCCAAGGCATCACCGAGAGCTTGAACTACCTCACCGCAGCGGCCAGCGCAGACGCTGCAACCGACACCCAGGCAGCAGAAGGAGCCAAGGCATGAGCTTCGCACCGTCTACCCGCAAAGGCCCCGTGGGCGTTGCCGTCATCGGCGCGGGCAACATCAGCAAGCAGTACCTGGACAACCTCACGGTCTTCCCGGACCTGAAAGTCCTGGTGATCGCGGACCTCTTCGAAGAGGCAGCAAAGGCGCGCGCCGAAGAATACGGGATCCCCGAATTCGGTGCCCCGGAGCTGGCCCTGAACCACCCCGACGTCGAGATCATCGTGAACCTGACCATCCCGGCAGCGCACGTCGAGGTCGCCACCGCAGCCGTCAACGCGGGCAAGCACGTCTGGACCGAGAAGCCCTTCTCCTTGGACCGCGAATCCGGGCTCGGCCTGCTCAAGGCAGCCGACGCCGCTGGGATCCGCCTGGGCACGGCCCCGGACACGTTCCTCGGCGCCGGGCTGCAAACCGCCCGACGCATCATTGAGCGCGGCGACATCGGCACACCCCTGACCGGCATGACCACGTTCCAAACCCCCGGCCCGGAGTCCTGGCACCCCAACCCCGCGTTCCTGTTCCAGCACGGCGCCGGCCCCCTGTTCGACATGGGCCCGTACTACCTCACCGCCCTGATCCAGACCTTCGGATCGATCCGCAAGGTGGCCGCCGTCGGTTCCTCCGCCAAAGCGACCCGCGTCATTGGTTCCGGCCCCAAGGCAGGCGAGGAATTCGCCGTCGAGGTCCCCACCCACGTCTCCGCGATGGCGCAGTTCGAAGGCGGCCAGTCCTCCCACAGCGTGTTCTCCTTCGAATCACCGCGCCTGCGGATGGGCTTCGTGGAAATCACCGGCTCTGAGGCCACCCTGTCCCTCCCGGATCCAAACTACTTCGACGGCGACCTCAAGCTCTGGCGTCCCGGCGCGGAAGAGCCGGAGATCATCCCTGCAACGGGTCCGGCCAACGGCCGTGGCCTGGGTGTTCTGGACATGGCCCGCGCCCTTCGTGCCGGTACTGCCCACCGGGCCACCGGCGACCTCGCCTACCACGTGCTGGACAGCATGGTCTCGATAGCCGAATCCGTGGAATCGGGTACCTTCGTGGACGTCACCAGCAACGCACCCGCCTCGGCCGCCCTCCCCGAGGACTGGGCACCCGAAACCGCCACCCTTTAGAGCCGGCGAGGAACCAGATGACTATTCCTACCTCCTCGCCGCTGGGCGTCGCGGCAATCGGTTACGCCTTCATGGGTAAGGCCCACTCGAATGCGTGGCGCAACGTCTCCAGCTTCTTTGACGTCCCGGCCTTCGAGCAAAAAGTGCTGGTGGGCCGGGACGCAGATGCCGTCGCGGAAGCCGCCGCCAAGTACGGCTGGGCCGAGTCCGCCACTGACTGGCGCTCCGTGATCGAACGGGACGACATCCACATCATCGATATCTGCGCACCGGGCTGGATGCACGCCGAAATCGCCATTGCGGCTTTGGAAGCGGGCAAGCACGTTCTGGTGGAGAAGCCGCTGGCCAACACCTTGGGTGAGGCCGAGCTGATGACCGCAGCCGCCGCAAAGGCCCGGGACCGCGGTGTGCAGTCGATGATCGGCTTCAACTACCGCCGCGTCCCAGCGCTTGCCCTCGCCAAGGAACTCATTGCGGAAGGTCGTCTCGGCACAGTCCGGCATGTTCGCGCCGCGTACCTGCAGGACTGGCTGACCGACGCCCAGTCCCCCATGTCCTGGCGCCTCCGCAAGGAAACCGCCGGATCCGGCGCCCTGGGCGACATCGCCTCTCACGCCATCGACCAGGTCCTGTACCTTCTGGACGATGCTGTCACCGAGGTTTCGGGCCGCCTGCAGACTTTTGTTGATCAGCGCCCCGGCGCAGAGGACCCGGAGGATGTCACGGTCGACGACGCCGCCTGGGTAAACCTCTCGCTCGCCTCAGGAGCAATCGCCTCAGTTGAAGCTTCCCGCGTAGCGACTGGCCAGAAGAACTCCCTGAGACTGGAAATCTACGGCTCGCTTGGTTCGCTGACCTTTGACCTGGAGAACCTGAACGAACTCTATTTCATGGACACCACAGTGCCCGTCCGTGAGCAAGGATTCCGCCGGATCCTGGTCAACGAGCCCGAACACCCGTACCTGGAAGCGTGGTGGCCGCAAGGTCACATCATCGGCTGGGAACACACCTTCACGCACCAGATCCGCGACTTCCTCACCGCGATCGCCGCGGGTGAGTCGCCGTCGCCGTCGTTTGAAGAGGGACTGAACGTCCAGCACATCCTGGCCGCCGTGGAAGAGTCCGCAGCCGCCAAAAGCTCACTGATCCAGCTCACCGCATCCGTTACTGAAGGAGCCTGACATGCCCCGCCCGTACACCCTGTTCACCGGCCAGTGGGCCGACCTTCCCTTCGAGGAAGTCGCGCGTCTTGCTTCCGGCTGGGGCTACGACGGCCTGGAAATCGCCGTCTCCGGAGACCATCTGGACGCCTGGCGCTGGGACGAACCCGGCTACGTCGAATCCAAACTCGCTGTCCTGGAAAAGTACAACCTCAAGGTCTGGGCCATCTCCAACCACCTCAAGGGCCAGGCAGTATGCGATGACCCCATCGACTTCCGCCACGAAGCGATCGTCGGATCCCGCGTCTGGGGCGACGGGGAACCCGAAGGCGTCCGCCAACGCGCCGCCGAAGAAATGAAACACACCGCCCGCCTCGCCCGCGCCTTAGGCGTGGACACTGTGGTCGGGTTCACCGGCTCCTCCATCTGGCAGTACGTCGCCATGTTCCCTCCCGTCCCGGAGAAGGTCATCGACGCCGGCTATCAGGACTTCGCCGACCGTTGGAACCCCATCCTGGACGTCTTCGACGAATGCGGGGTCCGCTTCGCCCACGAAGTCCACCCCTCCGAAATCGCCTACGACTACTGGACCACCGTCCGGACCCTCGAAGCGATCGGCCACCGCGAAGCGTTCGGCCTGAACTGGGACCCGTCCCACTTCATGTGGCAGGGCATCGATCCCGTGTCCTTCATCTGGGACTTCAAGGACCGGATTTACCACGTGGACTGCAAGGACACCAAGCTGCGCCCCACCGGCCGGAACACCGTGATGGGCTCGCACCTGCCCTGGGGAGATCCCCGCCGTGGCTGGGACTTCGTCTCCGCCGGACGAGGCGATGTGCCCTGGGAATCCTCCTTCCGCGCCCTCACCGCCATCGGCTACAACGGACCGATCTCCGTAGAATGGGAAGACGCCGGCATGGACCGACTCCACGGCGCCCCCGAAGCCCTCGCCGCCCTCAAGAAGTTCGACTTCCCCGCCTCACAAACCAGCTTCGACGCCGCGTTCAGCAGCAAGGACTAAGCACGTGACCCTCAGCAACGGCACCTCCGACGGAACAATCCGCTGGGGAATCCTCGGCACAGGATTCATCGCAGGGCTCCAGACCAAGGACTTGAAGGAGAACGGTTTCACGGTGCAAGCCGTGGGATCGCGATCGTTGGAATCGAGTGAGTCGTTCGCTGGGGAGTACGGCGTGGCCACCGCGCATGGCAGCTATGAGGACCTTGTTGCAGATCCCCTGGTTGATGTGGTCTACGTGGCCACGCCGCACCCTTTCCACCATGAGAACGCCCTCTTGGCGTTGAATGCTGGCAAGCACGTCCTGGTGGAGAAGGCGTTCACCATGAATGCCCGCCAGGCACAGGACATTGTTGACCTCGCGGAATCCAAAGGGCTCGTGGCGCTGGAGGCCATGTGGACCAGGTTCCTGCCGCACATGATTCGCCTCCGGGACATCATCGCTTCAGGAACCATCGGTGAGGTACGCAAGGTGGTGGCCACCCACAACCAGAGCCTTCCCAAGGATCCCGCCCACCGGCTCAACGATCCCGCCCTGGGCGGCGGGGCGCTACTGGACCTGGGCATCTACCCGGTCTCCTTTGCCTTCGACATCCTGGGCACTCCTGCGTCCATAAAGGCCAGCGCCTCCATGTCGACCACCGGCGTCGATCGTCAGACCGCAGCGATCTTCGAATACGCCAGTGGTGCCCAGGCGATGGTGGATTGCGAACTCGACGCCGCCAGCGCCAACCGTGCCATGGTCATCGGCAGCGAAGGGTGGATCGACATAGAAAGCACTTGGTACAACCCGGTTCCCTTCACCGTTCATGCCGTGGACGGCAGTGTCATTGAGCGGTATGACCAGCCCGTCACCAGCCGCGGCATGCAGTATCAGGCTGCTGAACTGGAACGCCTGATCCGCTCAGGTGAGACTGCCGGAACCATCCTGCCGCCAGCCGAGACCGTGGCCATCATGGCCGCCATGGACGAAATCCGACGCCAGGTAGGACTGAGCTACGACGCTGACCGGGTTGGTGCGGCATGAGCGAATCTGCACGCATGGTGGAGCTGAAGCAGCAAGAGGATGAACTGGTGTTCGGTTCGTTCGATCACCATGACGCATGGCGACTCGGCTCGCTGATCGCCAACCACGCCATCGCATCGGACTTCGGCGTCGCGATCGATATCCGCAGGCACAACATTGTGCTGTTCCGCTGCGTCCTGCCCGGTGCCACAGGCGACCAGGAAGAGTGGATCCGCCGCAAGTCCGCCGCCGTGCTGCGATTCGAGCACAGTACGGCATTGTTGGGTGAACAATTCGCCGAGCGCAACCCGTTGGGCGGCGGATGGCTTGCCCCCGAGGACTACACCCTCGACGGCGGTTCCTTCCCCATCCGCGTCCGGGGCGCCGGTGTGATCGGTGCTGTCACGGTTTCGGGGCTGAGCTCTGACGAGGACCACCAGATGGTGGTGGACGGAATACGGAACTACCTGAAGACGGTAGGGGTCTAGCGGCGGGGCACCAAGTGCTGAGAAATCTCAGCGGAAGAATCCCGCAGTTCGATGGCGCCCGCGGCGACTCCAACCACAAGCTCGAAGCCTTTTTCCGTGGTGAAGTCATGCTTATATCCGTTGATCCACAGCAACAGCACCATGAGCGTCCACGCAGTTCGCTTGTTCCCATCTATAAGGGGACGGAACCGGGCGACAGACTCCAATAGCGCAGCTGCCTTAATTGCAAGATCAGGATAGGCTTCCGCTCCCATGACAGTTGTAGCCGGTCTGGCCAACGCCGAGGCCAACAAGCCAACATCGCGAATATGAAAGCCGTACCGGTCAACGACTTGAAGGGCGTCTTCAATGTCCAGGTACGCTGTCACGCGTCCTCAAGGCGCGTCAGCAGCTCAGCATCATGACTCATCACGAAATCAAGGCCTTCACTGATTTCGCGTCGACGCGCATGACGCTGCAGAACCAACTCTGCCCCCTGCAACAGGAGTGCGGACTTGGACGTGTGTTCCTCTGCGGCCAACTTCTCCAGCCGTCGATCGAGGTCTTCTGGGACGCGCAGATTCATAGCCATGGTTCGATGGTACCAAAGCGGTACCTTGAACCTTGGAAGCCGTCATCAGTCACGTCGCTGTGAAGAAGCTGTGCTTGGCGTAACGTGCACCCATCACAAAAGGTAACGTCCCGCCGTCGTCCTCGGTACCGGCAATTATTCTGGGCAGTAACCTCACGCCCAGCCCGAAGGAAGCCCATGCCAACCCAAGAACATCCCCTCCGCAAGCTTGGATTCCTCACCATCGGCCTGTTCGACCCCACCGATCCGGCCGCCGGGCACCGATCCACGCTGGAGATCATCGAACTCGGCGAGCAGCTGGGGTTCGACAGCGCATGGTTGCGGCACCGCCATCTGCAGTTCGGCATCTCCTCCCCCGTGGCGGTGATGGCCGCCGCCAGCCAACGCACGTCCAGGATTGAACTCGGCACCGCAGTAACGCCGCTGGGTTGGGAAAACCCGCTACGCCTGGCAGAGGACCTGGCCACCGTGGACCTACTCGCGGGGGGACGGATCAATCCGGGGCTGAGCGTGGGCGAACCCATGAACTACCACACCGTGAAGCATGAGCTGTACCCGGATTCTTCGGAATCAGAAGACTTCTCATATGCCCGCGTGGACCGGTTCGCACGGTTGGTGGCAGGCGAAAAAGTAAGGGACTTCTCCGGCAAGCAGGGCGTTGTGGAGGAGTACTCCAACCGGGTGGAGCCGCACTCACCCGGACTGCGCAGCCGCCTTTGGTACGGGGCGGGCAGCATGAAGTCGGCCGTATGGGCGGGGGCCAACGGCTTCAATCTGCTGTCCAGCAGCGTGATTTTCCCGGATAAGGACCAGGAACCGGACTTTGCCAGGGTCCAACAATCACAGATCCGGGCGTACCGTGAAGCCGCAGCAGCGTCCGGAAACACCGCCCGGGCTTCGCAGGGCCTGGTGGTCATCCCCACCGATTCGGCTTCCGCGGCCCAGCAGGAAAAATACCAGCGTTACGTCGATCAGCGCACTCCGCGGACCAGCGCTCCGCAGGGGCCCAAGGGCATGCTCTTCGCAAAGGACCTCATTGGCAGCAGCGACGAAATCGCCGCGCAACTGTACGCCCATGAGGGCTTCCAGGAAGTGGACGAAGTCGCCTTCGCCCTGCCGTTCAGTTTTGACCACGAGGACTACGTGCAGATCCTTAGCGACATCGCCGGGAAGCTGGGGCCGGCATTGGGCTGGAACCCGACCGCATGAGCACCTAGCGCTGAAATGTACATTTCAGCGTAGAAAAGCCTAATTGGTGTATGAGCGAGATGACAGTCACTGTTGCGCGAAGTCGGCTTTCCGAAGCGGTTGATACCGCGCGAGTAAGCCACGAACCGGTGTATTTGCTGCGCCGTGGTCGCCGCGTCGCGGCACTGAGCTGCTCGAACCGAAATGACCGAGACCGGCAGTGGTGCCGTGCCATGGGAGGAAGTCAAAGCGGAGCTGGGCTTGGCTTGAGCTATTCAGTGCAGCTCGCGCCTGCCGCCGTCCGTCAGTTGCGAAAGCTCCCGCCGGACGCACGCCGACGTATTCAGGCTGCAATTGAACTCCTCGCCGAAACACCTCGCCCGCCAGAGGCAAAAGCTATCCGGCAACAGTGGTGACTGGCGTGTCCGTACCGGCGACTTCCGGATTATCTATGAGATCCGGGACGCTCAACTTATTGTTCTGGTAGTCGCCATGAGCCACCGTCGTGATATCAACCAGCACTGATTCGCACCCCTCAGGACTCACCGCCCCTTCAGCACATATCGCCTTTCAGGGCGTCCGACGCCGTACTTGAGTCTGACCTCCAGCGCCCCCTCGTCGTGGAGGTACTCAAGGTAACGACGGGCGCTGACCCGGGACGTACCCAACTGTTCTGCAAGCTCGGCGGCTGAGAGGTCACCGGGCGCAGACTTGAGCGCCGATTCAACCAATTCGAGCGTCTCCACGCTGCAGCCCTTGGGAAGGGTCCGCTCGGAAACACTCAACCCGAAGACGCGGTTTACATCGGATTGCTCCGCTTCAACCTTGGACGCGTCCAGGCCCTGGTAAGCACTGAGATAGTGCTCCAGCCGCTCCTGTAGGTCGGATTGGGAGAACGGCTTGATCAGGTAATGGACTATGCCGCCGCGCAAAGCCTTCCGCACAGTCTCCACTTCGCGGGCAGCGCTGATCACCAGGACATCCAGCTCCGGGGCAATATCGCGGAGCTGGTGCATGAGGTCAAGCCCGTTGATGTCCGGGAGATGGATGTCCAACAGCACCAGGTCCGGCTGCAGCCGCTCGGTCTCCACCAGGGCCTGCGCACCCGTATGGGCCACGCCCACCACTCCGAAGCCGGGCGTCCGTTGGATGAACCCGGCATGGACCTTGGCCACCATGAAGTCGTCGTCGACGATCAGTACTTTAATCACGGCTGAGTTGCCCCCTTGTTGCTGAAGCGTGCTGAGAACACCGCTCCATGGTCGTTGGAGAAGCTCAGGTCCCCTCCGGATCGCCGGCAGATCACCCGTGACAACGCCAAGCCAAAACCGCGGGCGTCTCCCAGGCCGGGCTCTTTGGTGGAGAAGCCCTGCCGGAAGATGTCCTCGGCGGAGCCGGAGGGTACACCGGGGCCGTTGTCCCGGACCGTGACGGCCACCTCGTCACCGGAGTCTGCCACCAGCACCCGGACCGATGCCCCCGGAAGGCCGGTGACGGCGTCGAACGCGTTATCCACCAGGTTGCCCACCACCGTGGTGAGGTCCCGCGACAGTTCCTCGTTGACGCGCGGCAGCGCGGACTGCGGGTCCAGCTGCAGTTCCACGCCGCGCTCGGTGGCAAGACTGGCTTTGGCGATGAGGAGGGCCGCGAGCGCGGGGTCCTGGATGCGGCTGGTGACGTCATCGTTGAGCCTGGTTCGGTCCAGTGTGGCGCCGTTGACGAACTGGACTACGGAATGGTATTCGCCGATTTGGATGAGTCCGGAGATGACGTGGAGTTGGTTGGCGAACTCGTGGGCTTGGGCCCGCAGGGTGTCCGTGACGGTGCGGGTGGCGCCGAGTTCGCTCTCCAGGGACGACAGTTCGGTCCGGTCCCTCAGTGTTGTCACCGAGCCGATGTCGCGGCCGTGCGAGTGGAGGGCCACGCGGTTCATGACTACCAGCCGTTCCCCCACCAGCACCAGCTGATCGGGGTCTGACTGCTCACGGGTGAGGACGATTTTCAGTGCAGGATCCACGTGCAGGGATCGCAGCTTTTTGCCCACGCAGTCCGGTGGCAGGCCAAGGAGTTGCCGGGCGCTCTGGTTTGCCACTGTGATGCGCTCGTGGGGATCCAGCGCCACCACACCTTCTTTGAGGCCCTGCAGCATCGCTTCACGGTTTTCCACGAGCCCCGTGATTTCCCGCGGTTCCATGCCCAGGGTTTGCCGTTTGACGCGGCGGGACAGCAGAAGGGATCCGGCCACTCCGAGGACACTGGCCACGCCCAGATAGGTGAGGAGGTTGGGAACGGCGTCTCCCAGCCGCTCGATGGTGGAAGGGTAGTTCCGGCTGATGGAGGCTATGCCGATCATTGTTCCGGCGTCGTCCAGGACGGGGACGTGGGCGGAAAGTACGGCACCGTTACTGCCCGGCAGGACGCCTGTCCAGGCACGGCCTTCCATGACCCTGCTGTCACCGAGCGGCATCGACTGCCCCACCAGGCTTGGATCTGAGGAGGCCACCACGGTGCCGTCCATCCTGGCGAGCGCCACGTGGGAGGATCCGGAGACGGTGCGGACAGATTCGGCAACGGCGGGAAGTGCTGATCCGGTGCGGGGTTCGGCAGCAGGTAGCAGTGCACGCACCGTAGGGTTGTTGCCCAGGGCTTCGGCTGCAGAAAGCGCCCGGCGGCCTTCGGTCCGTTCGAAGGCGGCGGCGGATTGCGCCAGCGAAATAGCCACCACGGCAACAAGAACCGCCAGGACGATCAGCAACTGCAGCACAAGGTATTGCCCTGCCAAGGACATCCCTCGTCTTCGAGGCAGTCGAGTCAATCGCGTCACTGCTGGTTTCCTTTGGTGGCGCCTGTGAGCGGGGTGCGGGCAACTGCTCCCCCTGGCGTATCGGAACTATACCCCAGCGGCACAGAAGACCCCAGTGGTACAGAAGGCCAGCTCAGACCGTCAAAAACCGTGAACGCAATGAACTTAAAGATCACTGCGAACACAAGAGTGATCCCTGTCACTTACGGACCTAGCATCAAATCAACGGGGCACAACGCTGATCGCCCTGCACTGAATTTTCGATGATGAGAAGAGGAACACCATGCGCCAGATCCGCGCATTGCGAGTCGCCGCCGTCGCCGCCGGCATCGCCCTGATGGCCACCGGCTGCGGTGCCACAGGCAAGTCCACCAGTTCTGACAGCACCGGCGCAGCAGGACCCATCACCGGCCTCCAGATCATGGTTCCCAACACCCCCGGCGGTGGCTACGACACCACGGCGCGTGCAGCTGCGAAGGTCCTGGACGACGAGAAAATCTCCACCAACACCGAGGTCTTCAACCTTGCCGGTGCGGGCGGCACCGTGGGCTTGGCCCGCATCGTCAACGAGAAGGGCAACGGTGATCTCACCATGCTCATGGGCCTGGGCGTTGTTGGGGCGAGCTACACCAACAAGTCCGAGTCCAAGCTGACCGAAACCACCCCGCTGGCAAAGCTCATCGAGGAACCGGGCGCCATCATGGTGGGCAAAGACTCCCCGTACAAGACCATTGATGATTTAGTGAAGGCATGGAAAGCCGACCCTGCTTCCATCTCGGTTGGCGGCGGCTCCTCTCCCGGCGGTCCGGACCACCTCCTGCCGATGCAGTTGGCCGGCGCTGTTGGCATTGACGCCACAAAGGTCAACTTTGTTTCCTACGACGGCGGTGGCGACCTTTTGCCGGCCATCCTCGGTAACAAGCTCGGCTTCGCCGCTTCAGGTGCCGGCGAGTACCTGCAGCAGATCAAGTCCGGTGAGATCCGCGTACTGGCCACCAGTGGCGAGAACCGCCTGGACGGTGTGGACGCTCCCACACTGAAGGAATCCAACATTGACCTGGTCTTCACCAACTGGCGTGGCGTTGTGGCCCCTCCGGGCATCAGCGAGGACGACAAGAAGTCCCTGATCGCCGCCCTTGAGAAGATGCACGCATCCGCTGGCTGGAAGGAAGCTCTCAAGACCCACAGCTGGTCCGATGCGTTCGTTACCGGTGACGAGTTCAAGACGTTCCTGACTGACCAGGACAAGCGGGTGGCGGACGTCCTCACCAAGCTCGGGTTGGCGTGAGCTCCTTAGCCACAGGCCTTAAAGGCCGCGCCGAGCTGGGGGTAGCCCTCCTGCTCGGCGCGGTGGGCGTCCTGGTCTTCCTGGATGCGAACGGCCTGGTGACCCCGTACTCCCAGTCGGACCCGGTGGGTCCGAAGACTGTTCCGTTCATTGTTTCCGGACTCTTGATTATTTGCGCCATCCTCCTTGCCATCAACGTCCTCCGGGGCGGCAAGGGTGAAGCCGAAGGCGGCGAAGACGTGGACCTCGCCCACTCTGCAGATTGGAAGACTGTCCTTCCCCTGGCAGGAGCTTTCATCCTGAATATCCTGCTCATCGACTGGGCCGGCTGGGTCATTTCCGGAACGGTGCTCTTCTGGGGCAGCGTGCTGGCACTGGGCAGCCGCCGCTACATTCGTGACGGCCTCATTTCCGTCGCCCTGGCCCTGCTGACCTTCTACGGTTTCTACCTCGGCCTGGGCATCGCACTGCCGGCCGGGCTCCTGGAAGGAATCCTCTAATGGACGTCTGGTCCTCCTTGATGGACGGTTTCGCCACCGCCCTGACCCCCATGAACCTCTTGTTCGCCGTAATCGGCGTCCTCTTGGGCACCGCCGTCGGCGTCCTTCCCGGACTTGGCCCGGCCATGACTGTGGCATTGCTCCTGCCGGTGACCGCTGCGTTGGAGCCCACCAGTGCCTTCATCATGTTCGCCGGTATCTACTACGGCGGCATGTTCGGCGGTTCCACCACCTCCATCCTCCTCAACACACCGGGAGAATCGTCGTCGGTGGTGACGGCGATCGAAGGCAACAAGATGGCCAAAGCGGGCAGGGCCGCGCAGGCGCTTGCCACTGCGGCCATCGGTTCCTTCATTGCCGGTACCATCGGCACTGCCCTGCTGGCCGTCTTCGCACCTATTGTGGTGCAATTCGCCGTCAGCCTGGGCGCTCCCAGCTACTTCGCGATCATGATTCTGGCCCTCCTTGCCGTCACCGCAGTCCTTGGTTCCTCAAGACTCCGCGGCTTCGCTTCGCTGGCCCTGGGCCTCGCAATCGGGCTGGTGGGCATCGACTCCGTGACCGGCCAGCGGCGCCTGACGTTCGGCCAGCCCCTGCTGGTGGACGGCCTGGACATTGTGGTGGTGGCTGTTGCCATCTTCGCCGTGGGTGAAGCGCTCTGGGTTGCCGCCCACCTGCGCCGGACCCCGCTGCACGTCATTCCCGTTGGCCGCCCATGGATGGGCAAGAACGACTGGCAGCGTTCCTGGAAGCCTTGGCTTCGCGGCACTGCCTTCGGCTTCCCGTTTGGCGCCCTTCCAGCTGGCGGCGCGGAAATTCCTACGTTCCTCTCTTACGTCACCGAGAAGCGGCTCAGCAAACACCCCGAGGAGTTCGGCAAGGGCGCTATTGAGGGCGTCGCCGGACCGGAAGCGGCAAACAACGCCGCCGCTGCCGGAACACTGACCCCCATGCTTGCCCTGGGCCTGCCCACCAACGCAACGGCTGCCGTGATGCTCGCTGCCTTTACGTCCTACGGAATCCAGCCGGGCCCGCAGCTGTTCTCCAGCCAAGGCCCCCTGGTCTGGGCACTCATCGCCAGCCTGTTCATCGGCAATTTCCTGCTCCTGCTCATCAACCTGCCCCTGGCGCCGGTCTGGGCCAAGCTGCTGCAACTCCCCCGCCCATACCTCTACGCAGGCATCCTGTTCTTTGCCACGCTGGGCGCCTACTCGGTCAATCTGCAGGCTTTCGACCTGGTGATCCTGCTGGTACTGGGCGCCTTGGGCTTCATGATGCGGCGCTTCGGGCTCCCGGTCCTGCCGCTAATCCTCGGCGTCATCCTTGGCCCGCGCATCGAAGGCCAGCTCCGCAAGACGCTGCAACTGAGCGCGGGCGACCCCGCAGGCCTCTTCAGCGAACCCATCGCGATCGTGGTCTACATCATCGTGGCGATCATCCTGGCCTGGCCGTTCATCTACAAGCTCATCCGACGCAATCGGCCGTTGCCAGTGCTTGCCGGGCCGTCCGGACACACGACTCCCGTTGAACCGGAGGCGGCCGCCCCCACCGAATCAACCACAACAACCCACCAGAAGCAGGAGAAACCATGACCATCGTGGTGGGATACGTCCCCACACCGGAAGGCGAAGCGGCACTGACGCAAGCCATCGCCGAGGCCAAGAAAATCAACGAAACCCTCCTGGTCATCAACTCCTCCAAGGGCGACGCCCTAGTGGACAACCGGTATGCCCAGGAGCCGGATATCCAGAGCATCGAAGACCGGCTGGCGGACCATGGAATCCAGCACATCATCAAGCAACCGGTCCGCGGCCATGACGCAGCGGCCGAGGTCCTGGACGCCGCCGACGAAAATGACGCCAGCCTGATTGTGATCGGCCTTCGCCGCCGCAGCCCAGTGGGCAAGCTCATCATGGGCAGCGTGTCCCAACGGATCCTGCTGGAGGCGGACTGCCCGGTGCTGGCGGTCAAGGCGGAGTAACAGGACTTTTTCGTACAGCTAATGCCCCTAAGATTCGTTCTTGGGGGCATTAGGTGTCCAAAAACTCGCAAGGGGGACTCACGTGACTGAAACCATCCGCACCGCAACAACGCACGACGCCGGGAAGCTGGCTGAGCTTGCCGCCATCACCTTCCCGCTGGCCTGCCCGCCTGGCGCCTCACCGGCGGACATCCAGGCCCACATTGAAAAGACCCTGAGCGAAGACAACTTTGAGGACTACCTCGCCGACGCGAAAATCACCATCCTGGTGATCGACGACGACGGGCAGCTCAACGGGTACACCATGCTGATTGCCAAGCCGACCAGCGACCCCGACGTCGCATCCGTCTTGTCCGCGCTCCCCTCCACCGAGCTGAGCAAGTGCTACGTCCACCCGGACCACCACGGCAAGGGCGCAGCATCAGAACTCATCAGGGCCTCGTTGGCGAATGCTGCTGACAAGGGCGCAGCCGGGGTGTGGCTGGGCGTGAACAGCGAGAACGCGAAAGCCATCCGCTTCTACGAGAAGAGCGGTTTCCAGCGGGTAGGCACAAAATCTTTCAAGCTCGGCAACACCGTGGAGCATGACTTCGTCATGGAAAACGAGCTCTAGCCGAACAAGTCCCCCGTCAGCGGCGGCCGAGGGTCTGAGCGCAGTTCGAGCCCTGCCGGAAGCCCGCTTACGGTACCGGACGAACCGGAGGCTTGCACGGTGATCCGCGAGCGCCCCAGCAGCACGTTGTCCGCGCGGAACGACCCATAAGCGTCCGGCAGGATCGGCGCCAGATGCAGCACGTTCCGGGTGAAGTCGGGGTCGAACCGCAGCAGGATCCGGGCGAGTTGGACCGGCGCCGCAGCCGCCCACGCTTGCGGGGAACACGCCGTCGGATACGGAACCGGCTCCGAAAAGTCGCCACGGTCAAAGCCGCAGAAAAGCTCCGGAAGTTGCCCGCCAAAGTACTCGGCGGCGTCGAACAGTCCGCTCGCAACCCGGCTGGCTTCCTTCACGAAGCCGTACCGCATCAGTCCTGTGGCGACGAGCGCGGTGTCGTGGGGCCACACGGAGCCGTTGTGGTAGCTGACTGGGTTGTACGCGCCCATGTCGGACCCCAGAGTCCGGATGCCCCAGCCCGTGAACATCTCAGGGGACATCAGCCGCTCCGCCACCAATGGGGCCTTGTCCTCATCCACGATGCCCACCCAGAGGCAGTGCCCCATGTTGGAGGTGCAGGAGTCCACGGGCTTCTTGTCCTTGTCCAGCGCCAGGGCAAAATAGCCCCGCTCCGGGAGCCAGAAGGCTTCGTTGAAGGCGGCTTTCAGCGCTTCGGCGCGGTCCGCGCATCGGCGTTCGACGGCGGAGTCCCCCGCTGCCCGCGCCAGCAGGGACCGTCCCACGTAGGCCGCGTAGGCGTAGGCCTGAACTTCGCAGAGGGCTATGGGCGTCTCTGCCATGCGGCCGTCGGCGAAGTTGATGCCGTCCCAGGAGTCCTTCCAGCCCTGGTTCACCAAGCCGTGCTGGTTGGGCCGTTGGTACTCGATGAAGCCGTCGCCGTCGCGGTCCCCGTACTGCTCCATCCATTCGATGGCGCGGTCAGCGTGCGGGAGGAGGGATTCGATGATGTCCGTGCCGAGGCCCCACCGGCTGAGCTCACCGAGCGTTGAGACGAACAGGGGCGTCGCGTCCGCGGTTCCGTAGTAGGCGGTCCCTCCCAGGGCGAGCCCTGCTGTGACCCCGAGTCGCACCTCGTGGGGCATGCGTCCCGGCTCTTCCTCGGAGTCGATATCAACCTTGGTCCCTTGGAGCGTGGCCAGGGTCTGCAGGGTTCCGGCCGCCAGGTTGGGATCCACCATGAGCGACATATAGGAGGCAAGGAGCGAGTCACGCCCAAACAGTGCCATGAACCACGGCGCACCCGCGGCTACGGCGGCGCGGCCTGGGTGTGCGGGGTCGAAGATCCGCAACGAGCCCAAATCACGCTGGCTCCTTTCCAGGACTTCCTCTACGTTGGCGTCCGTCACGGCAATCCGGGGAACATGCTCTTCCCATGCGACGTGGCGGCGAACGCCCGGCGTGTGGTGCAGCGGCGTGGTTTCGGTAAAGGGGTCGCTAGGTCCTTTTCCGTTGACCAGGGGAAGGGCGATGATGCTGGTGGACCACTGGCTGCGGGCAGGAATGGTGACGTGGAACCGTAGCCCATCATCGGAAACCTCGGCGCCTGAGGCCCGGAACGACACACCCCTGCGTTGGCCGCTGGAGTGGAGGGAATCGATGTGCAGTTCTTTCCTGTGGGCCTTCTTCACAGGGTTGCCGGCTTTGTTGGTGCGGCCGCCTTTGACGTCGAAGAGGTCAGCGAGGTCGGCGTCGATCAGCAGTTCAATCTCGCACGGCGCGTCCTGGCTCGAGTAGTTCCTGATGGTGAGGTCGTCCCGCAGGCCGGCCCCCACATGCCTTTGGTGCTGGACCACCAGCGGGCTGTCGAACCTGCCGTCTGCCGAGCAGGCCCTGCCAAGGTACTCAGCCTGGAAAGCGGTGGGATTGCGGGTAGTCAACGGCTCCCGCAACGCGCCGTTGACCCGCAGGATCCAACGCGACACTATCCGCGTGTCCTGATAGTAGGCACCTTGGGAACCGCCTCCGTGAATGTCACCGGAATGCGAGGAAATACAGAACGATGAACCTTCGACGACCGTAACGGCGCCCAGCTCGGACGCCCCGGCTTCAGTCTCTTCGTTCCAGGCAGTCATGGCCGGCGGGCCTCCTCCGGAGTTTTCCTTGAGGGTGGGTAGCCTTGGAGGGCTTGCCTCCGATTCTCTTGCAATACGTCCCCGCCGGGAAGAGGTCCGGCGCGGAATTGTTCAATGACCTTCGCATAAAAGTCAACGTGGTCCGCTGCCATGCGTTGCGCGCTGAAGGATTCTTCCACGGAGCGTCTGCAAGCCTCACGGTCCAGGTCCGGGATGCGGCCAACACACTCCACCAATTTTCCCGTGGACGCCACAAAACCGGTGACACCATTCCTGACGATTTCCGGAGCTGCCCCGATGGGTGTGGCCAGGACGGGGGTTCCCGTGGCCAGGGCTTCGATCATGACCAGCCCAAAGGGTTCGTGCCACTGGATGGGGTTGAGCAGGGCCATCGCGTCGCCCATCAACTCGTATTTCTCCGGATCCGGGAGTTCGCCCAAGAACTCCTCGTTGGAAGCCAAGGAAGGCTGCACCACGTCATGGAAGTAGGCAAGTTCATCCGGTGCGTGCATCTTGGCTGCGATCCGCAGGGGGACATCCGCTGCCCGGGCAATACGCACCGCCTCCATGAGTCCTTTATCCGGGCACATCCGTCCCACGAAACACAGGTATCCCCCGGCGCCGCGGCCAGGGCGCACCGCGGAAAGGTCGATCCCGTGATGGATGACCGCCGAGATTTCCAGATCCTGGACCCGGCTGCACTGATCGTGGGAGATGGCGATGATGGCGGTGTCTTGTGCCATGTCCCGGTACAGGGTTGCCGCCCGTGGTGAGAGCTGCCCGTGGATGGTGGTCACAACGGGCACATCCTGCGGCCGGTGGGAGTAAAGGGGGCCGGCCAGGGTGTGATCGTGGATGATGTCCACATCGCCCATTTCCCGGTAGGCCCTGATCACATGGCCCAGCTCGCTCAGTGTGAGGCCGACTTCTTCCGGCTCGCTGGGCCCAAAGCCCGGAAGCTGGGGCACCGGGCACGTGCTGTCCGCTGCCGTCGCAAGCAGGACCTCGTGTCCCGCATCCACTAACGCCCGTGCCAAGGCATCCACTACACGCTCAGTTCCGCCGTACTTTTCGGGCGGCACGGTAAACCAAGGGCCAACAATGAGTCCGATGCGCATGCTGGTGCCTCCGCGCAAAACCCCCATTCCAAGGGCTGGCTACATAACCCTTTACACAGACTATTTGCCTCGGCCTGCAACAACAACGGGTGAGGAAAATAACAGCCGGGTATGGAATGCGCGGGCGGCGCTCAGGGTTGCAGAGAGCATGAAGATTGAGATCTGGTCAGACGTCGCGTGCCCGTGGTGCTACATCGGCAAACGCCGTTTCGAGACCGCCTTGGCACAGTTCCCGCACCGCGATTCCGTGGACATTGAGTGGAAGAGCTACCAGCTGGACCCCTCAATCCCGGAGCACTATGACGGCACGGAGCTGGACTACCTGAGCAAGCGCAAAGGCATGGCTCCCGAGCAGGTCAAGCAAATGTTCGCTCACGTCACGGAGACCGCCAAGGGCGAGGGCCTGGACTACCACTTCGAAAAGGTGGTGGTGGCCAACAGCTTCACCGCCCACCGGCTCATCCACCTTGCCGCTGCCCACGGACGCCAGGATGCCGCCAAGGAACAGCTCCTCAGCGATCACTTTGAGCACGGCAAGGACATCGGCAGCAAGGAGTACCTCACGGAACTCGGTGCCGCGCTGGACCTCCCGGAAGATGAAGTGGCTGAGCTCTTCACCTCGGACAAGTACGCGGATGAGGTCAATCAGGACATCAACGAGGCCCGCGCTATTGGCGTCACCGGCGTCCCGTTCTTCGTGATCGATCGCAAGTACGGCATCTCCGGCGCCCAGCCTGCCGATCTTTTCAGCCAGGCCCTGAACCAGGCGTGGCAGGAAGCCAATCCGCTCATCCCGGTAGGCGCTTCCGACGCCGAGGCCTGCGGCCCTGACGGCTGCGCAATCTAGCCAGCCACCCGCCGTCGTGCGTTAACCCGGCTAGCCTTTCACCACATCAAGCTCGACGACGGCCCAGGACAATGCGGGTAGCGTCAGGCGCAGTTCGGAGCCAGTCGCCTTCACACCTTCCAGAGCCGTCAGGCCAACACGGCCCTGCTGGTCCTGGCTGTTGATGGTGAAGCGGTCGCCACCCGCGGGGATCTCCAGGACCTCTGCGCGGAGCACCTGCCGGGCATCGAAACCGCGCAAGGCAACCTCCACGTCCGCAGCTTCCTCCAGCCCGCGGTTGGCGAAGAACAGTGCCACCCGGCCCGTTTCCTCATTCCACGTGGCGCTGACGTCCACCAGGTCTGTGTCGCCAAACCGCGCATTCGAGTACTTGTCCGAGTCCACCGCGAGCCGCAGGATCTGGCCCTTGGCGAGCTCAGCCATCCGTGCGAACGGGTGGAAAATGGTCTGCTTCCAGGCAGGACCGTTCTCCTCCGAAAGGATCGGCGCAATGACGTTAACCAGCTGTGCCTGGTTGGCGATCTTCACGCGGTCACCGTGGCGGAGCAGCGAATTGAGCAGCGTCCCTACCACCACGGCATCGGTGACGTTATATTTGTCCTCGATCACGCGGGGGTGCTCCCGCCAGCCTGCCTTGGCCACGTTGTGCGGCTGGTCCTCGGTGTCCAGGCCTCGCTGGTACCAAACGTTCCACTCATCGAAGGACAGGTTGATGTGCTTCTTGTGCTTGCCCTTCGCGCGCACGGCATCCGCGGTGGCGATCACTGACTCGATGAAGTAATCGGTGTCGACGGCGGAGGCCAGGAAGCTGCCGACGTCGCCGTCGTGCTCCTGGTAGTAGGCATGGAGGGAAACATAGTCCACTTCGTCGTAGGTGTGGGTGAGGACGGTCTGCTCCCACGCGCCGAAAGTCGGCATCGAAGAGCTGGAACTGCCGCAGGCCACCAACTCCAGCGTGGGGTCAACGAACCGCATGGCCTTGGCGGCTTCCTGTGCCAGGCGTCCGTACTCGTCGGCGGTCTTGTGGCCGATCTGCCACGGCCCGTCCAGCTCGTTGCCCAGGCACCAAAGCTTGATGTTGAACGGGTCCTTGTGGCCGTTCTTGGCGCGGAGGTCGGACAGGTAAGTTCCGCCGGGGTGGTTGGCGTACTCCACGATCTCGCGGGCAGCGTCCACTCCCCTGGTGCCCAGGTTGATGGCTTCCATGATTTCCGTGCCGGCCTGCTTGGACCAGTCCACAAACTCGTGCAGGCCGAATGCATTGGTCTCCACGGTGTGCCAGGCCCCGTCCAGGCGGCGCGGCCGGTTTTCCACGGGGCCGATCCCGTCTTCCCAGTTGTAGCCGGAGACGAAGTTGCCGCCGGGGTACCGGATCACCGTGGCGCCAAGTTCCTTCACGAGCTTCATGACGTCCTGGCGGAAACCGTTCTGGTCGGCCTCCGGGTGGCCGGGCTCGTAGATTCCGGTGTAAACACAGCGGCCCATGTGCTCCACGAAGGAGCCGAAAAGTCGTCGGGGTACCTCGCCAATGGTGAAGTCGCGGTCGAGGGTGATGCGTGCGCGGGACATGTATCTCCTTGGTTGTGTATCGAAACTGTTGATAAGTGGAAGGTGCCGGTCAGGTTCCGGCGAGTCCCGTCGTCGCGACGCCTTTGATGATTTGGCGCTGGAAGAACAGGAAGACGAGGATGAGCGGGAGCGCCGCGAGCAATGCGGACGCCATGTTCTGCGCGTACTGGATGCCGTAGGCGCTCTTGATGGTCTGCAATCCGACCGGGAGTGTCAGGAGGTTGCCGTCGTTGGTGGCGATGAACGGCCACAGGAAGTTGTTCCACGCGCCGATGAACACGAAGATCGCGACGGCGGCCAGGATGGGCCGGGACAACGGCAGGATGATCTGGGTGAAGATCCGCAAGCGGCTGGCACCGTCCATGACGGCCGCTTCTTCGAGTTCGCGCGGGATCTGGTCGAAGAATTTCTTGAGCACGAACACCATGGCGGGGTGGATGACCTGCGGCAGGATGATGGCCCACGAGGTATCGATCAGGTTCAGCGCCAGCATTTGGTAGAACAGCGGAATGATCAACACGGGCGGCGGGATGATGATGGACGCGATGATCACGGTCATCAGCACCTTCTTGCCCCTGAAGTCGATCCTGGAAAGCGCGTAGGCCACCAGTGCCGAGATCACCAGTGTGATGGCCGTAATGGCCGCGGATGTGTAGAGCGAGTTCCAGGTCCACAGCGGGATGTTGCCGTCCTGGAACACCTTCACGAACGCTTCGGGTGTAAATCCCGACGGCGGCAGCCAGGTCACGTCCGGAGCTGCGGCGTCCGTTTCGGTTTTGAAAGCGGTGGCCGTGGCCCATGCGAAGGGAATCAGCCACAGCACTGCGATGAAGGCAGCAACGACGATGGCGGCGATCCTGCCGACCGTCAGCTTCTTGCGCGGCTGGCGGATTGTGAGGCTATCTGCGGTTGTGGCATGTGGTGCGGGACGGGTCAGGGTAGGGGTTGCCATGGTTATGCACTCCTGCGGCGGGTGATGACGAACTGCATGACCGAGATGACCACGATCAGTCCGAAGAAGATGTAGGAGATGGCTGCCGAGTAACCCAGCCGGTAACCGGTGAACCCGGTTTCAAAGATGTACTGGACCACTGGCCGGGTGGATCCACCGGGGCCACCCGCGGTCATCTGGTACACCTGATCGAAAATCTTCAGTGACGCCAGGATCTGCAACAGCACAATCATCACCGTGGTGGGAGTGAGCTGCGGCAGGGTGATGGAGAAGAATTGACGCCACGCGCCCGCACCGTCCAGCGATGCTGCCTCATAGTGTTGGGCCGGAATATTCTGCATCGCGGCCAGGTACAGCAGGAAGTTGAAGCCCACGGTCCACCAGAGAGTGGCGATGACGATCGCCCACATAGCTACGTTGGGATCATTGAGCCAAGCAACCCTGGGGAGGCCGATGCCCGTGAGGAACTCGTTGATCAGGCCTAGTTGAGGGTTGTACATCCAGGTGAAGAACAGGCTCACCACGGTTGATGCCAAGAGATAGGGCGCAAAGTAGGACAGGCGCCACAGCCACTGCGCGGGTAGCCCGATATTGAGCAACGCGGCCATGACCAGCGCGACGAGGACCAATGGGACGGTGCTGATCACCGTGAAGTAGAGGGTGTTGCCCAAGGAACGCCACATATCGGCGTCGGCCAGAGCTTCGGCGTAGTTCGCGAAGCCGATGAGGCTGTCGTTCGCTCCAGTGAGGGACTTGCCCGTGAGGCTCATGTAGAAGCCGTAGAGAATGGGCCAGACCAGGAAAGCAAGAAAGAAAACAAGGAACGGAGCGGCGAATCCCCAGCCGCTCAGGTTGCTTCGGGTGCGGCTGCCGGGTTTGCGTAGATTCTCCGGCCTGGGCCGGGACAGCGTAGAGGTACTCATTCAAGAACTCCTTTGGTCGCTCGGTACGGGGCCGGTTAAACCGGGTTGGGGCGGGAGAGGAGGGTGTTGGTGCGTTGTTCGAAGGCATCCCATCCTGCAGCTGCCTTGTCCCTTCCAAGAAGGACGTTCTGGACGTTCTCCGCGAAGTAGGTTTGCCAGTCCGAGCCCGAACCGCTGAACCAGGATTCGGGATCGTAGGCGATGATGTCCGCCGCGTTGGCGTAGTGAATCTGGGGCGTGAGCTCGCGGTAGGCCTGTGACTGGACCACGGGCTGATAGCCGGGGATGTGTCCGGCTTCAGCCCAGGACAGCGATCCTTTGAGCACATCGGTGACGAATTTGTAGACGTCCCTGCGCTTGTCCTCGTTGAGCTTCAGTTGGCGCGGGAGGACAAAGGAGTGTGAGTCCGCGTAGGACGCGGGTGTTCCGTAGAGGGTGGGTATGGTGGCCGCATCGACGGGGATGCCGGCTTTTTTCATGGTGGGCAGCTCCCACACACCGCTGAACAGCATGCCCGATCCTCCGCGGGCAAACTCCGCGATGCCCGTGCTGATATCCCCGGCCTGGGCTGCGATGGTGTCGTCAAAGAGGGACGCCATGAATTCCAGCGACTCAATAGCCGCTTCCCGGTCCACCTTCATGGGCTGACCCGGTGTCAGTTCCATGTCAACGCCGTGCTGCTTGTAGAGGGTGTAGAACAGCCTCCACATCTGCGAACCACTGCCAAGGTAGCCGAAGGACAGGCCATGGGCCTTGGTAACCTTCTGCATTTCCAAGGCCATGGCTTTGAACTCGTCCGGCGAGCTGACCTCCTGAAGCTGACCGTTGGCAGCCAGTACGCCCGCTTTTCCTGCTATATCCGTGTTGTAGAACATCACGAACGGGTGGGAGTCCAGTGCGATGGAGAAGACCTTGCCGTTGTGCTGGCTCTTTTCCCAGATCCTGGGGGCGAAATCGGAGGCCGTCACGCCATTCTCTGCAAGCAGGTCCAGGTCCCACGGCTCAATGAGTCCACCTGGCGCATACCCGGGAACCCGGCTGGCGTGCATGATGGCCACCTCCGGTGGGCGACCTCCCGCCGATGCCATGGCCAGTTTGGTGTAGTACGGCGGACCCCAGGCAAGCACGGTGGGGTGCACCTTGAATCCTGGATTGGCCTGGTTGGCGGCGTTGATCATGGCCTGCATCTTGATGCCGTCACCGCCGGAAAGGAGGTGCCAAAACCCGATGTCCTGAACCGCCGCGGCCTGTGCTGCACCTCCGCAGCCCGTGAGGCCTGCCGCCAGGAGGCCGCCGCCAAGGAGGGCTGACCCTGTCATTAATTGTCTCCGGGACAACTGTTTCCCGGTCAAAGATTCAAACTGCTTCACCCGTCACTCCTTTGGATGGGTCCGCTGAAAGGTCACTGCTGTGGTGCGTTTACTGGAGTGCGTTGCTGCACTGCTACTGCATGGAATTCCGGCTCCGGCGCGTCCCCGCTCTGAAGTTAAGGTTGGCCCAAGGGTGACGCAGGTCTCACATTACATCGATGTAATAGGCAGGGCAAGAGAAAATTGTTAGCGCGCACAATTTGATGGATGACTCTCGACTCATCCTTGCGGAGCGTCCCCCTAGGAGCGGGTGCTGTCCCGTTCGACGATGGTGTATTCAACGCTGACCACGCGCTGCGCGGAGCCCCTGTCCGCCATGCGCTCTGTCAGCAGACGTAGTGCCTCGCTGGCGATGGTGCGCTTGTCGAAAGAGACCGTGGTCAGCGAAGGAACGGCGTAGCGGCCATCGGCTATGTCATCAAAGCCCGCTACCGCAATGTCCTCCGGAACCCGCAAGCCCCTCTTCCAGAGCACGTTCAGCGCACCAATTGCCATGGAATCCGTGAAGCAGAACAATGCTTCGGGAACGGGATTCGCTTCCAGATAAGCACCCAGGGCTTTCGCGGCGGTTTCCGGCGTCCACTTTTCGCACGGGATCATCAGCGATTCATCGCGCGGAATCCCGAGGCTGTCCAGAGCCGCTTCATACCCCTGGGTACGCTGAAGGGCCGCCGCGGATCCGCGCCCCTGGGTGGTGCCCAGCACGGCGATACGCCGCCGTCCGGAGCTGGCGAGCGCCAGGGTCATGTCCCGCGCGGCTGCGAAGCTGTCCACAAACACCCGGTCAGCCAACTGCTGGGACACCTCACCGAGCAGGACTACAGGAGGCAGTGCAATGCCAACTTTCACGGCACTCTCATCCAGGACCACGGGATTGAGGATCAGGCCGTCGATGAGGTTGGCCCGCGCACGTGTCATCAACTCCTGCTCACGCTGTGGATCCGAGCCCGTTTCCTCGATCTGCACGCTAAAGCCTTGCTCGTGGGCAATCTCCACAATGCTTTGGGCAATCTCTGCGGAAAACGGAGTGGCCAGGTCCGGCAACGCCAGCCCAATAACCCCTGACCGCCCGTTCCGCAGTCCGCGTGCCGAAAGGTTGGGGACGTAATCCAGCTCAGCCATGGCCTGCTCAACCCTGAGCCGTGTGGGGCCGCTGACAGGCACGATCCCATTCATCACATTCGAAACCGTTTTGGGCGAGACCCCCGCACGGCGCGCTACGTCCTTGACCGTTGCGCGCAAGACGCCCCCTAACTGCTGTTGGCCGGCGCTGCTGTTGACCGGTTTTCCTTGATGCTACGCGAGTTTTGGCCCGCGGACGCAGAGGACTGGCGCCCGCGGGCGTCAACGCAAAAGCTCACGCCGTCATCTCGGACGGATGCGTCGGCCGCACCCAGCTAGCTATCAAAGGCCGCACGGAAGGCCGCCAGCGCGGTGTCCCCTGCTTCCAGGCCGGATCCTCCCGCGGCATTCGCCTCCAAACCCACCACGCCCTCGTATCCGGCCTTCTTCAGGGCTGATGCCACACCGGTGTAGTTGATTTCCCCGGTGCCGGGTTCACAGCGGCCGGGGACGTCGGCTACCTGTATTTCTCCTACCCAAGGCAATGCGGCCCGGACGAGTTCAATGAGGTTCCCCTCACCAATTTGGGCGTGATAGAGATCCAGCATCATCCTGACGTTGGGGTGGTTCACCGCCGCCACCAGCGCCAAGGTGTCTTTGGCGCGTGCCAAAGGGATTCCGGGGTGGTCCAGGACGGTGTTCAGGTTTTCCAAGGCGAAGACCACACCGTGCTTCTCGCCCAAGGCCGCCAGACGTTCGAGCGTGCTCCGGCCCGTCAGCCACATCTCGCCGGTAGACCGGTGAACGGGGCGGACAGCCCTGCCGCCTTCTCCGAGTTCTGCAGGGTGGACCACCATGCGCTCGATACCAAGTTCAAGCGCGACAGGAATCAGTTTCTCCGCCGATGCCAGCACTTCATCTGCGCTACCGGGGTCAGTGAGGCTACCGCCGAAGTAGCCGCTCATCGAAGAGAACCGGGCGCCCGTTGCTGCCAGGGCCGGGATGTCCCCTCCCCGGGTGTCCCACAACTCCACCTCGAAGCCTTGCTCATGAATTCTCTTCACACGCTCTATCAACGGCAGTTCGCCGTAGAGCATCTCAGCGCAGGCAGCCAGGCGGAAGCTCATGCTTTATCCCCCACCCTTTGCAGCGCGGGTTCCGCTGGGCTAAGGACGGCAATATCTGCCACATCAACTGGCAACCCGGTTTGGGCTGAACGGGTGGCGGCAAGGGCCACGGCAAGGGCGTTCCGCGCATCGATTCCACCGGGAGCTTTGGGAGCAGCGGAGGCCTGGATGCCGTCGCGGTCAGCCTTCACCGACTCCACAAAGTGGGCGAGTTCGGCTGTGTACGCATCATGGAAGAGGTCAACATTCAGGCGGACGGTGTCCGCATTGATACCGGCGGCGGTGTAGCTTGTGGCCGTGGTGGCCTGGGGGCCTCCCGCCGTCACCATTCCGGCAGAGCCAAAAACTTCTCCCCGCACGTCATAGCCGTAAAGCGCGTTGAAGTTGGCCTCGGCCACGGCAATGGCCCCGTTGCTGTAGGTCACAGTGACCACGGCAGTATCCAACAGGCCACCCTCCTTTGCTTCAGGAGCCACCAGCGCGTCAGCCACAGCATGAACGCGAACAGGGACAGCGCCCGGGTTCAGCCAGTTCAGGGTGTCGAAGTCGTGGATGAGTGTTTCAAGGAAGATGGTGCCCGGCGGAATCCGCTCCGGGTTGGCGATCCCGTCCGGGCTGCCTGGATCGCGGGTCAAGGACCGAAGCAGTTGCGGGGTCCCTACGGCGCCGGCATCGATGAGTCGCCGGGCGGCAGCGAAGTCATTCGCGTAGCGGCGGTTGAAACCGAACTGGACAACCACGCCTGCGGCGTGTGCTGCTTCCAGGGCCGCATCAAGCTCTTCCACCGTTCGGCCTCCCGGCTTTTCACAGAAGGCATGCTTACCTGCCCGCGCTGCTGCCGCGATCAGCCCGGAATGAAACCGCGCCGGAGCGGAGATGAGGACAGCATCCACGTCCGGATCGTTCAGTACATCCTCGGCGTCGGTGCTGATCTTGCCCACACCCAGGCGGCCCGCCAATGCCTCGACGGCGGGAAGAGCGGGGTCGGCGATTGCTTCAAGCCGGGCAGAGGGGATGCGTTGCGCCACGGATTCAGCGTGGAAAGTCCCAATCCACCCCGCTCCAATCAGACCAATACGAACCGGCCGGTCTTCTCTGGCCGGATGCTGAAGGTAACCCATGCTTGCTCCTAAAAAATTCTTCTAGATCGTTCTAGTCGATCCATAGTGGCATGCGATTCGCACTGCGTCTAGATCGTTCTATACACTGAACGCACTTGGAGGAAAATATGTCCGAACTGCAGCGCCGCCCCACCCTGATGGACGTAGCCGAGGCCGCCGGTGTCTCACGCGCACTTGTTTCCATCGTGATGCGGGGTGCACCCGGCGCGGCGGAATCAACGCGGCAAAAAGTCTTGGAGGCGGCCCGCCAACTCGGATATCGCGCGGACTCCCGGGCCAGGCTGCTGCGAAGCAGCCGAACCAAACTCCTGGGCCTCATCTTTTCCAGTTCACAGCCTTTTCATGCCGAAATCGTGGATGCCGCCTATGCCGAGGCCTCGGCCAGAGGCTATGAAATAGCACTGAGCGCAGTGGCCAACGGCAGGCCTGAGGCCCGCGCCATCGAGACTTTGCTGGATGTAGGTGCGGAGGCGCTGATCATCATCGCTCCCACCCTCAGCGCGGAAGACCTGGCACTGCACGCCCGCCAAGTGCCGGTTGTGAGCTTGCTACGCGACGACGTAGGCGATTCTGTGGACTCGGTCAGCAGTGATGATTACGCCGGCATCTCGATAGCCGTGGACCACCTGGTGAGCCTTGGCCATCGACGGATCGTTCATGTGGACGGTGGCTCTGCCGTCTCGTCGGACAAACGTCGGGAGACGTACTGTACCGAAATGATCCGGCACGGCCTGCAACCTGTGATTATTCCAGGCGGCCCCGGCGAGGAGGACGGCATGGGTGCGGGGCAGATCCTTCAGACGGATCTGCCCACGGCTGTCATCGCCTTCAATGACAGGCAGGCGCTGGGAGTAATGGAAAGCTTCAAGGCCGCGGGGATCAGCATTCCCGCGGATGTCTCCATACTCGGTTACGACGACAGTCACTTCGCCAGGCTAAGTTACGTGCAATTGTCCTCTGTCAGCCAGGACGCTCCGCTCCTTGCTGCCGCCGCCGTTGGCCGGGCGGTAGACCGAATCGAGGGGACACAGTCACCGGGCAGCGTGGTCCGGACACCGCATCTGGTCCTCCGCCGCACCACGGCACAGGCTTCTGCACACAGTTGATGTCAACGCTTCACCGCTCTTAGTGACAGATCGCGGTAAAGTGTCTGTATGCCAAGGATCACGGCCGCCACGAATGCTGCCCAACGCGCCGCGACCCAACGTCGGATTCTCACCGCCTTTGGAGAGCTCCTCTTCACCCATGGACTCCCCGGCCTCACCATGACCGACGTTGCGCGCCACGCCGGCGTGGGACGCACGGCTGTCTACAACTACTACGCGGACATGGAGCAACTGCTCATCGCGTATGCCTTGGACGAGACCGAGCGCTTCATTGTGGACCTCCGCGATTCACTGGCCGCGCTGGAAAACCCGGTTGACCGCCTTGCCCTTTACGTCCGCGCCCAGGTGGAGGATCTCAGCCGACGCCATCTGCCCCCTGGCCCGGCCATGGCTGCAGTCCTCTCCCCCGGGTCCTTCGCCAAGCTGGCCGACCACGTGGGAGATCTCAACGTACTGTTGCAGGACATCCTCCAGGACGGAGTACGGCAGGGCTATCTGCCGGACGTCGACGTCGAGCAGTTGGCGCGGCTCATTCTCGGAACGCTCTCAGCCAGCGCCGCACGCCGCAACCGAACGCCCGACGGCGAGACTCCCGCGCCGTCGCCGGCCTCCGACGTCGAGCCTCACTCAGCTGTTGAACTTCATACGGCACAAACGGTGCGTTTCATTCAGTTGGGCGCTGGTGCCCGGTTCGACGACGCCGGGAGGCCCGTCAGGCTCGAAGCGCCAGCCCACGACGCCTTGGCGGGCTAACTACTGCCCTGCAGGAAGCGTGGGAATAATGGGCCATTTGGAGTTGTCAGCGATCCGCAGGTCCTCCCGCGGGCACTCCAGCGTGCCCGGTGTCTGGTCCACCAACTGTGGCTCCACCAAACCTTCGAAGCCTGGCGTGAGGATCACGTCCACGGACTCGTCCTCACGGTTGTCCTCGAAGTAATCCGTTCCTGCAAGGTTCCGCTGGATATTGAACGCCGCGGCCTGGCCTTTGACGCCCGAGACCACCACGCCAATGCCCGAATAGGCGGTATCGCTGTTGTCCACCGAGGCCACCTTGTAGCCCCGGGCCGTGAACTGTTCTGCCACTGTGCCGGCCAGCCCTCCGCGTGAGGTGGCATTGAAGACGTTGAGCGTCACGGTCTCGTTCGGGACGTAGTCGAACGTGGTGGTGGGACACAGGCTAATGGGAGCTTTGCTGGCGATGGCGCTGGGAACCTTGACCACGCCGTTCATGATCGCCCACGCACCCACCGCGCCGGCAGCTATGACACCCACCAACAGGACAAGGACGATTCCATGGAACAGCCTCCGCCGGAAGCGGCCTTTGTGCGCCAGCTCGTCCTCGGCAAAGGTCGCCCGAAGTTCGGGCCCTGTGACTACCCGGTGTCCATGGAGTTGCGTCACATCTTTGGGACGCCTGCCCTTGCTAGCCATCGATTACCAATACACGTGCGTGAATGGCTGTCCTTTGGTGGAGCGCGGTTCGGACCGCCCTGTGAAGTCCGTCTTCGAGGTACATGACCCCTTGATACTGGACCACGTGCGGGAACAAATCACCGAAGAACGTTGAGTCCTCAGCCAACAGCGCCTCCAGGTCCAAGGTCCGTTTGGTGGTCACCAATTCATCGAGGCGGATGGGCCGCGGGGGCAGGGCAGCCCAGTCCCGCGGCGCAGAGAATCCATGGTCAGGGTACGGGCGTCCCTCGCCCACAGCTTTGAAGATCACCCTGCAAGCCTATGGAAGATGCCGCGCTAACGGAACTTGTGACCCGCAGCACAGGCAGGTTGTGGCCAAAAGGTGACTAACCTTCGCATGGCGTCACAGAAGTCATAGCTGTGATGGGAACCTCCGGGACTGACAGAATGGGGGCATGACTCAACCGCTCCAAGGTACTCACCGGACCGCTGCCCGTGCGACGCCCGCGCTGGCGCTGCTGCTGGACGTCGATGGTCCCATCGCCAGCCCTGTGACGCGCGACGTCAAGCCGGACATCATTGCGGACATGGTGGCCCTGGCTGCCGCGGGCATACCGGTCATCTTCAACACGGGGCGCTCGGATGCGTTTATCAGCGAGCAGGTCATGGAGCCCATGATTGCGGCGGGCATGCCGGCTGACACTGTCATTCACGCAATCTGCGAGAAGGGCGCCGTCTGGTTCAGCTACACCGCAGAAGGGCCCGGTCCCATCCATGTGGACCACCAGCTCGCCGTGCCCGCAGCGTACGGGGACGATATCCGCAGGCTTGTTGCCGAGGACTACTCGGCGCACATGTTCTTCGATGAGACGAAGCGCGCCATGGTTTCGGTGGAGCAGCACGTGGACGTGGCCAGCAAGGACTACCTGGCCGAGCAGAAGCTTTTCGACGCCGATGCACTGGAGATCATGGGACGCCACGGCCTCAACGCCGCCATCCTGGACCACCACGCACCGGAGTCCGATGACACTGCGGACTACCGCCTGGACCCCACCATCATCTCCACGGACATCGAATCCGTCCGCCTGGGCAAGGACCTCGGGGCCAGCCGGGCCGTTGAACTCCTGGCGGCCCAGGGCATCACCCCGCTCTCCTGGAGGACTGTGGGTGATTCCCGTACGGACTACGCCATGGCAGACTGGCTTCACCACAACGATCACGATGTGAAGCACGTGGACGTCCGGCCGGCAGATGGCATACCCGTCAAGCCCTACACCATCCTGACGGCGGCCGACCTTGAACTGGCCGACGACGTCATCCACGACGACGCCGGCGGCGCATTCCTCCGCAGCTGGCGCGAGGCCCTTTCGATCTAAGTTCCAGCGCATCATAGTTGTAGAGTTTCAGAGCAACCCGCACCGCAAAGATCCCGGAGATACAGCCATCACACAAGCACAGGTCGATCCGATTTACCACGGCAGCCCGTCCATCGAAGAGGACACGATTGCTGAGGCAATCTCGCCTGCCGTCGTCGCGCATCTTAAGCACAGGTCCGACGTCGTTCGTCACCGCGGGCGGTACGCCCTGGTCAACGACGACCTGACCCCGCAACAGGCCATGGTGTCCGATCTCCTGGCTGTCCGGGCCGCTTTGGACGCTGCCGGTATCGACTTCATCCTGGTGCGCGGAAATGATGAGCGGCCCGTCATTGCCGTGGACTGGGAGTCCCGCAAGGACGTCCGGGAGGCACTGGTCTCGGCTTTCCGCAATGAGCCGTTCTACTCCATGACCGTGGATGCCAAAAAGAAGACCTCGGTGCTGGTTGCAGATGGCGAGCTGTCCGCAAACCGGAAAGCCCGGATCTTCCGCCTGTACCGGCCGCGCGTCGAGATCGGCGGCGGTCTCTGGTACGGCCCCGCCCTGGGCGTACAGCTTGAGCTGTGGAGGTTCGAGGGCGACCACCTGGAACTCCCTGTGGAGAACTCCCTGACCCGCCGCACCATGTTGCGTCAGGACGCGGTGCGAGGCACGGTTCAGAGGCATGGCCTGTCCTGGCCCACTATCGAAAACATGTTCGCGGACCACGCCAGCGACATCGATTTCGACATCGACATCGTTTTCTCGTGGGTGGACGGCAGCGACCCCGAGTACATCGCCAGGAGGCGCGCACAGCAAGCCGACGCCGTCCTCGGCGAGGGCGATGACCACGAAGCCCGTTTCCGGCAAATCAACGAGCTGAAGTACGCGCTGCGCTCAGTGCATATGTTCGCTCCGTGGATCCGGCGGATCTTCATCGCAACGGACTCCCCCGCACCGGAATGGCTGGCCGACCACCCTTCGGTGACCATCGTCCGGAGCGAGGAATTCTTTGCCGACCCCTCAGTTCTGCCTACCCACAATTCCCAGGCCGTGGAATGCCAGCTGCACCACATCAAGGACCTCTCGGAGCACTTCCTGTACTCCAACGACGACATGTTCTTTGGCCGTCCCGTGGGTCCTGACATGTTCTTCACGCCCGGCGGCATCACCAAGTTCATCGAGGCCGACACCCGGATCGGCCTGGGTGAGAACGACGCCGAACGCAGCGGTTTTGAGAACGCAGCCCGTGTGAACCGCAAGTTGCTGTGGGAGCGCTTTGGCCGAATCACCACCCGGCACCTTGAGCACACGGCCGCGCCGCTGCGCAGGAGTGTGGTGGCACAAATGGAGAAGGAATTCCCGGCCGAGTTCGCGAAGACCGCAGGTAGCCGGTTCCGGGCCGCGGACAACATTTCCGTGACCAACTCGTTCTATCACTACTACGCCCTGCTCACGGGCCGCGCCGTCACGCAGACCAGCGCAAAGGTCAGGTATGTGGACTCCACCATGTGGGCCGGGCTGCACTATCTGCCCAAGCTCCTGGCAAAGCGCCACATGGACTTCTTCTGCCTCAACGACGGCAGCTTCCCCGAGGTTGAAGCAAACGAGCGCGCAGACCTGGTGACCGACTTCCTGGAGAAGTACTTCCCCGTTAAGGCGCCTTGGGAGAAGTAGGGCCGGAGGAAACCATCGGAAGCGAAGAGGTGTGCGTGCCCGGCGATGTGTGAGCCCCTACCCGGGACTCGTGCGGAATGCGGATACCGGCTTCGGCCAAGCGCCGCTGAACCTCGTCGGCATCCACTGGCTCACCTACAGTGACTCCTCCGGACATCGGGACCACTGAATGCACGATCGTGTGCTCGTAAACATGGATCATGTTGTACGACTGCGCTCCGTCGCGCCCGCGCTGTCCGCCGGCGCGCACCGCCAGGTCCTGGGTGTAACACGTAGCTGAGGCGACCGATACCGGGATGCCGGCGAAGCTCGCCGTCGTCGAGTAATGCAGGTGACCGCCCAGGATGGCGCGGACGTCAGTATTACGCACGACGGCGGCCAGTGCGGCTTGGCCACGCAGCTCCACCAGGACGGCGAGGTCCTGCACGCATGGGACGGGCGGGTGGTGGAGGGCCAGGATGGTGCCGTCCGGGGCCGGCGTTGCCAATTCAGCTTCCAACCACTCCAGCTGCGATTCCGACAGTTCGCCGTAGTGGTGGCCGGGGACCGTGGTGTCCAGGGTGATGATGCGGAGCCCGTTGACGAAGTAGCTGCGGTCCACGGGGTCTTGGGGCTTGCTGGCTGCAGAGGCGTCGGCGAACGCTGAACGGAAGTTTGCCCGGTTGTCATGGTTGCCCATGGCCCAAATAGCTTTGGCTCCAAGTGACGCACACAGGGGTTCAATCATTTCGCGGAGGTGCTCGTAAGCTTCCAACTCGCCTTTGTCGGCAAGGTCTCCGGTGAAAATGATGGCCTCGGGTCGGATCCTTGAGGCGATGATTTGCTCACAGATCTCCCGGAGCCTGGCCGAGCTGTCCACCGAGCCGTGGAGCGTGCCCGGACCACCCACCAGGTGAAGATCGCTCAGGTGCAAAAGCACATGACCTGGTTTGGGGTATTCGGCCTCGATGAGCTCCATAGCTTCGCCTTAGCGTTTGGTGGGAGACGGCTTCTCCCGTATCAATCCAGTAGTCCCAATCCAACCAGACAACAAGCCAACAACTGGCTAACATCCGGCGGAATGTTGGAAAATTACTTTTCTCCCTTCTGGATCAGCGGCGTCTATGCCAGCGCCTCTTCCACTGCTTTCATGAGGTATTCGGAGTCGGGCTCCACTGCGGATGGGAACCTTGCTACAAGTTCTCCCTTGCGGTTTATGACGAACTTCTCGAAGTTCCACTTGACCTTGGCCGACTGCCCATCCTCGTCCCGGGTCAGCTCCGCGAACAAGGGATGTTGCTGCTTTCCCAGGACGTTGGCTTTGCTGGTCAACGGGAAGGACACACCGAAGTTCCGTTCGCAGAATTCAGCGATCTCGTGGTCCGCGCCGGGCTCCTGCCCGCCAAACTGGTTGCAAGGCACCCCCAGGATCTCCAAGCCCTGGCCGCGGTACTTGCCGTACAACTCCTCGAGGCCTGCGTACTGGCGCGTGAAGCCACACTCTGAAGCGACGTTTACCACCAGGACCGCCTGGCCTTCGAACCGGCCGAAGTCTGCTTCGGTGCCATCGTTGAAGGTGAGGGGAATGCTGTACAGGCTGGTCATGGGATTCGCTTCCTGACGACGTCGTCTGGCGGTATTGCCGCCATCGAGCTTACGGGAGCCGGCTTGGGTGGCGAAACCTAGGGCGTGGGAAGGATGAGCGAGGACAACGGCACCAGCACACCGTCCGGCCGCTGGACCAGGTCCGGGGCGATCAGAATGTATCCGGGCGGCAGGACTACTGCCGGCAGCGACGTCGGGAGGACTGCAACAGGCGAGGGTGCAGGAGCCACCGGAGGGGCAGGAGCCACTGGAGCAACGGCCTGGGTAACTACCGGCGCGGGTGCAACAGGTACTGGCGCCACAACCACCGGCGCAGGTTCCACCACAACAGGCGCTACGGGGGCCGGTGCAGCCGGAGCGGGTGCTACCAGAGCCGGCGCCACAGGAGCCGGCGGGACTATGTTGGTTTCCGGCGCGCTGGTTGACGGCGATGGTGTTGTGGAGGCAGTCGGCGTCGGTGTCGCAGTGGTGGTCGGCGTCGGTGTCACTGTAGCCGTAGGGGTCGGCGTGGGGGTGGCGGTCGGCGTCGGAGTAGCCGTCACGGAAGGTGAGGGCGTGGGCGTCGTGGTTTGAACCGGCGTCGTGGTGGCAGGCGGGGTGGTCTGGGTACCGCCAGGGCTGCTGGGTGGGTTGGTGGCAGGCGGGGTGGTGCCCGAGGGAGCTGAGGGTGGAACCGGAAGGGGTTCGTCGTTTTCGTGCTCTCCACCGATGACGGCCCGGGTGGTGCCATCCGACACCGGAACGGCCCACTGCGGTGTTGCCGAGGTGCCGGTGCCAACACCGGGCTGGTAGTTCACCATGGCGATGGTTTGCAGCGCATCAACCTGCCGGATGGGCAACAGCGTCCAGTTGGCGGGATCAGTATGAAGGCCGTTGACGATCGTCTCAAAGTGAAGATGGCAGCCGGTGGACCATCCGGTGGTCCCAACCTCTGCAATGACCTCGCCCACCCGCACCGATTGGCCTTGAGTGACGCCGATCGCCTGGAGGTGGTTGTAGGTGGTGACCAGGCCGTTGCCGTGCTCGATTTCAACCCGGTTCCCACCGCCCCATACGTGCCACCCGACAGCCCGCACCACGCCGGCGTCGGCAGCGTACACACGCGTACCGCAGGCGGCTGCGTAATCCTGGCCCCAGTGGAATTCTCCGGCCAGGCCCGTCAAGGGGCTATAGCGGTAGCCGTAGGACGAACTCTTGTTGAGGACCTCAAGCGGCGAATAGAGGCTCCCTGCAGGGGGTCGTGACAGCCCTGCGGAGGCAACGGTCAGGCCTGTGGAGCCGTCTTTGCTGACTGTGCGGATCATGGCGCGGTCGAAGTAGACCATGGGCGTACCGGCAACCTGCTGGGGTGGTTCCATGGTGGGGTCGATGACCAGGGTTTCGGCTTCCGGCGGCACCAGGGTGCCCAGGGCTGTCGGTTCCACCACCCCCTGCGCCAGTGCTCCGCCCACGGAACTGCTGGAGACAGCGTTCAAGGGTTGGAAGCCAAACGCGAAGAAGGCGAGGACCGCGAGGCTCCCTGCGATCAGAACGCGGTGGAAACCTACGGTGCGGATCAGTTCTACTGCCCGGTCTGATTCATGATGCTTGCCCACAAAACACTCCCCAAAGCCAGCGGCACCAAACCCCAGCCTGGCGTGCAAGCACCATTGTTGCGGGTATCAGGGGAGAAATAAAGGCTTCCCGGGTCCCTTCTACCGAAAGGTTGCCTCAGTTTTGGCTCAAGAATCTTGAGCTTGGACTTCTGCGGCTAGGAGCCCAGGTTTTCCTTGAGCAGGGCGCGGTGTTCGACGGCGGCAGTGGCGTGAAGTGCGCGGCCCGCCTCGGTCAATTCCAGGAAGAGGGACCGGCGATCGTCGGCGCAGGTTTCGCGGGACACCAGGCCCGCTTTTTCCAGGCGATCCACCACCTTTGACACAGCACTCTGGGTCATGGGGGTGCGCTCCCCCAAGGCCTTCATGCGGCACGCGGACTCTTCGCTCTCGGCCACCAGGTCCAGGATTTCGAACTCGTTGAGGCCAATGTCGAACTTGGCTTCGAGCGCGCGGTCGATCGCTCCGGCGGTGCGGAAGTAGGAGTTCTGGATGCTGCGCCACTGCTCCACCAATTGGCGGTCCTGCAGTTGACGGTCACGCGGCGTTGCCATGCTGCCCTCCATCGGGCAGGAACTCAATCTCGGAACCGACTCCCTGCAGTGGATCGTCTCCGCCTACGTCCTTGGTTACGGGAGCCTCCTGCTCCTGGGCGGCCGACTCGCGGACCTGTTGGGCCGCCGTCGAATCTTCCTTATCGCTTTGACCGTCTTTGCCGCGGCGTCCTTGCTGGGCGGGCTGGTTGACGACCCCGCCATCCTGATCGCTACGCGCTTCATCAAGGGACTGGCCGCCGCATTCACCGCACCCACCGGGTTCTCCATCATCACCACCAACTTCGCCGAAGGCCGCGAGCGCAATAAAGCGCTGTCCATCTTCACCACGTTCGGCGCCAGCGGTTTCTCACTGGGCCTGGTGGTGGGCGGCCTCATGACCAGCCTGAGCTGGCGTTGGACGTTCCTGGTCTCGGTTCCCATCGCGGTGGTGGTTGTCCTCCTGGGCATGAAATTCATCCCCAAGGACAAGCCCTCAGCGGAGAACAGCGGGCACGATATCTGGGGTGCCGTTACCCTCGCACTGGGCATGCTTGGCCTGGTCTACACCTTGGTTTCAGCACCGGAGCAGGGCTGGGGATCTGTGGCAACAATCGCCGGATTCGCAGTGTCCATCGCCGTGCTGGCAGCCTTCGCGGTGATCGAAAACAAGGTCAAGCATCCGCTGATCCGCTTCAGCATCCTCAAGGAAGGCTGGGTGGCCAGGGCAAACCTCAGCGCCGTGGGGCTGTTCGGCTCCTACCTCAGCTTCCAGTTCATCGTCACCATGTACCTGCAGTCGGTGCTGGGCTGGACACCGCTGGGAATGGCGCTTGCCCTACTGCCGGCAGGTTTGCTGGTCATGGGCAGCGCGCCGTTCGCGGACCGCCTCATTGAAAAGTTCGGTGCCACACAACTGATTCTCAGGCGACTGCCGGCATTCGCGATTCCGAGCAGGGGCTGGCTGCCGGGCTGATACAAACGAGCACCCAAGTGGGCGCCGCACCGGTTTTGGCAGTCACCACAGCCCTCGTCAGCGGACACGGTCAGGCCGCCGGAACCGTCAGCGCCCAAGCCATGCTGGAACAGTACCGTCCGGGCCTGATCCTGAGTGCCGCCGTCGCCATCGCCGCGCTCTTGGTGGCGGCAGCACCGAAACGGCGACGCGTGCGCAGCTGATCTCCCCTGTACAGGCGAGCCAAAGCGAGGTCTCATGGGATCTATGAGGAATTACCTCACGGAGTATAGGCATGAGCTGCAGCGCACGTTCACGGGGACGTCGGGCACGCCTCCGGAGTGGGTACCGCGCCTTGCTGAAGGGAACGACGCCGGCTATCACCTTCCGGGATCGGCCGTCTGGGCGGTGCATGGTCATGTGGCTACCATTGTGGCCGGGATCAGGGTCCTGCTGATGCAGGCCCTGCATCCCGGCGCTCTGGCAGGGGTTTATGAGCACTCGGGATTTCAGAAGGACCCTCTTGGCCGGTTGGCAAACACTGTCCGCTGGATTTTCACGGTGACGTACGGTTCCACGGAGGCCGCCGAGGCAGCCACCGCCCGTGTGCGGAAGATCCATGAGCGCGTCCGGGGGACGTACGTGGACGGCAACGGGGTCACGCGCGGGTATGCCGCCAACGATCCCGAGCTTCTCCGCTGGGTTCACGTCACCTACGCGGATTCCTTCATCACCGCCAACCGCATCTGGGGAAGGCCCATCCCGGGCGGTCCTGATGCCTACGTTCGTGAATGGGCGGCCGCGGGGAGGCTCATGGGAGTTGTAGACCCGCCGCTCACTGAGGCTCAGGTCCGTGACGAACTCGAACAGTGGTACGCCTCCGGGATACTCAGGGCCGACGAGCGGCTCGCCCAGACGGTGTCCTTTATCCGCTATCCGCCCCTAAGCCCACTCCTCAAGCCCGGCTACACCATCCTGTTCGCGGCCGCCGTCGCAAGCCTTGAACCCAAGTATCGCGAAATGCTGGGTATTCGCCGTGCCGGTTTGGGTCCGGTTCCTTTGCCCGTCATCACCGCTGCCCGG
The DNA here is from genome assembly GCF_023656375.1 of Paenarthrobacter sp. TYUT067. Lineage (NCBI taxonomy): Bacteria > Bacillati > Actinomycetota > Actinomycetes > Micrococcales > Micrococcaceae > Paenarthrobacter > Paenarthrobacter sp. TYUT067. The sequence continues at coordinate 279,439 of NZ_JAMOIT010000001.1, forward strand.
GCCGTGCTGGGCATGGTTCGCTTTGCCTTGGGCTCCCACGGACCCAGTGAGCTGGCCGCCCGGCGAAGGTTGCAGAGGCTGGGATACGCGGAGGCTTAAAGCCGAAAGCCAACCCCTCCGCGCAAGTGAGTATCGCAGAGGGGTTGGCTTTCAACCTGTTCTCGCGTGCTAGATCAGGTGGTCCGAGAGGTGGTTCGGGGTGCCGAAACGGTGCGCGGTGATGGAAACGGCCTGCTCGCGGAGGAACGGCAGCATCTCGATCCGGCCGGCCTGGGTCACAGCGCCGTGGTAGACCGCCACGTCCGGACGGCCACCCATGGCTGCGCTCAGCGCGGCGAAGTCGCCACCGATCAGGCGGATCCGGCCGGCGTCGAACCGTGCCGCCCGGGCCAGCCAGGCGGCGTCGTCCTCGATCCGGACGCTGACGCCCAGGTTCGCGAACACGCTCACCACAGCGTCGGGAAGTACGACGGCGGAGCTCACCGTCAGCTTCGAGCCAGCCACTGCACCGGCTGCTACGACGCGGAGCAACTCAGCGAGCCGCTCGCCTTCGGAGAGGCGGACCGTGACGGGGAGGGAACGGTAGCGGAAGACGTTGCGCTCAGCCGACAGGGCGGAAACATCCTTCGCGGTGCCGAACTCGGATTCCCACGCTGCTGCGTCGCTGAAGAGTGACTGCTGGAGGGTGTGGAGTTCCTCGGCGGTCACCTCAGCAGACTTGGCTGCAGTCAGGATCTGTGCGGCAGCGCCCTGAAGCATGGTGCCGCGCTTGGCCTTGGCCTCGGCGGGGAGCCAGCTGCCCAGGCCGATCAGGTAGTTCGGTCCGCCGGCCTTGGTTCCGGCACCGACGGCCGACTTCTTCCATCCCCCGAATGGCTGGCGCTGGACGATCGCACCGGTGATGCCGCGGTTGACGTACAGGTTTCCGGCCTGGATGCTGTCCAACCAGATACCCATTTCCGCGGAGTCCAGGGAGTGCAGGCCGGCGGTGAGGCCGTACTCGATCTCGTTCTGGATGGCGATGGCTTCTTCAAGGGTCTCGGCGGTCATGACACCGAGCACCGGGCCGAAGAACTCGGTCAGGTGGAAGTAGGAGCCACGCTTGACGCCCGAGCGGATGCCCGGGGACCACAAGCGGCCGGTTTCGTCGAGGCGCTCGGGCTTGACGGCCCACGTTTCGCCGTCGCCCAGGGTGGTGAGGGCGTTGAGGAGCTTGCCGTTGGCCGGTTCGATGATCGGCCCCATCTGCGTGGTGGCGTTCTCCGGGTAGCCGACGGTCAGCGAACGGGCAGCGTCGATCAGCTGATTGTGGAAGCGGGCGCTCTTGGCCACCGAGCCCACCAGGATCACCAGCGAGGCAGCCGAGCACTTCTGGCCTGCGTGGCCGAAGGCCGAGTACACGACGTCCTTGGCGGCAAGGTCCAGGTCGGCACTCGGGGTGACGATGATGGCGTTCTTGCCGGAGGTCTCCGCGAGCAGCGGCAGGTCCTGACGGAAGGAACGGAACAGCTCAGCCGTTTCGTAGCCACCAGTGAGGATGACCCTGTCAACGCTGGGGTGCGAGACCAACTGGGTGCCGAGCTCGCGCTCTTCAAGCTGAACGAGTGCCAGCACTTCGCGCGGCACACCAGCCTCCCACAGGGCATCCACCATGACCGAACCGGAGCGGCGGGCCTGCTTTGCAGGTTTGATCACGACGGCGGAGCCCGAGGCGAGCGCTGCGAGCGTCGAACCTGCGGGGATCGCCACCGGGAAGTTCCACGGAGGGGTCACCACGGTGAGGTTGGCTGGGACGAACCTGGCGCCGTCCACCGTTTCCAGGTCTTTGGCGCGCTCGGCGTAGTAGTGAGCGAAGTCGATTGCTTCGCTGACCTCGGGGTCGCCTTGATCGATGGTCTTGCCGGTCTCGGACGCCATGACCTCCAGGAGTTCAGCGCGGCGGGCCTCGAGGACCTCGCCGGCGCGGTGCAGGATGGCTGCGCGCTCGGCGGCGGGGCGGGCGCCCCAGGCCTTGCCGTGGTCAACGGCGGTGGCGATGATCCGATCCAGCTGGGCAGCGTCGGAGACCTTGGTGGACTCCACGATCTTGTTGCCGGCGGTGGAACCGGGGATGCGCTTGAGGATGTCGCGGCCCCATGCACGGTTGGCCGGGAGCGCCGGGTCCGTGTCCGGGGTGTTGCTGAAGCCCTCCAGCGGCGCGGGCTCGGCGGGGAGACGGCGGTCCTGCTTGCGGTTGGGGCCCGGAACCTCGTCCGTCATTCCGGCCAGGGAGTCCAGGAAGCGCTGCTGCTCGCGCTTGAACAGCGCTTCATTTTCGCTGAGTTCAAAGACTGCGGACATGAAGTTTTCCTGGCTGGCGCCCTCTTCGAGGCGGCGGATCAGGTAAGCGATGGCGACGTCGAACTCACCCGGGTGGACCACGGGTGTGTAGAGCAGGAGGCTGCCAACGTCCTTGCGGACCGCGGTGGCCTGGCCCGTTGCCATGCCCAGGAGCATTTCGAATTCAATGCCCTTCGTTACGCCTCGTTCCTTGGCGAGTAGCCAGGCGAAGGCTACGTCGAACAGGTTGTGGCCGGCGACGCCGATGCGAACAGCATCGATGTGCTCGGGGGTGAGGGCGTAGTTGATGACGTTCTTGTAGCTGGTGTCCGAGTCCTGCTTGGTGCCCCAGGTAGCCAACGGCCAATCGTGCAGGGATGCTTCAACCTGCTCCATGGGAAGGTTGGCACCCTTGACCACGCGGACCTTGATGGGAGCGCCACCCTGGGCACGTCGGGCAGACGCCCACTCCTGCAGTTCCTGCATGGCACCGAGAGCATCAGGCAGGTAGGCCTGCAGGACGATGCCGGCCTCGAGGTTCTTGAATTCGGGCATGTCAAGGATTCGCTTGAACACCGCGATGGTCATGCTGAGGTCCTTGTATTCCTCCATGTCCAGGTTGATGAACTTGGGCTTGGGGAAGGAGGCAGCGAGGCGGTAGAGCGGGGTGAGCTTCTCCACGACGTGATCCACGGCTTCGTCGAAAGCCCACGGGGAGTGCGGTGCCACGGTGGAGGATTCCTTGATGGAAACGTAGTCCACATCTTCACGAGCAAGGAGCTTCAACGTGCCATCCAGGCGGCGCTGGGCTTCGTGCTCGCCCAAAACTGCTTCGCCCAGGAGGTTCACGTTGAGGTGAACACCGTCCTGGCGGATCTTGGCGATGGCCGGGCCAAGCTTGGCGTCGGTGGCGTCAACGATCAGGTGGCCCACCATTTCGCGGAGCACGCGGCGGGCGATCGGGATGACAAGCTGCGGGACGATCGGAGCCATGACGCCACCCACGCGGACAGCGCTGCGCATGTACCACGGGAGGAACTTCGGCACCTTCGGAGCCAGCTCGGCCAGCTTCCGGCCGGCGACGGACAGGTCCTCGGGGCGGATGACGCCGTCGACGAATCCGACAGTGAAGTCAAGGCCGTTCGGGTCCTTCAAGACGCCGGCGAGGCGCTGCGCGGACACGTCCACGGGGATCTTGCTGGCTTCGGTAAGCCAGTGGCGGACCAAGGCAATGGCTTCCTGAGCCAAAGCATCGAACTGCCCGGAATCATGGGTGCGCGGGGCGGTGGCATCCGGGAGGGTGCTGGTCATGGGGGCTCCTTCTGAGGCGGAGAAGTTTGTTTGTTTCCATCAGTATGGATCTACAATCACGTTAGGAAAAGCGATCTTTTCTGACGAATATTCATTACTCATCCCGAATCTTTGGAGGCTGCCGTGCTGGACGTCCGCAGGCTGCGTTTGCTGCACGAATTGAAGATCCGCGGAACCCTCGCCGAGGTAGCCGATGCGATGCAGTACAGCCCCTCTTCGGTGTCGCAGCAGCTGACGCTATTGGAGAAGGAAGCGGGGGTGGAACTGCTGCGAAAAGCGGGGCGTCGGGTGCAGTTGACTCCGCAGGCGGAGATCCTGGTGGCCCACACCGCTGCGCTGCTGGAAACCTTGGAGCGAGCCGAAACTGAGCTCGCGGCATCGCTGTCCACGGTGACCGGGACCGTGCGCCTGGCGGTGTTCCAGTCCGCGGCACTGGCGTTGCTGCCTGAGTTCCTCACCATCATGCGCCAGGAGTATCCCGAGGTACGCGTGGAGATGACACAGCGCGAACCGGAGACCGCACTCTACGAAACGTGGGCGCGGGACTTCGACCTTGTGGTGGCCGAGCAATACCCGGGCCACGCGGCCCCGCACCATAGCGGCCTGGACCGGGTTACCCTTACCAGCGACGCCATCCGGCTGGCCACTCCCCCCGTAGGACTTGGCGGCGAAACCGTAGCCACCCTCGCTGACACGGCGTCCATGCCGTGGGTCATGGAACCCCGCGGCGCAGCATCCCGGCATTGGGCAGAGCAGGCCTGCCGGTCCGCGGGATTCGAGCCGGACGTGCGCTACGAAACAGCCGACCTCCAAGCCCAAATCCGGCTCATCGAATCCGGGAACGCCGTGGCACTCATGCCGGACCTCGTGTGGACCGGCCGCAGCCGCACAGTCCAACTCCTGGACCTTCCCGGCCTGCCGGAGCGAACCGTGTTCACCTCCACCAGGACGGCCGGCCGGATCCACCCGGCAATTCTGGCCTGCCGGGAAGTGCTGGAACGGGTGGCCGCCGCTCAGCAGAAAGATACCGAGCAGCAGGCTGACGGCTAACCCACAAGCCAGCGGCGGAGCGGCGACCGGAGCACCAGTAAGGCGAGAGCAAAGGGCACCGCCAAAGCTACAACGGCGTCCAAGATCGCTCCCGACGCAGGCGTGTTGAGCAGGTAGAGGAAAAATGCGTGGGTGAGAACAACCACCAGCCCTGCGGAGGCCAGCCGGATCGTCAGGCCATTCACTGCGGGGCCAACCCCGCGGTACAGCGCTGCGAAGACAAGAATCAGCCCCAGGCTCATTGCTGATGCGTTGACCACGCTCAACGCGACCGTGCCGAAGTCGCCGTCTTTCATGTTCAGCGGCCGCACCGCACCTCCCACCGTCAGGGCAATGCCGGCAAGTATCAGACCCACGCCCACGGCGGTTCTATAGCGGACGCGTTGGACCATGGCAGGCAAAGCGCGACCGACGAGGACGAACACCAGGCACGGCACCGCCAAAGCTATTCCCAGCGGCGTCCTTGCCATCACCTCCCCCGCAATAACGCTTGCTGCCAGCCCCAGTCCAGCGATGATCCACGCAACCCACGCCGGAAAGCGTTCCAGCCAGCGGCACAGCACAGCCGTGAAAAAGAGGACCGGTACAAACCAGAATGCGGAGTATGGTCGCACCGCGAAAGCTCCGCCGTAGACTGCATTTCGGAGTGCTTCGACGGGTAGGGATCCGCCGCGCAGGTACTCCACGGAAGCGAACGCGACACTGATGACGGCCAGCCAAGCAACGTACGGGACCAGGAGCGTCTTGGAGCGGCGGGTGATCTCATCGCGCACCGTCCGGCCCGGTTTCCATAGATAGCCCGTCAGGATGAAAAATACGGGGACATGCCACGCGAACAGGGCGTCAGTGAACGGCCCGGACGTCCAGACATGCCCAACCACTACGGCAGCGATTCCGATAAGCCTGATGGCGTCCAGGTCCGCCGCCCGAGCCCGACTCGGCAGGGCCGCACTAAGGTCCGACACCGGATCCCCTCTGGTTGCGAACAAGTCCACGCAATCCTAGGAGGGCATAGAGGTCCGGCAAAGCGCGTCATAGGACAAATGGCGTGCTCGGAATGTGCGGACCTCATGCCGGAAAACCATCATGGCGGGAGCCGAATTTTGGGCAAAGAGAAAGGCTCCGGGATCACGTGGATCCCGGAGCCTTTTTCGGCGGAGAATGGGGGATTTGAACCCCCGAGGGCGTTAACCCAACACGCGTTCCAGGCGTGCGCCATAGGCCGCTAGGCGAATTCTCCTTGCTTCCGATTCGAAAGCAGATACTACTGTACCTGAGAATTTCGGCATCGTGTAATCGGGCTGATTTGCCACGTCCAAGCACCCTCGAAGGAGGGCTCGTTAACGGAAAAATGGACGCCCCCAACGCGCCCATTCTTGCGGTACAACGTTGAGCTGCCGGGTCCGGCCCCTCGCTCCCAGGCCCCGCAGCTCACAATCTTGAGATTGCCCCAATCGGTGTACATACCCATGGTCCGCTGAGGCCGGGTGATTTGCAATGGTTGAGACCTGTTTGTAGCCGAAGTTTGTTGACAGGATGTCCCCATGACGCAGCTCCACGCCTTGGTGGTTTACGTACCAGAGACCCACATTGAAGAGGTCCTCCTGGCCATCGGCGACGCCGGCGGGGGCCGAATAGGGAACTACTCGCACTGCGCCTTCACCGCACCGGGCACTGGGCGCTTCACGCCTCTGCCGGGAGCACGGCCCGCTATCGGCGAGGTTGGGATTGAGGAGCAGGTGCCCGAAGTACGTGTTGAGTGCGTGGTCGAGGAGGACAGGCTCGACGGCGTGGTGCTGGCTCTGCGGGCGGCGCACCCTTACGAGGAGCCGGCTTTCATGACGTGGCCGGTGAATGGGTGGCGGTGATTTACGCAGCCTAACCACCCGCCGTCGAGCCTTATCCACAGCCCTTCGAGCCGATTCGAACCCCAACCCAAGTTCGGGTAAGCTTGTCGACGGCCCCTCATGTGGCGTCATCCTGTTGAACTCCCCCAGGACCGGAAGGTAGCAAGGGTAGATGGGCTCTGGCGGGTGCATGAGGGGTCACTTATTTAAATGTCAGTCTCTATAGGTAGGTTTCACTTGTGACTGTTACAACTGCCCTGTATCGAAGGTATCGCCCGGACTCTTTCGCGGACGTTATCGGGCAGGAACACGTCACGGAGCCGCTGATGACGGCGCTCCGCAAGAACCGTGTGAACCACGCCTACCTCTTCTCCGGCCCCCGCGGCTGCGGCAAGACCACGTCCGCACGCATCCTGGCCCGCTGCCTTAACTGCGCCGAGGGACCCACCGACACCCCCTGCGGCCTGTGCCCCAGTTGTATCGAACTCGCACGCGGCGGCTCCGGCTCGCTGGATGTCATCGAGATCGATGCCGCCAGCCACGGTGGCGTTGACGACGCCCGCGATCTCCGCGAACGCGCAACGTTCGCCCCGGTTCGTGACCGCTACAAGATCTTCATCATTGACGAGGCCCACATGGTCACGTCGGCCGGCTTCAACGCACTGCTCAAGATCGTCGAAGAGCCGCCGGAACACATCAAGTTCATCTTCGCCACTACGGAGCCGGACAAGGTCATCGGAACCATTCGCTCCCGCACGCACCACTACCCCTTCCGGCTGGTGCCACCCGAGCCGCTCATGCAGTACCTCGAACTCCTTTGCCAGCAGGAGAATGTTCCTGTCGCTCCCGGCGTTCTTTCGCTGGTCATCCGCGCAGGCGGCGGTTCCGTTCGCGACACCTTGTCCGTCCTGGACCAGCTCATGGCCGGCGCCGGACCAAACGGCCTGGATTACGAGCTCGCTGTTGCCCTGCTCGGCTACACGCACGCTTCCTTGCTGGATGACATCGTGGACGCCGTCGCAGCGTCCGACGCCGCAGTGGTCTTCAAAGCCGTGGACCGCGTCATCCAAACCGGCCACGATCCCCGGCGCTTCGTTGAAGACCTTCTGGAGCGTTTCCGCGACCTCATCATTGTCCAAGCGATGCCCGAGAGCGCGCAGGCCATCCTCCGCGGTATGCCGGCGGACCAGATCGCCCGGATGCGCAACCAGGCAACCAACCTTGGGGCAGCCGAGCTGTCCCGGGCTGCAGACGTCACCAATACCGCGCTCACGGAAATGACCGGGGCCACATCGCCGCGCCTCCACCTTGAGCTGTTGTGTGCCCGCATCCTCCTGCCCAGTTCCGAGCAGACGGAGCGGGGTATCGCGGCCCGCATCGACCGCGTGGAACGGCGCCTGAATTACGCGGGCGACGCCGGCGCACCGGCTGTCGCTGCCGGCCCACCCGCAGCTGCGGCTACCTCGCAGGCAGCTGCGCCGCTCGCCCCGGCAACTCCGGCGCCAGCGGAAGCCCCTGCCGCCGCGGCCCCCGCCGCTCCCGAGCCGTCAACCAGTAGTGGATCACGCGACGCCATTACAGCACCGCGAGTATCCACCAGCGATTGGCCCGTCGAAGATCGTCCGGCGGCTGAACGATCTTCCCGGGCTGCTGCACCGGAAGCTGCTCCGGCCCAAGCCGCTCCTGTCCCGGCACCAGCACAGCAAACCCCACCTGTCCAAGCTTCCACCACTCCCCCGTCGCAGGCAGCTCCGCAGGTTCAGCGGGCAGCCCCGGCGCAGGCAACGGCGACGCACCAGGCACCCGCGCAGCCTGCCGCTCAGGCTCCAGCTCCGGCGCAGGCCCCAGCTCCAGCTCCGGCTCCGGCGCAGGCCCAGACTTCGACCCCAGGTGGCAGCGGCGACGTGGAGGCTCTGCGCCGTGCATGGCCGGACGTTCTTCAGACGCTGACCAAGATCAAGCGCAGTACCTGGGCTCTCGTGGAACCGAATGCCCAAGTGGCCCAATTCGACGGCCAGGTGCTGACGTTGGCATTCACCACGGGCGGTCTTGCTGGTGCGTTCGGGCGTGCGGATCACTCCGAGAACCTTCGGCAGGCGATTCATAAGACCATCGGCATCGACTGCCAGATCGTCGCGGTCGCTGGCGGCAACAGCTCAGCGAGCTCTGAGCCAAACCCAAAAGCACCTACTAGCCGGGACATTCCGGCTGCTGCGGCACCAGCAAGCGCCCAGGCGTCGGCTGGTGCCGGGTCCCCTGTGGAAACAGCAGCAGATGTTACGTCAGCCACCGCGGACGCAGCCTCGACGCCGGCGCCGGTGTCAGCTGTCGACTCCGCCTGGGGTCTCGCACCCGCTTCGGCGACGGCGGCATCCGCACCGGCAGCCACGCCAGTAGCTCCCCCGCGGGCCGCCACGCCAGTAGCTCCCCCACAGGCTGCTGCACCGGCAGCTGCAGTGGCACCGGAAGCCGTCCCGGCCCCGGCTCCCGAGCCCTCCGGCGATTACTCGTACCCTGACGACGATTGGGGTCCGCCGCTGGACGAAGACGCGCCACCCCTGGATGAAGAGCCTCCTGCGGATTGGGAGCCGCCTTCGGGCTACGGCCGTACCAGCACGCAATCGGCTGCCCCCGCAGCGGCCAGCCCGTCCCCGTCGGCATCGGCATCCCCGTCGGCATCGGCATCGCCTTCCACACCCCAATCACCGTCGTCACCCCGGGCGTCGGCAACACCGTCCCAGGCAGCACGTGGCAACGCGTCCGAGGATCCGTGGTCCCGTGCAGTCGAGCAAGCGCCTGGGACGTGGGTTGTGGGCACCGAGTCCAATGTGGGCAGGAAACCCGCCGAAGCGGCCCAAGATGTCGCCCCGGCAACGGACGCCCCTGACTACGAACCCGCCGCAGCGCAGGTGCCGGAAGCAGCCACCGCTGCCTACGGCCATCCCACCAACGCGGAGCAGAACCCGAGCTCCAGCTGGGACGTCGCACCGGCGTCGAGCTGGCCCGCGACCCAATCGATGCCCGCCCCGGCAAGTAGCGCCGCCCCGTCTGCCAGCAACGCACCGGCAACCTGGCCATCCTTGGCGACGCAACCCGAGGAAGCGCACGGTTCGGTAGCCACACTGGAGGAGGCCGCGCCGTCGGGAAGTCCGAATGGTCGCCAGAGCCTGTACCAGCGGTTGACCAACAGCCCCGAAGCCCAAGCGGGCCGTGTTCAGGCACCCGCACGGACCCAGGCAGCCCCCGCCTCCGTGACGGAGGACATTCCCAGTCCGGAAGACGAAACCATCGAAGAATCCCGTGTCTTTGGGCGGGCTGCCGTGGAGCGTATTCTGGGCGGGAAGCTGATTGAAGAGCGCGCCTTGGACGGTTCTCCCCTGCAGCCCCGCTGACTCCAGCATTGATTTCAACCTAACGAGGACATTGTGTACGAAGGTGCAGTTCAAGAGCTGATTGATGAGCTCGGCCGGCTTCCCGGTGTGGGCCCCAAATCAGCGCAGCGCCTGGCGTTCCACATTCTTGAGGCCGATCCTGAGGATATGAAGCGCCTGGTCACGGCCATCACCACGGTCAAGGAACGGGTGAAGTTCTGCACCGTGTGCTTTAACGTGACCGAGCAGGAAACGTGCAATATCTGCCGCGACCAGCGTCGTGATCCGTCGGTCATCTGCGTCGTGGAAGAGTCCAAGGACGTCCTGGCCGTTGAGCGCACGCGGTCCTTCCGCGGCCGTTATCACGTGCTGGGCGGGGCAATTAATCCCATCGCAGGCGTCGGTCCGGAGCAGTTGCGCATTCGTGAACTCCTCACGCGCCTCAACGACGGCGCCATCCAGGAAATCATCATCGCCACGGACCCCAACCTTGAGGGCGAAGCTACAGCCACTTACCTTGCCCGCATGCTCAAGTCGATAGGCATCACCGTGACTCGGCTGGCCTCCGGCCTTCCCGTAGGCGGGGACCTGGAGTACGCGGACGAAGTCACGCTCGGCAGGGCGTTCGAGGGCAGGCGCAACGCGCTGTTGTAGTCTCGCAGTCACAACATCAACCGTGATTGGGGTCCCGTGCGAGAACTTGTGTACTACGTTGCTGTGAGCCTGGACGGCTATATTGCCGGCCCTGGAGGCGAGTTTGACGCGTTTCCGGTGGAGGGCGACCACATGGCCGCCTTGAATGCGCGGTTCTCAGATGCCATTCCCACTGCGATTGCCGACGCCTTTGGCATCGAACGCACCGGGACCATGTTCGACACCGTGGTGATGGGCTGGAATACCTACGCGGTGGGCCTGCCGGTGGGCATGACAAGCCCGTATCAGCATCTGCAGCAGGTGGTTTTCTCGCGGACCCGGACTGGGGCAGACATTCCTGGCGAGCACCCGAACCTGACGTTGACGTCCGAGGACCCGGTGGAAGTGGTGCGCCGGTTGAAATCCGAACCGGGCAACTCCATCTGGCTGTGCGGCGGTGGCACGTTGGCCACCCGGCTTTCCGAGGAGATCGACAGGCTGGTGCTCAAACGCAACCCGCTCCTCTTTGGCGACGGCATCCCGCTGTTTGCGCCCGGCGCCTATCAGCCCAGCGCCTTCGATGAGGTTTCGACGACGGCGTTCGGCTCGGGCGTGGTGGTTTCCGAGTACGTGCGACGGGGCTAGCCGGAACGCGGACTAGTTCGCAGCCTCCTCGCAGCCAGCCAGCGTCCCGGAACCAGCACCAGCGCGGCCGTGAGTGCCTGTAGCACCAAGCCTGTCAGCGCCACTGGCATGGACGGCGCACGGCTGGTGCTTGATTCTCCGCGGAGGCACGGCACTTCACGGGATGGCCCGTCGGAAGCCCACTGCAGTCCGGACATCACCCAGCCCAGCGCGTTATCCGGGGGCACCATGTCGGCGCCGATGCTCCCCAGAAGGAGGGCCGGGTTGGCTGTGGCAAGCCACACGACCCGGTCCGTGTGGGCAACCTCAACCGGTTGAAGCTCGCCCACACATTCGTAGGCAATGACCCGCCCCGCACCGTCCCGCTCCACATTCACCGGTACTGACGCCTGGTCCATTCCGGTGGTGCCAGGAAGCAGCAGGGCCGTGACAACAACGTTGCCTAAGCAGAGGAATGCCACCACTACGGCGGCCAACGCCGCACCCGGCGCCGCCGTGGCAAAGCACGTCCGTGCACCTGCACCGATCAGCCCGAACACGGCTACTTCGAGGACAATCACCACGACGGCGGCACCGGTCAGCGCGGTCGGCCCACCAACGCTGCTGCCCACCGCGAGCAAGACGCCACCGGCCAGCGCAGCCAATGCCATCCCTCGCATGGCCCCTGACAGCAGAAGAACGGGTACGCGCCCATGGGAATGACGGAAGCCCCACATCGCGCCCAACACGGCGGCGGCAAGTGCCAGGAACACCGCCGTGATCAGGTAGATGGCGCCTGGAACCCTGACGTCGAACCACCCATTGGCTTCCCCTACCGCAATCACAGCGGCAGCTGATCCCCAAGCGGCCGCAATCCCCAAGGCGCAGGCCACCCAGAACCTCCACGAGGTAAAAGATGTCCGGGCGCTGTGCCATGCAACGGCCACGGCTGTCCCGAACTGCGGGGCGGGTCTGCCCGGAGACCCAGTCCTTGGACTGGTGCGATCAAAGCCGGAGGGCTGATCGTCGATCACGCCGCCGATCACTTCGTATTCGGGTTCATGGGTTGGACCCGGACCGCGTGGGCGGTCAGGAACGCCGGCCATTGCCTCTCGCACTCCTCATGAATGGATGGTACGCCGGGCACGCTGCCACGGATACGCCCAAAACTTCACGGGGAGATCCCAGCCAAGCGTGCCACTATGGGACATGGTCTCCAGTCGCAGTGTTTCCGGCGTCTTCCGGCGCCCCCGTCCCATCAAGCCGGCCCCCGGTCAGGAATCGGTGTGGGACTATCCGCGCCCGCCCCGGGTTGAGCCGCGTGCCGAGCGGGTTGTGGTGCGGCTGGGAGGTCAGGTGATCGTAGACACCACCGATGCTGTGAGGGTGTTGGAAACCAGCCTTCCTCCTGTCTATTACGTGCCGTTGGATGCCTTCCCGGAAGGTGTTCTTATTCCTGTTGGGGGCACCACATTCTGCGAATTCAAGGGGCAGGCGAGCTATTTCACTATCGCTGCCGGCGGGACGGTTGTTGAGCGCGGCGGTTGGACGTACCCACACCCGACCCGGGGCTTCGAGGCCCTGAGCACACGGGTGGCCCTGTATCCGGAAAACATGGAAGCCTGCACGGTGGACGGTGAGCAGGTGACGTTCCAGGAAGGCGGCTTTTATGGCGGCTGGATCACCCGGCAGATTGTGGGCCCGTTCAAGGGCGGTCCGGGCACGGCCGGATGGTAGAGGGATGGGGTGGCCGCTATGTGGTCACAATTCCTACCAGCCCTGCACACGGCGATAAACTGGGCAAATAAGCTACGCAGGCGTGCTCAAATTTGGATTTGGCACGCCGCGTTCGAACCCTATTGATGCAGTGAGGGTGCGCGCATGACTATGCCCACTACCGAAGTGAAGATCGACGAGCTCTCCAACGAGGCTGCCATTACCAAGCAGCTGATCGTTCAAAAGTTCGGCGGTTCCTCGGTTGCCGATGCTGATGGCATCAAGCGGGTCGCTCAGCGCGTCGTGGACGCGCAGAAGGCCGGCAACGAGGTTGTGGTTGTTGTTTCCGCAATGGGCGACACCACTGATGAACTCCTGGACCTTGCAAGCCAGGTCACCGACTCGGCTCCAGCCCGTGAAATGGACATGCTGTTGTCCGCCGGTGAACGAATTTCCATGGCCTTGCTCGCCATGGCCATCAACAAGTTCGGTGCCTCCGCGCAGTCCTTCACGGGCTCCCAGGCCGGCATGATTACCGACGGCATCCACGGCAAGGCGCGAATTATCGACGTCGATCCTCACCGCATCCGCACCGCCCTGGACAAGGGTCACATTGCGATCGTGGCAGGTTTCCAGGGCATGAGCCGCATCACCAACGAGATCACCACCTTGGGCCGCGGTGGCTCGGACACCACCGCTGTTGCCTTGGCTGCGGCTCTCGAAGCTGACGTCTGCGAAATATACACGGATGTGGACGGCATTTACACCGCCGACCCCCGCGTCGTCAGCAGCGCCCAGAAGATTGAACGTATCTCCAGCGAGGAAATGCTGGAGTTGGCCGCTTCCGGTGCCAAGATCCTGCACCTGCGTTGCGTGGAGTACGCCCGCCGTTTCGGTGTGCCCCTGCACGTCCGCTCGTCATTCAGCCAGAACGAAGGCACCTGGGTCATCCCCGGCGCCGACGAAAAGTTCACTATTCAAGAGGGAGTTGCCTTGGAGCAGCCAATCATCTCCGGCGTTGCACACGACCGGTCCGAAGCCAAGGTCACTGTGGTGGGCGTACCGGACATCCCCGGCAAGGCAGCTGCAATCTTCCAGGTGATCGCAGATGCGCACTCGAACATCGACATGATCGTCCAGAACGTCTCCACCCACGGCACCGGCCGCACGGACATCTCGTTCACCCTTCCCATTGTTGAAGGTGCGGACGCCCTGGCCGCCCTGCGCGCCGCCGAGGGCCAGATCGGCTTCGAGAGCATCGAGTACAACGAGCACGTTGGCAAGCTCTCCCTCATTGGTGCAGGCATGCGCTCACACCCCGGCGTTTCGGCCACGTTCTTCAAGGCCCTCTCCGACGCCGGCATCAACATTGACATGATCTCCACCTCGGAAATCCGTATCTCCGTGGTCACCAGCGCTGACGCCTTGGATGATGCGGTGCGCGCCATCCACAATGCGTTCGAGCTCGACGGCGACGCTGAGGCTACCGTCTACGGCGGCACCGGCCGCTAGCATCACCACGGGCATCGCCCCCAAGTAAGTAGCAGATAAGGCCGTTCTGAGCACTCAGAACGGCCTTATCTGCTACCCAGTTGGGTGCGACGGGGCCAGCAACACATCGGTGAGCTGGCGCAGTCCTTGGGCCATGTCCACTGATTTGTCGTAAAGCCACTGCAACTGCAAACCGTCGAAGGCAGCCACCACCAGCCGCGCAAGAGCTTCAGCGTCGACGTCGGTGCGTACCTCGCCGGACGACTGCCGCCGTTCGATGTCGACGGCTACGTCCCGAATCACGGTCTCGTAGCGGTCCTTGAAGTACGCGTGGGAGTCGTGCCCTGGATCATTGGCAGTTGCCGAGGCAACCGCATAGAGCGTGGTCAGCCCTGGCTCCCGCTCGTTCCGCTCCGCGATGACGGGCATGAGGTTCAACCCAACCCCTGATTCGCCACCGACGGCCAGAGACCGCCGGTCCCGTTCTGCCAGGACGGCCGTGAGGAGCTCCTGCTTGCCTTTGAAGTAGTGGAATAAGGTGGCTTCCTTGACACCCACCAACTCGGCAACGCGCTTGAGCGCTGTTCCCTCAAATCCTTCGGTTGCGAAGACGTCGGTTGCCGTCTGGATGATCTGTTCGCGGCGTTCCGCTCCCTTGGCGTATTGGCCGCGGGCCCTCGAAGTTGGCATTGGGACAGTCTATTTCAGACTCCAAAGTCCAGTGTCACTCGACATATTTCCACCAAAACCTAGTCACACTAGATTTTTGTCGCTAGAGTCTTCACTCAAGACCCAACGGTGGGTCACCCGTTCATCAGGAGGCAATGTGGCCCTCAATCTCAATCAGCAGGCGGCAACCCCGGAAACCACCATCCCGGGAAATGGAACCATTCCGCCCAAGGCAGCATCCCGTGCTTACGTCATCGGCATGCCGATCGCCAGCGCCGGCCTATGGATGGCCGTCCTGGCCCCGGCGCTGGTGGTCCTCGCCATCAAGGTTTCAGAGATCACCACCCCGGATACCCGCGCCGGGGCGCTCAGCCTCGTGGCCGGCGTTGGAGCAGCTGTCGCCCTGCTCGCCAATCCGTTCTTTGGCCGTCTCAGCGACCGAACCACGTCCCGTTTCGGGATGCGCAAGCCGTGGATTGTGGGCGGCTCCCTCATCGGCCTTGCAGCACTCTTCATGCTGGGTTCGGCCACGGAAGTCGGCGCCGTCCTCGTAGCCTGGGTTGTAGCACAGCTGGGCTTCAACGCAGCCCTGGCCGCTCTTGTAGCAACTCTTCCCGACCAAGCGGGCCCGACGGAGCGTGGACGCCTTTCCGGCCTGATCGGCATGACACTTCCCATCGGCCTGGTATCTGCGGCGTTCTTCGCGCAAATGTTCGATAACGCCTTCCAGATGGCCGTAGTGCCGGGGATCGTTGGCACGGCAATAGCCATTGCCTTCGCCTTCACCTTCAAGGACCGCGTCCTCACCGAGAAACCGGCTCCGCTAAATTTCAAGGAAATCCTGGGCTCGTTCTACTTCAACCCCAAAGATCACCCCGGTCTTGGGTGGGCTTGGGTCACCAAGTTCCTGGTCTATGTGGGCTACTGCGCCGGACTGCTCTACCTTCCTTACTTCTTCACGGACCACCTTCACGTCGCCGAAACCCAAGTCACCAGCCTGGTGTTCCAAGCAACCCTGGTGAGCTCTGCAGGCACCGTCATCACCAGCCTCGCCGGTGGCTGGATCAGTGACCGGATCGGCAAGCGAAAGAGCATGGTGATCACATCTGCCCTGATCATGATGGGCGGCCTGATCGTTATTGCCACCAGCACCGACACCGGCCAGGTCTTGCTGGGCCAAGGAATCCTCGGCCTGGGTCTGGGTGTCTTCAGTGCCGTCGACGTCGCCCTCATTACGGACCTGCTACCCAAGGACCAGTCGGAGAACGCCAAGACCTTCGGCGTCTTCAACATCGCCCAGGCCCTCCCCCAATCCCTGGTGCCCGCCATCGCGTTCCCCGTCATCGCACTGGGTGGCTACCCCGCATTGTTCCTCGGTGGTGCTGTTGTCGGCATCATCGGCGCTCTCCTCGTCACACGTATCAAAGGAGTCAAGTAAATGAATCCCACACTCGCAGCTGCCGTCACGGCACCGCAGGCCGGATCCCCGGACGCCGAAGCGAAGATCCGTGAACTCGCCACGAGTCTGTCCCTTGAGCAGCAGGTCCAATTGCTGACCGGAGCGGACGTCTGGTCCACCCACGCCATCCCGGAAATCGGCCTGTCCCGCATTGTGATGTCCGACGGCCCGGCAGGCGTCCGCGGCGAAGACTTCGATGAGCGCCACGACTCAGTCTCCTTGCCGTCGTCGTCCGCCTTGTCCGCCACCTGGAGCGTGGAAACCGCCCACCGCTACGGCCAGGTCCTGGGCCAGGAGGCCCGCCGCAAAGGCGTCCACGCCGTCCTGGGCCCCACCATCAACCTGCACCGCTCCCCGCTGGGCGGCCGCCATTTCGAATGCATGAGCGAGGACCCCCGGCTCACCGCCACCATGGCTGCCGGCTACGTTGCCGGCGTCCAGTCCATGGGTGTGGGCGCCACCCCCAAGCACTACCTCGCCAACGAGGCTGAGACCGAGCGCTTCACCGCAGACTCCATAGTGGACGAGCGCCCGCTCCGCGAGCTGTACCTAGCCGCCTTCGAGGACGCGATCACCGAGGCCCGCGCCTGGTTGGTGATGAGTTCGTACAACTCCATCAACGGCACCACCGCCAGCGAGAACAAGCTGCTGGAAACGCCACTGTCCACCGAATGGGACTTCGACGGCGTGGTGGTGTCCGACTGGACCGGCGTCCGCTCGATCGACGCAGCCAACGCCCACCAGGACCTGGAAATGCCGGGACCGGTAGGCCACTGGGGACCCAAGCTGCTGGCCGCCGTCAATGATGGCCGCGTGAGCCGTGACGCCATCCTGGAGAAGGTCACCCGCATCCTGCGCCTGGCGGCCCGTGTCGGTTCACTCGAGGGATTCGCGCCCGCAGTCACCCAGCTCCCCACACAACTTGACGGTGCCGCCGTCGCGCGTGAAGTAGCCGTCCGCGGCGCCGTGCTGGTCCGCAATAAGGGGCTCCTGCCTCTGGATGCCAAAATGCTAAGCAGCGTGGCCGTGATCGGCCACAACGCTGACGAAGCCCGCACCCAGGGCGGCGGCAGCGCCACGGTGATGCCCAAGTACACCGTCTCGCCGTTGGAGGGGCTGCGGAAGGCACTGCCCGACGACGTCACGGTCGCCTACGCGCGCGGCGCCAAGGTTGCCGAGGGCATCCAGGCGTTCCCCCGCGCCTCCCTGCACAATCCGGTCTCCGACGTCCCCGGAATCCGCGTGACCTTCCTGGCGGAAGACGGCTCGGAGATTTCCGGCGAAGACCGTTTGGCTTCGCACTTGATCTGGTTCGGCATCGGAATTCCCGACGGCGCGGCCTCCATCCGCATGGAAGCGGACTGGACAGCAGAAACAGCAGGTGTCCACCACCTTGGCGTCGGCACAGTGGGCCGGATCCGCTTCGTCCTGGACGGCACGGAAGTCTTCAACAGCGAGCTTGAGGACGATACCGAAGTCCTGGGCGCGGCGCTGTTCGATCCGCCCAAAACCGTTCACGCGATCGAAACCACGGCGGGCCAGACGGTCCGCATCGAAGCCGAGTACCAACTGCCAGCCGAACAGATCATCCCGTTCACTGCCATCCTGCTGGGCGAGGAAACCATCGTCACGGACCCGCAGGCGGAAATCGACGCCGCCGTCGAAGCGGCCCGCACGTCCGACGTCGCCGTGGTGGTGGTGGGCACCAACGCCGCCATCGAATCCGAAGGCTTCGACCGCAAAGACCTGAACCTTCCGGGTTACCAAAACCAATTGGTCGACGCCGTTGCCGCAGCCAACCCGCGCACTGTTGTGGTGGTCAACTCGGGCTCCCCGGTACTGATGCCCTGGCTGGACAAGGTGGACGCGGTCCTGCTGGGCTGGTTTGGAGGGCAGGAATTCGGCAACGCAATCGCGGACATCCTCCTGGGTGCCCAAGAGCCGGGTGGACGCCTGCCCACCACCTGGCCTGCCGCATTGGAAGATGTCCCCGTCCTGAACACCACGCCAGTTGAGGGAAAGGTGGTCTATTCCGAGGGCATCCACATCGGTTACCGGGCATGGTTGAAGCAGGAAGCCGAAGGCGGGGCCGCTCCGGCCCACCCGTTCGGTTATGGCCTTGGCTACACGACGTTCGAGTTCGGCAAAGCCCACGCACCCCGGGCGGTGACCGCCGGTAAGGACGTCGTAGTGCACGTCCCCGTCAAGAACACTGGCACCCGCACCGGGCGGGAAGTAGTCCAGGTTTACCTGGAACGCCCCGAATCCGGCGTGGAGAGGCCTGTGCGCTGGCTTGCCGGTTACGCCGGAACCCACCTGGCAGCTAACGGAACCGAGAGTGTGGAAATAAGCATCCCGGCCAAGGCGTTTGCACATTACGACGCCGGCTGGCAGTTTGAGCGGGGTACGTTCCGGTTGTTGGTTGGTCGCCACGCGGCGGACCAATTCCAATCATTGGACATCGAACTCCGGTAACAGATGGGCGAAATCACGCTTGGTGGCGGGTTTTTCTGCCCGTCACCCACGTGGTTTTCGCCACAAGCCGCATAACTGGGGTATGGTATGGAATTTTCGTGGCATGCTGTACGTTGCATACCCGGTAACCCCCTAACACGAAGAGGCATTAAAAAGTGGCAGCCGATTACGACGAACTCCGTACCGATGTAAAAGAGAACCAGGAGCAGTCCCTCCAGGCTCTCCAGTCCGCCAGCGCTCCCACGGCCAAGAGTGTCGTGCTTGAACTGGACGAAACCGATGGCCTCGACGCCAGCGGCCCCGGTGGCGAAATCGTCGCCGAAGAACTGGTCATCCAGGTCATCCCGCAGGCAAATGACGAGTTCACTTGTCACTCCTGCTTCCTGGTCCGCCACCGTTCGCAGATTGCCCGCGAAAAAGATGGCGTCGCCTACTGCACTGACTGCGAAGGCTAAGACGACCCACCACCCCGGCGGACCTAGAACGTCAGGGAGTGCCGCCGTCGGGATTAAATTGCGGAAGGACCGGAGCAAGCGCTCCGGTCCTTCCGCAGTTCATGGGGTGCTTCCACTGTCCCCCTACAGGCTGTAGTCAGTGGTGGTTGGACCGGGATCATTGTTCCGGACCGCATAGTGATGGCCCTCAGAGTCGGTCTCGATGTCGAAGTTCTTCAGATCCGCCTCGGAAGCGGTCTCGAAATCATCATGCTTGTGCAGCACAGGACTGTCCGTATCGCCGTGGGTTGCCGGTCCAAAAACGGACTGCAGCCGCTCGGTCACGTGGACGAAGCCTTCCATTCTGCGTCCCATGTTTTCCACCTCCTTTCTTACCGGAGAGCGAAAAAGCGGCAGGGCTGGTGCGTGCCGTTCAGTGAGGCAATTTTACGCCCAAAATCCCCGTCGCGGGGGGGTTACCGCAGGGACTTGTCTTCCGGATTGCGGGGTACCACGTAGGTGCTGCCATCGGGACGGCGGAGGGTTTCCCACTGCTGTGTCTCGGCTTGGCGCTGGGCGAGCAACTTCCGGTTGTCCTCGGTCATCTCATGGTCGAGGGAGCTGCTGTGTGCGGGGCCGAAAATTACCCGGAACTTCCCTGTCGCGCGCATGAATTTCCGTGTAAAGGATTCCTGGGCCACGCGGATCGACTCCTCTTTTAGGCGGTTCAATAAGTACATAGTACGCTAATCATTAGTGCACTAACTAATTGATGAGTGTGCGCTAATAGATCTGGCAGCGAGCACAGGAGGCAGCCATGACAACCACAAAAGAGCCCACTCAGGAGACCGACGACCTCCTCCTCGAACGCCAGCTGTGTTTTGCCCTGACCGTGGCCTCGCGAAGTGTTGTGGGCGTGTACAAGCCTGTGCTGGAACGGCTCGGGCTCACCCATCCCCAGTACTTGGTAATGCTTGCCCTCTGGGAGCGGAGCCCCCGAACGCTGAAGGACATCAGCGACAGCCTCCTCCACGACCCCGCCACCCTCTCCCCGTTGCTTCGCCGGCTGGAGGAAGCCGAACTCATTACCCGCGAGCGCGTTCCGGGCAACGAGCGGGCATTGGCCGTCAAGCTGACAGATAAAGGCGCTGCACTCCGCGATCAGGCCACAGCAGTTCCGGGCGAGATCCGTGAGCGCCTGCAACTCAGCCGCGAAGAAGTGGCTGAGCTCCACCAGGCCATGACGGGTTTGATCGCCGCCACCCAACGGCATAACTCGCTTTAACAAACCCGCGCGGCCACTAGCCAAGCACGCTCCCCCGGTGGTCTTCTTGAAGCGAACACGGAAACAGGCACCACTAGTGCCACGTAAAATGAACGCAACCTAGGAGATTCCATGCGCATGCGATTTGTTCGGCCCCTGTTGGCAGTACTGGCCGTCGCCGGCCTCGCCGCATGCTCAGGCACCCCGACACCAGGTTCCACAGGCAGCGCAAGCCAGGCACCGTCGTCGTCGGCCCCCTCCAGCAGCAGCCCCGGCAAGACCGCAACTCCCAGCGCGTCAGCAGCCGCCGGCGCGGGCAACGCCGAGCTGTCCATCACGCTCGTCGAAACCCCGGAGTCCGCTCCCCAAACATTTACGCTCGTCTGTAAGGATGGCGCACCGGCGGCCGAAAGCAGCCACCCATCAGGAGCCGAGGCCTGCAGCACCCTCAAGAGCGGCCCCTCCATCCTGAGCCCGGCCCCCACCCGGACGGACCAAGCCTGCACCATGCAGTACGGCGGCCCGGCAACAGCCAAGGTGACCGGTTCAGTGGACGGCAAGGAAGTCAACGCGTCCTTCAAACGCACGGACGGCTGCCAGATCGCCCTGTGGGACGCCGCGAAGAGCGTCCTCGGATCAGATGGCGGCCTCTAGGCTGCGGCACCTCCCCCAAGAGCAATGGCTCGGGCTGGAGGCAGCCCACCATGCTCGCGTCGCGCAGTACGCCGATCCGTATCTGGCCAGGCGTTCGGCCGGCAAGAAGCACCCCGTGGAGGATTTCCTCTTCACTTACTACACGCAGAAGCCGGGGCAGTTGCAGCGCTGGCACCCCGGACACGGCGTGGTCCTTAGCGGCGAACGCGCCCTTGACCGTGTGACCTGGAAGTTCTACCGAACGCTCGACGACGGCGAACTCGCCTCAGTGGGGCTGGCTCCAGGCACGCCGGCGGTCACCTTTGACCGCGGCGGCTTCCTGGCCGACCGCGCCGAAGCTGTCCGCTTCGCGGGAATCATCCTCTCGGGAACGGCCAAGCGACCGGCACAATTCGGGTGCTTTGGGCTGCACGAGTGGGCCATGGTGTACCGGCAGGAAAAGTTCGAGCTACGGCACGAATACCTGAAGCTGAGGCTCGGCGGCGAGGGCACTGACTCCGTTGTTGAAGAGAACCGCATCCGGTGCTCGCACTTTGACGCTTTCCGCTTCTACACACCGGACGCCACCGCGTTGAATGAGCTCACGCCCACCCGGGAGAACCAGCGCACCATGGAACAGCCAGGTTGCCTGCACGCCAACATGGACCTCTATAAATGGGCGTACAAGTTGACGCCTGCCCTGCCCAGCGAGCTGGTGATGGACGCTTTCGAGTTGTCGTGGCGGATCCGGGCGATGGATATGCAGGCCTCACCCTACGATCTTGAAGAATGGGGCTACCCACCCATCAGGATTGAGACACCGCAGGGCAAGTCCGAGTACGTTGAATACCAGCGGGCTTTCGCGGCCGAATCCCAGGAGCTGCGGGCCCGTGTGCTCCAGGCAGTAGGGCCTCTCTTGGACGAGCTGAGCGGCTTGGCTGCCTGAGCACCCGCCGCCACCAGCGAAAGGTAACCATGGTTTCCGCTAAAGAGAACGACTCCGCCACCAGCGACCCAAACGACAAAGAATACGACGTCGACCTGACTGTCACGCTGACAGAGGCACCTGATGCTGAGCCGCGGGAGTTCCGCCTGCGTTCGATGAACGGTGTGCTGTCCGCGAACGCCGATTCCGTTGATTCAAACCTGCCCGACGCCACGGCAGCGCTGGCCGCCGTGGAGCAGTTCGGCGAGGAAATCTTCTTCCCCGAGCCCCGCCCGGACCGAATCTGCACGCAGCAGTACGGTGGGCCGCAGGTAGCGGTTGTGACGGGCTGGTTCCGTGGCCGGAAGGTCCACAGCCAGTTCAGCAGGACCGATGGCTGCGAGATCGCACGTTGGAAGACGATGGCGTCGCTGTTGGGGAACACCGGTGGTTCTACGGGGGCAAGCTAAGCCCAGTAATAACGGCAGTGGCCGGTGGGAAACCCCACCGGCCACTGCCGTTATTGGATCAAGCGGGAACTAGCCGGCGTTGTTGCTCTGCGTCGGCTCGTCAGCGCGGATCTTGCCGCGGGGCTTCTTGTCCTTTTTGTCCTTCTTGGGGTCTTCTTCATCCGGGACCACGACGGTGCCGCCCGGGTTAACCAGGACGGTGACGAAGCTTGGCTCGCTGGTCCCCGCGAAGGTCAGGCGGCCAATGTAGGAGCCGGGCTCCAGGTTCTTCCAGTTCAGCGAGATCTGACCGGTCTTGCCGTTGGCGAGGCGGATCGGATTCGGCGTCACGGTGGCGTTGCCCTGGTTTGCTCCCAGGACTGCAGCGTCAACAGTGGCCTTGGTGGGCTGGTTGTTGGGGCTCGCGTACAGGTTGGCGTAGACGTAGTAGTCGCCGGCTGCCGGGTTGGGGACGGACAGGGTTTCGCTGGCAGAGGCCGTGGCGGCAGGCAGTTGCTGACCGGAAGGCGTCACCACCAGCATGTCGAAGTCCGCGGCCTCGTTGGAGGAGATAACCGAGAACTTGGCCAGCGCGCTGTTGGCGCCAACGGTCACCTTCTTCACGTAGTTGGACGCGTTGGTTTCGCCGGCAAACGGACCAGGAACCAGCTCGACTGCCGAGGAATCCGCCTTGGACAAGCCATCAATGGTCACACCCACCGGCAGGTTGGTGCCGGAGGTGATGTTGATGGTTGCCGAGCCATTGGGGCCCGTTCCGGTGAAGGCGAGCGCCTTGTCCGCAATGACGGATTGCGGCCGGACGGCGATCGGCGAGGTGACGGTCTTGTTGGCACCCTGCCAGTTCAGCGAACCCATGGCGAACTTGCCCAGCTCGGCGTTCTTGTTTTCGAACTGAACCTTGAACGTCTTCTTCTCACCGGGAGCACCGAACGTCAGTACGGACGGTGTGACCTTGACGTTGACACCCGGGACGTTGGCTGTTGCCCGGTAGGTTCCCGCCGTCAGCGCCGTGAGGGTACGCGTGACTTCGATCTTCCCGGCCAGGTTGCCCAGGGCGAAGGAAGGTACGTTCATGTCGCGGGCAGCTGTGGTGCCGAGCCCCTCCATGCCCAGGTCCATGCCCGTGCCTTGGATGAACTTGAGATAGTCCTCGGTGGTGGCGTCGTACACGAGGCCCGGTGAAAGGACCTTGGCCGGATCAACCTGACCCGCGCCGGTGGCGAAGACGTCCTTGTTGACGGCACCGTTGGCCAGCTTGACCGGACCTGCGGTGGTCATCATGGCGGACTTCACCGTGGCCGGGGACCACTGCGGGTTCTTGCCCAGGATCAGTGCGCCGAAACCGGCTACGTGGGGTGAAGCCATGGACGTTCCGGACAGGAAGCCGAAGTTGTCTCCACCGGTTCCGATCGGCGAGACGCCCGCGAGGATAGCGACGCCGGGAGCGGACACGTCAGGCTTCAACAGGTCAGAATCCGTAGCAAGCAGCGGTCCGCGGGAGGAGAATCCGGCGATCTGCGGCTGCGCTTCAGCAGGCAGTCCCGTGGTGTCGCGGTTCAGCAGGGACACGGTGACGCCCGGGTTGGCCGTGACCTTGTCCTTGATGGTCTGCGTTGCAGGCGGGTTCACGTGGACGGTGGGGATGACGTGCTTGTCAGTGTCCAGCGAGGATTCCGTGAGGTTCACCAGGATCATGCCCACGCCACCGCCGCGCAGGACCTCGGCGCTCTTGGCCGTTCGGTCAACAACACCACGGTCGCAGACAACAACCTTGCCGGCTACCTTGGCCGGGTCCAGTGAGCCCGGAGCACACAGGGCCGCATTTCCTTGGCCGCTTGCAGCGCTGGTGGACAGCACCACGCCGGCCCCGGTCACCTCGCGGTTCATGATGGACGCTCCGCGGAACTTGCTGCCATCGGAGAACTCAACTGTGCCCTGGAGCTCCTGCGAGAAGGAGGTGGCGGCTACCGTGGTCAGCCACGGCGCTCCGTGGTTCACGGTGCTGGCGGTCGGACCGGAGTTACCGGCCGAGGTGGCCACGAAGATCCCTGCGGAAGCTGCTGAGAGGAACGCCAAGGAAACCGGATCCGTGGTGGTGGTGGTTGAACCCGAAATGGAGTAGTTCAGCACGTCCACGCCGTCCAGGATGGCCTGCTCGATCGCGTCAACTGAAGCGGAGCCGTAGCAACCACCGGTGGCGGGATCGGTGTCTTCCCAGCAGACCTTGTAGACGGCGAGTTTGGCGGCGGGTGCGATCCCGCTGGTGGTTCCGAAGCTGCGGCCATCCACTACGGCGTCAACGTTGGCGTTGCCCGCTGCCGTGCTTGCCGTGTGGGTGCCGTGGCTGTCCACGTCCACGGGAGAGATGACTTCCTCAGAAGCGCGGTTTTCCGGTGGGACTGTTTCCAGGAAGGCGTCCGCGAAGTAGTGGGTGCTGAGGACCTTGGAGTTGCAGGCGCTGCCATCGTAATCCGCGCCGGTATCGGTACCGGGCTGGCATTCGCCCACGAAAGTATCGCCGTCGGCCTTAAGCATGGCGATCTTGCCGTCAGCGGTGCGGTACGGAACCCCTACCTGGGGGTTCCCCACCAGCGGACCAACGGGCTCCCCGGCGAAGAACGGGTTGGAGGGGGTGTACCCGGTATCGATCACGCCAACCACGGTGCCCTTGCCGGCGTTGTCCTGGCCGCCGTATTGGGTAGTCCAGGTCCCGTTGGGGCCGCTGAGCTTGAGGAAGTCGGTGGTGGAGTAGTCCGGAGCGTACTGCGTGTCCGGTGCAACCATGAGGACCTTGGGGTCCTTGGCAAGGTTGATGGCCTGGTCCGCCGTGAGGTTGGCACTGAAGCCGTTGACGGCGGTAGTGAAGTCACGCTTGATGGTGACGTTTTCCTGCTGGGCGACTTCCTGCTGCTTTTGCTGGAGGTGCTGCTGGTATTCCTTCACCTCGGCGCTGTCTGCGTCGAGCTTTTTGCCTTCCTCCGGCTTGGTGGGCGCGAGGCCTGCCGTGCCGCCGTCGTAAGTCGCTGCAGGTTTCTCGGCCAGGACCACCATGTAGCGGCCGTCCTTGTAGGCGCTGGGGTCAAGGTTCTTCTTGGCCACGCCTGCACCATTCCCGGGCGCCTCCGGCGCGGGAGCGGCCTGGGCGGGCATCGCCATGGACGAGAGCAGCAACGGCAGGCCGACGGCGAGCGCCGCAGCCTTCCGGAGTCCCCCGCTTCTGACGAAGCTCTTTCCTTGTGATTTCACGAGTGGTTGCACCTTTCACTGAGGGAGGACCGGGCTCCATCGCCCAGGCCTGTCAACTTTAAGTTGGTTGAACCTTTGACAGTTCTTGTCAAAGCAGCGCAACCAGCCGAGTCACAGAGTACCTAGTGAGAGCCGAATATGACATACAGCACATTTCAAGATTTTTGTCTTGTCACAGCGAGGGTGATTCGTCAGGGAATGACAAACGGCGGACCGCTGCAGAGTACTGCGGTCCGCCGCTTACTTCCGAGCCAATGAGCTAGCCCTTCGGTGTCACCTGCATCCGGTCAAAGGAGACCTGGACGCCGTTCTGATCCAGGACCACCACGTCATCCCGGCCGTTCTTCACGTCGGCGGGAAGCGTGAACTTCACCGTGTTATCCGCCCCCGGAAAGTTCCAGCCAAGGCGGTAGCCCGTTTTGTTCAGGTACAGGTAGTACCACTGACCATGGTCAAGGCCGTTCAAGACCACTTCCTGGCCCGTCCGGTATTTCTCTGCCGTACCCAGGTCGAACGCCGGCGTGCCGAGTTCCTGGCGCGCGATGGCCGGTTCCGTGTCCGGCTTGGTCCTCAGCTCCACCGGGTCACCATTCACGGTGATGATCTTGGTGGTCTGCCCCGCCGAGCTGACTTCCCAGGTGGTCTTTGGAATGAAGAACCCCTGCTCAGCTTCTTCGGCAGTGACGGTGTGGCGCGGGGTGGCGCACTGGTAGCTCTGGCCGGCCGGCAGCACGCTGTAGCGGCAGTTGCCCGGCCCTTCCGGCAGGAACGGGCTGAAGTTGCCGGCGGTGGGGACCACCTTCTCCACCAGCGGGCTCGTGTTCTTCACCGTGAAGGTGTACGGGACCTGGTCACCTGCCGCGTAGGGCTGGGTTGCAAGGTCACGTCCTACGTCGGCACGCGCCCCGCTGACATCGGCTGTCAGCAGCCCGTCGCGCAAGGCGACCGCAGCGCCGGTGAACGGGACGGTTTTGGTGAGCGACGGCGTCGTGCTGGCCGTGATGCTGAAGCTCGCCTCGGGCACGAAGTAACCGCGCTCAATGTCGGCCGCGGTGATCACGTGCTTGGCGGTGGTGCAGTTGTAGCTGGCACCTGCGGCCAGGTTGTTGTACCGGCAGTTAGGGGCCGACGGCGGCAGGAACCCGGAGTCGAAGGTCCCGGAAACCGGCACCGCGTTTGCCGTGACGTTGGCAGTGCTCTTGACGTTGAGCGAGTAATTGAGAACATCGCCCACTTGGTACGGGTTGGCGACCATATCCCGGGCAGGTGCAGTTCCCGTGATGCTCAGGCCCACCTGCGGGGCAACCGGCACGGTGGCGGTGAAGGTGAACTGCGAAACCCTGCCATTCGCGGTGGTGAATGCTGCATTGAGGTTCTGCGGACCGCTGGCGTTGGCCGGTGCCGTCAACGCCACGTTGACGGTTGCCGACGCGCCGGGTGCGACGTCGGGAACCGGCACCGTGGTGGCCGACCAGCCAGTGGGAGTGTAGACAGTGGCAGTTGCGCCGGACAGGGTGCTGGCTTCCTGGTTGGTGACGGTCACGGGCACCTGCTGCGTAGCACCGGGCGCAGTGGTGACAGCCGGGACAGACAGAGGGGCGCAGACGTAGTTCAGCCAAGCATCGTCGAACGTGGCGAAGGGCATGTTGTCCGTGTAGTTGCCTTCGTAGAGGACCCCAAACTTGCCTTCTTCCAAGCGGGTCACCGTGGAGTACGCGGAGAAGCCGGAACGGATGGTGCGGACGCCGGGCCAGGTGGCGCCGTCGTCGCAGGAGACGCGGGCCGAGACGTTTTCGCGGCCGGTTTTGGAGTTGGCGTTGGTAAAGATGAGCTTCTTTGCATCAGCTGAGCCCTGCGCCGCGTTGGGGAACATACGTGCGATGGCACCGTTGTTGGCGGGATCCGGGAGCTCGGTGTCCGGGGTGACCGGACCGTACGTAGCGCCGCCGTCCGTGGAGATGGCCACTTTGCGGTAGCCCTGGTTGGCGTTGTCCCGGGAGTTCAGGAGAACGCGGCCGTCGGAGAGTTCCACGGTCTTATTCTCGTCCATGCGGTCCCCGACGTTGGCGCCCTTGTGCCAGGTGGCGCCGTGGTCATCGGAGTAGACGGAGTAGGCCTGGATCTTGTTGGTGCCATCTGCTTGGCGGACATCGCCGGCGTATTGCTGAATCAGGCGCCCTTTGTACTGGCCATATTTGAGTTGGATACCTTCCCCGGAGGAGGCGAAGTTGGACATGATGTCGCCGGCGACAGGGTTCGTCTTGCTGGTGCCCGGCTTGGTGACGTTGGTGATGAGCCGTGGCTGGCTCCATGTGACGCCGCCGTCTGAGGACTCGATAACTGCCGAGGAGATCACGGTCCTATCGGCGTCATTGTTGCCGAATTGGCTCCCGCCGAAGCCCTGGTCCTTGGAGTAGACAAAAAACGCGAATACCTTGCCCGCTTCAGCGTCATAGATATAGGACGGATCGCTGTAACCATATTTCGGCCCGCTGGCATCACCAACATGTCCGGCCGCTATGACAGTGACCGGACCCCACGTCTGGCCACCATCGGTGCTGCGACGCTGGACGATCGAGTTGGGATTGGGAGCGTCCGCCGCTGAACCCGGACGTCCGTCCCAAGCAGCAAGGACCACGTTGTTGCCCAGGTAGGTCAGGGCGGGAATCCGGTAGAAGAAGTTGGCTGCGGTACGATCCGCGCCGATGTTGGCCTCGGTGAACGTGCCCGGGGCTGCTGCGGGGTTGTTGGGCGGAATCGGGGCGGCTGTGGCCGGAAGAGCGAGCCCGGCCATGAGGGCAGCGCTGAGGGCGCCGGCGGCTGCTGTTCGCGCAAAGGATGAAGATCTCAAATCGAGGGGTCCTTTCGAGTGGGTGCTACGTGCTACGTCGAACGTCCTACAACCTCTGGACGTCCTCATACCCTAAGGTGTTCGCCGTCACATTGCCAGAGATGAAGCGCAGAAGGCTTCGTTTGGCGGCGAAGCGGTAGCCTCGAAAGCGAAACCGAACATCGCTTGAGCCACTGGAGTTGCCGTGAAAATCCTCGTCCCGGACACCATCAAACTGGACCTCCCCCACCTTGCTGCGGCGGGCGATGAGATGGTGACCTACGCGGTGGAGGAGCCTATCCCCGCTGACCACCGGGATGCCGAGGTCCTGGTGGTCTGGCGGAACACCTCGGAGAACCTGGCCGACGCAGCCCGCTCGATGCCCAACCTCAGGCTCGTCCAGACGCTCGCTGCCGGCCCGGACTCGGTGCTCGCCGCCGGCTTTGCGGAGGGCGTTGCGGTGACGTCCGGCCGATCCCTCCACGACGGCCCCGTGGCCGAACATGCGCTGGCATTGATCCTGTCCGCCGTCCGCCGCTTGGACGTGCTGCTCGATTCCCAGAAGTCAGCCACCTGGAACGCGCCCTACAACGCGGAGCAGTCCGACCCGGCAACGGAACAGCTCTACACGCTCGACGGCGCCAAGGTCACCATCTGGGGCTTCGGTTCCATTGCGGGGCGGCTCGCTCCCCTGCTGGCGGCTTTGGGCGCGAAGGTCACCGGCGTGGCCAACTCAAAGGGTGATCGCTACGGCTTCCCCGTGGTCTCAACCGAAGAACTGCAGGATGTCCTCGCTACAACCGATGTCCTGATCTCCATACTGCCCGCCACCCCGGAAACCGCCGACTCCCTGAACAAAGAGATCCTCGCCGCCCTGCCGTCCACGGCAGTCTTTGTGAACGTTGGGCGCGGTGCCACCGTTGACGAAGAAGCTCTTCTCGCAGCTCTTACCGAGGGCCGCCTGCGCGTAGCGGCACTGGACGTGACCAAGGTTGAACCCCTACCGGCCGACTCGAAGCTATGGGCCGCCCCCAACCTGATCATCACGCCGCACGTTGCAGGCAACCGACCCAAAGGCTCGGCTCGCCTGGTCACAGAGAACGTCACCGCACTCAAGGAAGGCAAGCCGCTCACCAACCAAGTGGCCGGCTAGATCCCACCCCTTTTCCTCACGGGATCCAATTCCTCACAGGATTTCGTTGCCTCCGAATAGTAAGCATGCTTATGGTATGTGAGTCCGGGGTGGCCAGCAGAGGGTTTCCATCCCACACAGAGCATGAGACAACGTGAGGAAACGTATGTACCTGCACACCCAGCTTCTCATCAATGAAATCGCCGCCGACGAGCCGGATCCTGCAGCCGCCAATGCCCTCCAGGAAGGCCTGGGCGGCCAGTTCGGCGAGATGCGCACCATGATGCAATACCTGTTCCAGAGCATGAATTTCCGGGGTGACGCGGCATCGAAACCGTACAAGGATCTACTGCAGGGCATCGGCACTGAAGAGATCAGCCATGTGGAGCTCATCGGAACCACCATTTCCCAGCTCCTTGACGGCTCACCCCGCTATCAGGGCAAGAAGTCCGATCCCGTGGACCAGCCGGGCGCAGGGGGATCTACTCCCTTGAAGATCGCACTGGACACCAGCAACATCCACCACTACTTGGTGGGTGCTCAAGGTGCCTTGCCCGTGGATGCCGCCGGTAACCCGTGGAGCGGCTCGTACGTCTACAACAGCGGCAACCTGGTGCTGGACCTGCTCTACAACCTGATGTTGGAGTCAACGGGCAGGCTGCAAAAGTGCCGAATCTACGAAATGACAGACAACAAGACCGCGCGTTCCACCATCGCGTACCTGATTGTCCGGGACCAGGCGCACGAGAATGCTTATGCCAAGGCATTGGAGAGTCTGGGCGTGAACTGGGGCAAGCTGCTGCCCATACCCAAGACCAACGCCGAGCAGTTCCCGGAGGTGAAGAAGCTCCTGGACAAGGGACTGCAGAGCATCCAGTACACCTTCAGCGCTGACAATCTCAGCGAAGCAGGCAAACTCTACCGGGGAGCTTCTCCGTCAAACGACGGAACCGAGTTGAGCACCGACGTCATGCCCGACGGGTTCCCCATGACCGTCTCACCGGAACGCAAGGAAGAATTTGCGCCCGGCCTTGATCCGGAATTGATGGCCCTGATCCAAGCCACGGCAGAACAGGAAATGAAGGACGCGGACAGCCCCAAGGAAGCCAAGTCCACGTCGGCCAAGAAGAAATAACGAACCACAAAAAGGGTCCCCGCCTTAACCGAGGCGGGGACCCTTTTGGTAGGTGGTAGAGATCAGGAGTGCTCGTACGTCAGGCAGTCTGCAGCTTCGCGGCCGGGACCCACCTTGACGTCATGTGCCTCGCACATGAGGTTGTTGTTGTGGACGCACTCGGAGCGCTGGCAGGCACCAACGTGGGCGAGGACCTTGGGAAGGCCACCCATGGCATTGGTGTCAATGAACGTGGCGCAGGAAGCGTGGTCCTGGGTACCGCCAATGGTGATTCCAAAGGCAGTGCAGCCATCGTGGTTGAATCCGCAGCTGCCAACGCTACAGGCGGATACTTCGGCAACGTGTTCGGTCATTGTTCCTCCTGGTGTGATCCTGGATGGTACTGGGGCTGAACCCCGCGTGTACTTTCCAAACTACGCCGGAATCGCTGCGTTTAACCCCCTTGAATAGCGCATTTGTACGTGCGCTAATCTCCGGAGAATTACCGGGGAGTGCGCAGGGCGTCGCTGATTTTGGCGCGCGTTTCAGCGTCCAACGGAAAGGTCACCCTGCGATCGCGCGCGGCCCGATCCGCCTTGATCTTCTGGATGACCATCCGGCCCAAACCAGCAAAAACGGCTGCGGCCACAACACCCAGCACCATCGATTTCGGTTTCTCAGCCATGCCGCAATCCTAGTGACGCGGACCACCCGTGGAAAGCGCCGCCGTCGGGCCCTCATCTGGTCCAATTTCCTCCGCCGCGGCGGGGTGTCCTCGCGCAATCCGGCTGAATAGGGTATGTGCGCTGCTCCCGGTAGAATAGGTGTGCAAGCTCGCGGAGCGCCCCCCATGCCGTTCAAACATTGCAGTTCACCACCGTGTTTAACCCTGTGTTCAAGACGCTGTTTGAATGCGGCTGAACGGCGTGAGACGGCACCTCCGCGGCAGCCTTATTTAAGGTTCACCCAACTCACGCACAGGAGTTACCGGATGCCCCGGATCGTCGTTGACGTCATGCCCAAGCCCGAGATTCTGGACCCCCAGGGGAAGGCCATCGTGGGTGCACTGCCCCGCCTCGGCTTCAACAGCTTCAGCGCAGTCCGCCAAGGCAAGCGCTTCGAACTGACCGTCGACGGCGAGGTGACCGACGCTATCCTGGCCCAGGCCCGTGAAGCTGCCGAGACTCTCCTGTCCAACCCGGTAATCGAGGATGTTGTCAACGTCGAGGTCGTCGAGGCCTGATATGACGTCGATCCCCCTGATTGGCGAGGCTGTCGCAGTCTCCGCCGAGCCCCGCCTCGCCGGCGCCAAAATCGGCGTCGTCACCTTCCCCGGCACCCTTGACGACCGCGACGCCGCCCGTGCAGTGCGGCTTGCAGGCGGCACTGCGGTGCCGCTCTGGCACGCCGACAACGAGCTGGGCGACGTTGACGCTGTCATCATCCCCGGCGGGTTCTCCTACGGTGACTACCTCCGCGCCGGCGCCATTTCGCGTTTCGCGCCGCTGATGTCCAAGATCATCGATGCCGCAAACTCGGACGCGAAGCTCCCTGTACTGGGTATTTGCAACGGTTTCCAGATCCTCACCGAGTCGCACCTGCTGCCCGGTTCCATGATCAAGAACGACCACCTGAAGTTCATCTGCCGCGACCAGACGCTGCGCGTGGAGAACGCCAACACCGCCTGGACCGTGGACTACACCGACGGCCAGGAAATCATTGTGCCGTTGAAGAACCAGGACGGCCAGTACATCGCTGACGAGAAGACCCTGGATGCCCTTGAGGCTGAGGGCCGCGTGGTGTTCCGCTACGTGGGCTTCAACCCGAACGGCTCCCGCCGCGACATCGCCGGCATCTCCAACGCAGCGGGCAACGTGGTGGGCCTCATGCCGCACCCCGAGCACGCAGTGGAGACCGGCTTCGGCCCCGAGGCTGGCTTGTCCGGCTCGGCCGGTGAGCCGCGCGACACCGACGGCCTGGGCTTCTTCACCTCCGTACTGACCAAGATTGTGGGAGGCGACAAGTGACCACGGAAACCACCAAGAAGTTCAACATCGACACCGTTGAGCACGCTGCCAAGACCCCGGACACGGAACTCCCGTGGGCCGAGTTGGGCTTGAAGCAGAACGAATTCGACGAGATCGTCAAGGTTCTCGGCCGCCGCCCCACCGGTGCCGAGCTGGCCATGTACTCCGTCATGTGGAGCGAGCACTGCTCCTACAAGTCCTCCAAGAACCACCTCCGCCAGTTCGGCGAGAAGGTCACCGAGGAAATGAAGAAGGACATGCTGGTTGGCATCGGCGAGAACGCCGGCGTCACCAACTTGGGAGACGGCTGGGCCGTGACGTTCAAGATCGAGTCCCACAACTCGCCGTCGTTCGTTGAGCCGTACCAGGGTGCCGCTACCGGCATCGGCGGCATCGTCCGCGACATCATCTCCATGGGCGCACGCCCGGTTGCCGTGATGGACCCGTTGCGCTTCGGTGCGATCGATCACCCGGACACCGCCCGCGTCATGCACGGTGCTGTTGCCGGCATCGGCGGCTACGGCAACTGCCTGGGCCTGCCGAACATCGGCGGCGAAATGGTGTTCGACTCCGTATACCAGGGCAACCCGCTGGTGAACGCACTCGCCGTAGGCGTCATGCGCCACGAGGACATCCGCCTGGCCAACGCATCCGGCAAGGGCAACAAGGTTGTCCTGTTCGGCGCGCGCACCGGCGGCGACGGAATCGGCGGCGCTTCGGTGCTGGCCTCGGAGTCCTTCGATGACACCAAGCCCTCCAAGCGTCCGGCCGTCCAGGTGGGCGACCCCTTCGCTGAGAAGGTCCTCATTGAGTGCTGCCTGGAGCTCTTCAAGGGCTCGCTGGTTGAAGGCATCCAGGACCTCGGCGCTGCAGGAATTTCCTGCGCCACGTCCGAGCTCGCGTCCAACGGTGATGGCGGCATGGAAGTGGAGCTGACTTCGGTCCTGCTCCGCGACCCCACGCTGACCCCGGGCGAGATCCTTATGTCCGAGTCGCAGGAACGCATGATGGCCGTGGTCACCCCGGAGAACATCGCAGCGTTCGAAGCTGTGATGGACAAGTGGGCCGTGGAGTACTCCTGGTTGGGTGAAGTTACCGATACCGGTCGCCTCATCATCACCTGGGAAGGCGAAGTAATCGTCGACGTCGATCCCCGCACCGTTGCGCACGACGGCCCGGTGTACGACCGTCCGTTCGCCCGCCCGGAGTGGCAGGACTCGGTGCAGGCCAACTCCTTCACCGGTTCCGTGGAGGACGCAGGCCGTCCGTCGGCTCCCACCGAGCTGGCTGCAGCCGTCACCGAACTCGTTGCGTCACCGAACATGTGCAGCAAGGCCTGGATCACCAAGCAGTACGACCGCTACGTTGGCGGTAACACTGCCATGGCTTTCCCGGACGATGCCGGCGTGGTCCGCGTTGACGAGGAAACCGGCCTGGGCGTTGCCTTGGCCACCGACGCCAACGGCCGCTACACCTACCTCGAGCCCTACCAGGGTGCACAGCTCGCACTGGCTGAGGCCTACCGCAACGTGGCCACCTCCGGCGCCGTTCCGATGGCCGTCAGCGACTGCCTGAACTTCGGTTCCCCCGAGGATCCGGATGTCATGTGGCAGCTGGCCGAAGCCATCCGTGGCCTCTCCGACGCCTGCATGGAACTCGGCATCCCCGTGACCGGCGGCAACGTCTCGCTCTACAACCAGACCGGCACCACGCCCATCCACCCCTCCCCTGTGGTGGCAGTTCTGGGCAAGCTGGACGACGTCGCCCGCCGCACGCCGTCGGGCTGGCGTGAGGACGGCCAGGCCATCTACCTGCTGGGCACCACCGCAGCAGAGCTGGATGGTTCCGAGTGGTCCAACCTCCGCGGACACCTTGGTGGCCTGCCGCCGAAGGTTGACCTCGCAGCCGAGCGCGCATTGGGCGAAATCCTGATCAACGCTTCCCGTGACGGCATGGTGGACGCAGCACACGACCTCTCCGAAGGTGGCCTCGCGGCTGCTTTGGTGGAGTCCTCGCTGCGCTACGGCGTGGGCGCCCGCATCGCCCTTGAGGAACTCATGGAGCGCGACGGCGTGGACCTGTTCACGGCCCTCTTCTCCGAGACGCAGGCCCGGGCCATCGTGTCCGTACCGCGCTCCGAGGAAGTCCGCTTCAAGGACATGTGCACGGCCCGTGGCTTCGCCCACCTCCGGATCGGCGTTGTTGACGCTGCCGGTGGAAAGCTGGAGATCAACGGCGTGGACGAGCTCTCCTTGGACGCTCTCCGCGAAGCACACGAAGGCACCCTGCCGAAGTACTTCGGCTAGAAGAAGCTATGCCAAAAGGCCCCTGCGAGCGTCCGCCAGGACGTGTGCAGGGGCCTTTTGCCTTCTCATAAGGTTTTAGCCCGGCCAAGTCCGCAGCAGCATCAGCTGTTCAGTGAACTCGGCCTCCGGCAACGGCCTGCCAAAGTAGTAGCCCTGCCCGCTCGCGCAGCCTATGCTCCGGAGCGCTTCTGCTTGTTCGGAGGTCTCAATCCCCTCCCACACACCCTCCAAGCCGCAGGAGCGGATGACCTGCTGGATCGCGGCCAGGAAGTCCAGCTGTGAAGGATCCTTGCCCAGGTCCTTCACGAACTGCCGGTCCACCTTCACCCGGTCTACGGGCAGTTTCCTCAGGTATCCCATGGACGAGTAGCCGGCGCCGAAGTCGTCGATCTCAAGCCCCACACCGAGCCTGTGCAGGCTCGCCAGGGTGTAACGGTCAAGCTCGTTGTTGTGGATGATGGCACTCTCGGTGAGCTCCAGCACCAGTGATTCCGGGGCCACGCCTTGCCCCGCCAATGCCTCACTGACGTCGTCCACGAATTCCAGGCTTTGGAGATCGGCAGCAGAGACATTGATCCTCATGGAGAAGTCCTGGTGTGCGGTGGCCGGGGCATCCCGCCACCGCCGCAACTGGCCCACGGCCGTACGCAGGACCCATCTGCCCAACTCCGCGATCAGCCCGGTGGCCTCGGCAACGGGGATAAACTGGTCCGGCATGATCAGGCCATGGACGGGGTGTTTCCACCGGACCAAAGCCTCGCAGCCCTCGATCCTGCCGGTGGCGAGCTCCACGATCGGCTGGTAGTAAAGGACCAGCTGGTCCGAACGGATGGCTTCGCGGAGTTCGCCCACGATCTGCCGCTGCAGCAGCCGTGCATGCAGGGTTGCGGGATCGAACACTTTGAGTTTGTTCCGGCCCTCATTCTTGGACTCTTCCATGGCCAGATCGGCCTCTTGGAGAAGGTCCTCGATGCTGTGATGCGGCTCCGCGGTGCGCAGGCCGACGCTGGCGCCGCAGCGGATGCTGTTGTTCCCGAGGTCTATGTTCGGTTCCAGCGCGGCCAGGATGCGGTTCCCGACGGCGGTGGCCCGGCTGTGCGCGGTGGCGGGCAACAGCACAGCGAATTCGTCCCCACCCAGGCGGGTGACGACGTCGTCCTCCCGCACGGCTGACCGGATGCGCATGGCGACGGTGATCAGAATCTGGTCCGCCGCGGCATGGCCTGCGGAGTTCTTCAGTGCCCTGAAACCGTCCAGATTCATGAGGAGCAGGGCAGGGGGTACGGCACCCTTGGCAGCAGCTGCCTGGGCTTCGGAGAAAGCATTCTCCAAGGCCTGGCGGTTGCCGAGCCCGGTGAGTGGATCGGTAAGAGCGTCCCGGCGCTGTTCGTACCGGGCAAGATGGAGTTCCGTCATCAGGGCCTGGACGTGTAACTCCAGTTTCTGGATCCGCGAATCGACGGAGAGAAGCTTGTGGGGCTTCGTGGCACTCACGACTCTTCCAGGCGTCGCAACGTTGAGTCGGCAACAGCCTGGGGCTTGGTGACGGGGTTGCGGCGTTCGTCCAGGAAGAGCCGGTAAGAGGCAACATCCAACCTTCCATCCGGCTCAACTTTGTTGCCGGCACGGTAGACGTGGGGGATCCAGGCCCCTCCGACGATGGCCTCGATCCAGGCATCGCATTCGGCGAGCGGGAGGTGCACCCGGGTGCCGGTGTTCCTGCGGTGGCCCGCAATCGAGACTGTGATGCAGCTGCCCAGGAGTCCTTTGTCCGCGGTGAACCAGGCCAGGCCTTCGACGTCGGCCACTATGGTGAGGTTCGCGTTGCTGTCCTCCACCGACTGCACGGGGCCCATCCTGACGGAGCGGCGGTCAGCGTTCAGCGTGGTGGCTGTCCCGGCTTTATAGGGGGCACTGGTGATGCTCTGGCGGAAGACGGACAGCTCCTGGGTGTGCTGAATCTGAATCCGGGTGGTGAGTTCGTTTAGGGTCATGATCGTGCCTCATCCGCTATAGTGGCCGCCTCCGGGCGGTCGGCTCCTACAATCCTGTTTCTCCCTTGCGCCTTTGCGCTGTAAAGGGCTGCGTCAGCTACCTCGATCATGAAACTGAGGTCAGCGGACGCGGGAATGCTTGACGTCACTCCGTAGCTGATGGTGGGAAACACCACGCCGCCAGGGGCTGGAAATTCTGCCATTCGGCGGCTGATTTCGGTGGCGATGTTCTCTGCACGGTCCTGTGTTGCGCCCGGCAGGAAGAGAACGAATTCTTCCCCGCCATAGCGTCCGATGAGGTCCGTGGACCGCACCGAGGCTGAGCATGCTTCGGCGAAGGCGCGCAAGGCCACATCCCCGGCTCCGTGGCCGTGTTCATCGTTAACGGCCTTGAAGTGATCCAGATCGGCCAGGATAACAGCTGCCCCGGAACCCGTTGAATGCAACCGGTCAAGTTCAGTGGTGGCAAGGTCAAGGAAGGCTCCGCGGTTGAGGAGCCCTGTCAGGTGGTCGCGGGTAGCACGTTCGCGAAGGCCTTTGATGAGTTGGTCGCTGGTCAGGGCCGTCATGCTGAAGGAAACGGTGACCAGGAGGACCATGGAGATGAGGGCTGAAGGTCCAGGCCCAAAGTACGTGCGGAACGTGTAACTGGCCGGTCCTTCCAACGCATAAACCACCCAGCGTCCCAGGTAGTAGGCGGCCAGCAGGCCTGCGGCTATGGAGAGGGCTCTGTGGACTTGGGAGTGGGAAGACTTGATGAACCACAGGTCATAGGCGGCCAAGGCTATGCCCACGGTCATCATGGCCAGATAGACAAAACCACCGGACCAGACGTTGTTCCCGGGGCTTTCCAGAAAGGATGCGATAGCGGTGACGGCAGGACCAACAGCCAGCTGCCACAGCTTGGCCTTCCGGTCCCGGAGGGTCTTCGCTCCGGCCCACACGCTGAAGGCGCCTGCCACCACGAGGACGTTGCCCACGGGGTTTGCCCACACCTGATGGGGGGTTCCATTGAGGAGGAAGGCGGCGTTGCCCGCCATGAACTCGAGCAAGGCCAGGCTCCACCAGCCTGCGTACGGCGAGCGGGTTCGGTGGAAGGAAGTACAGAACAGCATCAGGAGCGTCACGGTGACCACGCCCAGAGCTACTCTTACCGAGAATGCATCGAGCTCCATGCCAACCCCCTCAGCTGGTCATCCTGTGCCTTTGAGTTTCAGTGTCGCCGGGCTTCCTCAACCTGCATGCTGTGTTTGCTCAAGATTTGCTCAAGATACGGTGTGGTCCCTCACCCAACCCAGTGACCGTCGTCGTGATATGCCGAGCAACGCGAAGATCGCAATCCGCCATCCGTGGCGACGCAAGGTAGCCAGGCCGGAGACGATGATCATCAAGGCGTTGCCGAACAGCAGGGACACCGCCCCACCCACCACCAGCGGGTAGGCCAGGACGACGATTGGAGGGCTGCTCCTTCAGTGGGCGCCGCGGCCTGAGTTGGCTCAAGATTCCATCAACTCCACAGTGGTCCACCGCCCTGACCTGCGGCGATAATGAATTCATGTGGATCGGTTGGATTGAGTTCGACGTCCTTTTGGGCGATGTCCATAGCCTCAAGGAGAAGCGCTCGCTGCTGCGGCCCCTGGTAGCCGAGCTAAAGCGGCGCTTCGAGGTCTCTGCTGCCGAAACCGGGCTTCAGGACCAGCATCGTCGGGCGCTGGTTGGAGCCGCTGTGGTGGCCCCGGATCACGCGCATCTCCAACAAGTGCTCGACGCCGTTGAACGCTTCGTGGCCGCCCGGCCTGAGTTCGAGCTGCTCAGCGCACGGCAGCGGGAGCTGCACAGCGAGGATTAGCGGGCCCAGCGGCCCAGCCCCTACGCGATGGTGAGCTCACCCATGCGGTCCCAGCCGCTGCCGTCGAACTGGCGGCTGATAATGTGCGGGGTCTCCACGAGAGCCTGCGGCATGTCCGCCATGGCTTTCTTGAAGTGATCGCTGTTGACGTGCGCCTCGGCAGCGTCGTCCTGGAAGGCTTCCACCAGGACAAACTCGTTGGGGTTATCCACACTGCGGGACCAGTCGAACCACAGGTTGCCCGGCTCTTCGCGGGTCGCCTTGGTGAAGTCGGCCACCAAATCCAGCCACCGTTCGGACCATTCGGGCTTGACGTTGAACTTGACCACAATAAAGATCACGGGCTGCTGCCTTTCGTTGCACTACAGATCCGTTCCATCCTTTCAGATTTAACGCCCGACGGCGGCCCGCACCTTGAGGTGAGGACCGCCGTCGAACGCTGTTTGCTGCGTGGAGCTACTACTTTGAGGTGCCCTGTGACACGGAGCCCTGCAGCTGGCGCTGGAAGATCACATAGACAATAAGCACCGGAATGACCGTGACACTGACGGCTGCGAACAGCGCGCCGTAGTCCACCGCGTAGCCCATCTGGCCGGCGAAGGCCGCGAGTTCCTGCGACAGGACGCGCGGACCGGCGGCGTTGATGGATACCGGAATCAGGAACTGGTTCCACAGGCCCAGGAAGTTGAAGATGGCAACCGAGGCGAGGCCCGGCTTGGCCATCGGCAACATGACCTGGAAGAACGTCCGCCACTCCCCTGCGCCGTCCAGGGCCGCTGCTTCAGTGATTTCGTGAGGCAGTGACTTGAAGAAGGAGAAGAGGAAGAACACCGTGAACGGAAGCGCGAAGCCCACGTACACCAGGATGAGTCCCGGCAAAGTGTTCAGGAGCCCCATATTCTTCAGGACGAAGAACAACGGAACCATGGCAAGGAAGATCGGGAACGTCAGGCCGGCGAGCATCAGGTAGTAGATGGCCCTGCTGCCCGGGAAGGTGTAGCGGGCCAGCACATAGGCACACATCGCACCGAGGACCATCACGATCACCAGGGCTGCGGCCACAACGATGATGGAGTTCAGGAAGGCGCTGCCGATCCCGGCATCGCTCCAAGCCTTGACGTAGTTGTCCAGTTTCCATTCACCCGGCAAGGCGAACGGCGAAGCAAAGATCTCGCTGGAGGTCTTGAAGGAGGACATGAACGTCCACAGGAGTGGAAGGATGACGATCAGTGTCCAAATGGTCAGCGCGGTGTGCGACACCGCTCCCACCACTTTGTCACCCGGCGTGGTTCCCGGAGTCCGCGGTTGGAAGTGCAACGACTTCATTTCCGGAGATGAGACTTTGGTTGTCATTACTGGCTCACATCCTTATCGCCGCCGGTGAGCCGGTTAACCATGAACACCAAGCCGGAGAAGATCAGCGTGGCAAGGGCCAGCACAACGCCCATGGCACTGGCGAGGCCGAACTGCCCCTTGCTGAATGCGGTGAAGAACAATTGTTGCGCCATGACCAGCGTGGAGTTGTCGGGACCACCGCCGGAGTTGAGGGCAGCCATGTAGACGAAAGCATCCAACGCCAGAATGCCCATGTAGATGTAGGCGGTCTGGATGTTGTCGCGGATCAAGGGGATGGTGATGGATACGGCGGTCCGGAAACGTCCGGCGCCATCAATCCTGGCGGCCTCGAAAAGCTCGGCAGGAATGCCCTTGATGCCGGCTACAAACAGGACCATGTAGAAGCCAACGAAGCCCCACACAATGACGAACATGGTGGCGATCATGGCCGTGTTCTTATCACCCAGCCAAGCGAAGTCCTTGAACTGGTCCAGGCCGAGGCCCGTCAGGATGCCGTTGAGCAGACCGCCCGAAGGATCGTAGATCTGCCCCCACATGATGCCGATTGCTACAGCGGGAATGGTGTAGGGGAAGAACGACACTACGCGGTAGAAGCTGGAATTGCGCAAACCCTTGATCTGGCCTTTACTGCTTCCGCCTACAGTCACCAGCGAGGCAAGCACCAGGCTCAAGATGATGGTGATGATGGGAAGGAAGATGACCAGGACGATGTTGTTGGACATCGCCTTCATGAAGATGTCGTCAGTAAAGATCTTCACGTAGTTTTCGAGGCCGATGAAGTTCTGGTTGGGCGAGAAACCGGACCAGTCCGTCAGCGAATACCCGAATGCCTGAATAAACGGCCAAATCACGAACAACAGGTAGATCGCCAACGGCAGTCCGAGGAACACCGCAAAGAAACTGACCTTGTCCCACGTCAATGGCTTACGCCGTCGCCTCACCACTTGCAGTGGGGCCTTCGCCGGAACGACGGCGGCCAGGCCGTCGTCGTTCCGGCTCTGCTGAGTTTTCACTGAAGTCACTTCACTTCGATCTTCTTGACCGAGCTGTCGTTACGAACCTTATCGGTGATGTTCTGCAGTGCGGAGGTGAGGGTTGCAACGTCCGACTTACCGTCCAGGAAGGTGTTCCAGACAACCAGTTGGTCCTTGTTGGTGCCGTACAGGTCAATGAAGTTCCAGGAGTAGACGTTGTCGCCGGCATCGCTGAGCATCTTGGTCTGCGAAACCAGAGCCGTGGAACCGAAACCATCGGCCGGGACGGTGTCCTTGACGATGGTCGGCGCCAGTTTGGTCTTGGCGAAGTTGGTGGCAGCTTCCTTGGAGAGCATGATCCGGAGCAGTTCCTTGCCACCGGCAGCGTTCTTGCCCTGCGACGGGACAATGAACGGCTCACCTGCAGCACTGTGAAGTGCCGTCTGGGGCATCTTGGGGCTGGCGGTGACAGACGGGGCCGGGGTACCCATCATGTTGAAGCCGGCCTTGGTCTGGTCCTTCATTTCGTTTTCGATCCAGGAGCCCGAGGGGTAGAACACGGCTTCCTGGGCGTTGCTCCACTGTGCCTGTGCTGCCGTGAACTGGGTGCCTGAGCCGCCCGGCTTGAAGAAGCCGGCCTTGACGATCTTGTCCATGGCCGCGAAGACGGACTGGATGGCCGGGTGCGACCAGCAATCGGCTTTGAGGTTTTCAAGGCCGAGGCGAACGTCGTCGCCGCCTTCCTTGATGGCAGATGCAATGGCCAGTTCCTGGTAGTACGTGGCCGCTTCCTTGCCCCAGACGAAGAGGTACTTGCCCTTGGCTTTGGCTTGCTCGCCCAGGGCGTACATTTCATCCCAGGTCTTGGGAACAGTCCAGCCGTTTTCCTTGAGCAGGGAGTCGGAGTACCACACAGCGAAGACGGTCAACACGTAGTTCAAGGCGGCAAGCTTGCCGTCGAAAGTACCTGGAGCCAGTACGCCGGTGTACAGGGTGTCCTTGATGACCTTGCCTTCAAGGTTCTTGGCCTCCACAACACTGGTGAGGTCTTCAAGCTGGGCAAGGATGGTGCTGAAGCCGATGGCCTTCGCGCCGGAGTTATCGATCAGGTCCGGCGGGTTGCCACCGACGAAGCGCGGCTGAAGTTCCTGCGCAATGTCCGTGGACGGTGAGATCTTTGCAGTGGAGCCCTCGTGTGTCTTCTCGAAGATCTTTCCGGCGAACTCGACGTAGTCGATGCCGTAGCCACCCTTGAAGATCACGGCGTCCAGGGCGGCCTTGTCAGCCATGCCGAACGGGTTGGTGTCGGAAACGGTGCCCGTGGGACCGGTTGTGGTGGTGCCGCCGCCTGCGGCACAGGAAGCGATGGTTCCCCCCATGGGCACGAGCACGGCTGCTGCGAGTGCTCCGCGCAGGAATCCACGGCGACCGACGGACTGGTGCTGAACGTTCATTTCTAAACCCTCCAGTGACTCGTAGTGTCCGGACTGTTGCGGCGGGAAAGCCGTTCAGCCAGACAGTCTGGGCTGGCGCTCTGGCAGCACCAACCTTCTGTGACATAATTCACCAGGAATGATCGAAAATCAATCTTTCTTGGTACTTTCGATCAACATTTGTCAAAGCGTGATCTTTCTACGGGCCACCGGCGAGGGCCTTTCCGCACTCGGCGATCGCCTGGCGGGCCGTCACCCTTTGCCTCCCAGTTCCCAGTGGTACCGGGCATTGTCGGGCAAAACGGGACTCCGCCAGGCCTGGGGTGAGCACCTCTTTACCAGGCGGAAACGAGCCAAAGCTTGCGCGCAAAGCAATCATCCAGCTATGCACTATCAATCTAGTCCCATGTCAGTGCCGTGGGGAGGGGTTTGCGGGCATGTCAGGTGCCCTGCGGTTTTGCGAGCCTGGCCCAGCCGAGCTGTTCCTGTTGTTTGCGGCTCAGCGTGGCCACCACGAGGTCGTAGGAGTCCTCCACCATGTCCCGGATCACCTCATCAGAAAGGTTCCCGTCCAGTCGGACCCCGTTCCAATGGGTCTTGTTCATGTGCCATGCGCCGGTGATTTCGGGGTTTGCTGCCCGGAGCTGTTCAGCCAGGGCGGGCTCGCATTTGAGGCTCACGGACCAGTTGTCCGGATCCATGGATGACAACGCGAACATCTTAGCTTGGTGCCTGGCCCCTCCAGTGACGGCTGCACGCACCTTGAACACTGAGGTTTCGGGGCCGAATGGGAAGTCTTCGAACGCGCCGGGGAAGCTGAGGCAAATTTCGCGGAGGGCGGGAACATCCATGGAGAGAGCCTACTGGCGGTCCGGGCCGGCGACCACGCCCCTCACCGGGCAGCGCCTTACGCCACGCCCAGGAAGTCCTCCAGCAGCACCACTTCCAGCCCTGCTGCCAACTGGGCGGCGCGGAATGCGGCGAGGTCTGCGGCAAACTCCGCCCGGAAGTGCATGAGCACAATATCGCCGGGACGAAGCGAGTTGCCCACCTGGTAGTCCATCTTCCCGGCGTTTGCCTTGGCCTCCCACGTAACAATCGCTTTCATCCCTGCATCGGCAACGGCTTGGCGCATCACGTTGGAGTATGCGCCTCCCGGGGGCCGGAAAAGCGTGGGACGTCGTCCGTAGTGCTGAAATGCGTACTCCTGCATTCCCACCATGTCATTGAACTGCTGCTGATAGCCCCACTGCCGCACCATGTTGATGTTGTGGGTGACCGTGTGGTTCTCCATCAGGCTGCCCTGGGCTTTGAACGCGTTGAAGAACGCCGGGTTGTCCGCCACGGTGTCCTTGGTGAGGAAGAGCGAGGCAGGATAGTCGTACTCTGTCATGAGCCTGATCGACTCCGGCGTTTTGATGTTGCCGTCATCGATGGTCAGGAATACCACCGGGTGCTTGGTGTCGATCTTGGTAATCACGGGCGCAAGGCCGCCGACAATCGGCGGGAGTTGATAGTCCGGGATGAACGTCCGCCGGATGCGCTTGGTGGGGGTC
Organism: Paenarthrobacter sp. TYUT067; assembly: GCF_023656375.1. NCBI lineage: Bacteria > Bacillati > Actinomycetota > Actinomycetes > Micrococcales > Micrococcaceae > Paenarthrobacter > Paenarthrobacter sp. TYUT067. Next base: position 323,947 of record NZ_JAMOIT010000001.1, read on the forward strand.
GCCGTCGGTGAGGGCGTCGGAGAAGCGGACGACGTCGGAACCTCGCCTGCAACGGCCATCGCGCCGTTCGGTCCCGGCACCTCGGGCGAGGCGGCAGCGCCACTGGGCGTCTGCACCGGCGTCGAACTCTCAGCGGCATTGCAGGCCGTCAGGCCGGCCACCATGGAAGCGCCCAAAACACTGAAGACGGCCCGCCTGCTGGGAGTGGAAAAAGGCACCGCAGAATGACTGCCGAACATGGTTGTCCCCCAAAGACTCAAAAAGTGATTCAGCTGCAATCTAGCAGAGGAATCGGCACGGTTATCACAGGCCGTAATGCCAGCCTTCACGTGCCGGGCAGGAGTTAACCACTACGTCCAGTCCCGCATCATGTGCCCGCTGTACGGCGTCGTCGTCAAAGACTCCCAGCTGAAGCCAAACGGCCTTGGCACCAATAGCTATCGCCTGATCAATGACCGCCCCAACACGTTGGGAGTTGACGAAGCAATCAACAACATCAATGGGGTACCTGGCCTCGGGGATCTCCGCCAGGGATTTGTACCCTTTTTCTCCGTGCACTTCCTCGCCTTTGAGGTTGACGGGGATGATCTCCATGCCCATCTTGTCCCGCACGTACAGCGAGACGTCATAGGCGGAGCGCCATTCATTGGTGCTCAGGCCAACAATTGCCCAGGTGCCCTTTGTTCGCATCAACCGCTCGACGACGGCGGGATCGTTGACATGCATCATGACCCAAGCTTACTTAGACCACTGCTTCCAGGTGTCCACGGACGCCGGTAATTGCGCGTCATTGCGCTCGTCGCTGAGCGCGGTGTGCCGATATCCGGGTTTGGTTCGTTCCGCAGACTTAGCGGCTTGCTGCTTGTCCTCCTTGTCTGACTTGTCCTCCTTGCCTGACTTGTCCTCCTTGCCTGAGTCCGGCTTGGGCTGCGGGCTCAGGGGTAGATTCGGCGCAGTCTTCGTTTGTGGAGGTCCAACCGGTAGGGCACTGCCCGGGACAGCACCGCTTGGAGGGGTGCTGTTGTGGGCGGGCGCTTCAACCACGCCAGGGGCCGGCGGCTGCGCGGGTACTTGCGCCTGCGCCTGGGTCTGTGCAGGAATTTCGGCAGGCGCACCACTACCGGGTACCGGCACGGATCCGGCAGCTGGGGTGGTCGGAAGCGCAGCGGGATCCACCGCCGGAGCGGGTTCGGTCATAACGCGCGGGGCGTCGGGACTGGGCAGCGCGGGGGCTGCGACTGCCGGCTGCGGCCGGACGTTTCCCAGAAGCTCATCCATGAACGACGGGTTCCGGGTAAACCCGGAACTTGCGGCTGCAACGCCACTGACGCCCAGACTCATCGCTGCCACCACGGCGACGCCGACCACGGCGGTGCGGTGCTTGCGCCTCCATCGGCGTTTGCTGACTTCATCGTGGGGGCCGGACAGCATTGCGGAAAGCTCGGCACCCGGAGTTGGGGCCGCAAGATTGGCGAAGGACCCCAAGGAGAGGAGCGCACGCCGGACGTCAGCTGAGTCGGCCGCATCGGCGTCGAGCAACAGCTCCTCCGCGATCACTTCACGTTCACTATCTCTGTATGTCATGGCGACACGTATTCCTTTACTGCCGAATGCTCACGGAGCGTAATTAGTGCCCGCCGCTGCAGCTGTTTCACTGCCCCGGCGGATTTCCCCATGATGTCGGCAACCTGCTCCACGGTCAGGCCCGCCACGATGCGAAGGGTCAAGACCTCCCGCTGCTCGTCGCCGAGGTAGTCCAGGAGCTTCATGACCTCCTTGGGCGCCAAAAGTCCCAAAGCTTCCGCCTCTGCGGAACTCACTTCCCGGGTGTCCCGGTCCGGCTCGAACTCGTGCTGTTCCGGCGACCTACTTTGCTTCCGATGCTCATCCACCATGCGGGCATGAGCCACCGAGAAAATGAAGGTTCGGAGGCCATGAGCCCCACCGCTGATGTCATCCAGCCTGGGCAGGATGGCCAGGAACACGTCCTGCGTAACTGCCTCCGGATCCGATACACCTTTGGCCGTCAGATAACCGAGGACCTGGCCGGCGTACGCCTGGTAGACGGCGCCGAACAATTCCGCGTTATTGCCCTTGAGTGCAAGTAGCGCTTCATCGGTCAATGCGTCGGTCACAGGATTGAGGCTTTCGATCGGCGGCAGGTCCGTTGCTTGGGCCTGGACGTCCGCAATGTCACCAACGGACGACCCCACCAAGGGTAACCGCTCCACGTGGCCTTCCATGGAATGACCCGCTGCCTTATCAGGCAGGCTCTTGACCGAACTCCGTCGAGAGCGACTCCCGTGAGAGCAAACCGCCGCAGACAAGGAACCGCCGGAGACAAGGAAGAGCCGAGCTGGAACATGATGGGGGACAAATTCCAGCTCGGCCCTTTCAAAGACGTAATCGTCAGGGCACGCCAAAGGGTTACGCGCGGGTAGAAACTTTTTTGAAATTCTTTTGGAAGGCGCGTTTGAGACCGCCAGCGTCCCTGGACAGTGTCTAGATTCTGGCGGGGTGGTGCCCGGGTAGGGGTGGAGCCTTTGATTGGTAGGTGTGCCCGGTGGGGGTGCGGATTTCCAGGGTGTGCACGCTGTGGTTCTCGCCGGGCAGGGATGTAGTGCTCCAACCGGGGTGTTCCTTGGTGTGATTGCACGCCTCGCACAACCCCGCGGCGTTGCTAAGGTTCGTTTTCCCTCCTGAACGCCACGAAACCACATGGTCGATATGCCGGATGGGCGCATCACAATACGGCGTCCGGCAGGTATCGTCGCGAGTCTCAACGAACCGCCGTAACCTGCCGGTGAAGAGCCGGGCCTTGGAATCGGTGGCAAGGAGTTCTCCCGTGGACGGTGCTGTGTAAAGCCGGCGAAGCCACACAGCGAACTCTGTGTCCGGCGGTGCCTGTGCTGCCTGTCCTGCCCGTGCCTGTGGTTCGTCCACTGCCCGCCCGGAACCGGGCCGCGGACTTGGGCTTCCGGCCGGTCCCAACCCCAGCAGTTCCCTCCCCCACTCTGCCGGGACGATTCCGTACCCCTTGAGCCGGGCCGGTTCACTGTCCCCTTGAAAGAGCGTCCGGTCGGTCATGACAAGATCCAGGTTGATCCCAGAAAACCCACCCGGCGTGCCGGTAACCCGTTCAACCAATGTGTCCGCCATGACCTGGCCACGGGTCGGGGCTACTCCACCAGACCCGACACCCCCACCAGTACCAGCACCACCTGTGGAACGGGCAGTATCAGCAGCCCGGGACAACGCAGTATAAACCGCCACCCCCTGAGCCACCGGCAACAGCGCCGTCAAATACGTCATGGTGTCCGGCGCCGGACGCAAACTCACCGTCCGCTCAGCAGCGGCACGACTGGCACGACCCACCACCGACCGCGGATCACGCCGATACGCAGCAGCCTTCACCGCCGCAATGATCGCTTTGTCGCCCTTGCCATCAAAAGTCCCGGTATCGGCGGCGAGTTCCTCATCCACCGCACACCGATCCTCAACAGACAAACACGCCGTTTCCCTCACCAGCAGCGTGGCGCGCCATTCATTCAACTGCCCCGACCGCAGAGCCGCCAACGTCCGCGGCATCTCCACCACCAGCGCCTTCGCAAAACCCAGCAAACGTGACCCACGGTTCGGGGACTCCCGCCGGGCCAACGCCACCTGCGCCCCCACCCCCTGACCACGCTCGGACGCAGGAACACCAGCCTCGGCCTGCTCGGCGCGCTGAGCTAGATCAAACGCCACCACAACCCGCGCCTGCAACGCAGTGATAGCCGACTTCATCTCCTCCAACACCCGCAACTGCTCAATCAGATCCCCACTGACCGAGCCCCCAGGAACAGCGCCGGGCTGAGCAGAAACCCGCGGCGACAGGCCACCAGACGAGGCACGAACAAGCGCGTTCGAGGTCACCGCACCTGCTCGACTTTCCCGAATCCGCTCCATGTCATAACTCTGTCAGCAGGCACCGACATTTTTAGCTTGGGCCACATGGTGACGGTGGCGGACAGGCCGGACAGTGCACGGGGAAGAACTACTCGGGCGCCACCGTGGGGGCTTCATACCCTTCGGGGATTGCTGGAACATCAGCATCCAAAGCGCCGGTGAAAACCCGCGCCGAAAGCAGGCGGGCGCCCTCGCCTGACAACTTCACGTCCAGCTCTGATGCGGTGACAACCGGCAATTGGTGGATTCGGCGGCTACCCACGGTCATCCCGTCAATAAGGTTCGCGCCTTCGGAGGACACCACGTGACGGGTGATCCGCTGCCCCGCGTTCAAGTCCTCAACTAACTCCAGGTGGTTGAACGTAACCGCAGCGGGGAAACCCAGCGTCACTCCGCCGTCGTGATGTCCCAGCGTCGCCTCAACCACGCCGGAGAGGCGACGATCCAATTCCGCCTTCCACTCCTTCAGAACCAGAATGTCGCGGTCAGGAATGAGACCACGGGTATCGGGTGGCACATTCAGCAAGAGGTTGGCACCCATTCCCACCGATTGGTAATAGATGGCGAGCAGGTGCTCAACGGATTTCGGTTGGTCATCCGGATGCCAGAACCAGCCGCGGCGGATGGAGACATCGCATTCGGGCGGCAGGTAGTGTTCGGCGAGCAGCCCCGAGCTGGTCTCTGTGTACTGGGTATCGGACGTGCGGTCCACAACATAGGTGACGGGGTCCGATGCCAGTCCATTCTCGTTACCCACCCAGCGAATGGTGGGCTGGCCCATGTTGAAGATCATGGCATCGGGCTGGTGTTCCTTAACGACGGCGATGATCCTGTCCCAGTCGTATTTTCTACCCACCGAACCCGCGCCATCGAACCACAATTCCATGAGCGGACCGTAGCCTGTGCAGAGCTCGGTGAGTTGGCGGACGTAGAAATCGTCATAGGCGGCGGGGTGGTTGTAGCAGTCAGCGTTGCGGTCCCACGGAGACAAGTAGAGCCCCAGGCCGATCCCCTGCTCCTTGCAGGCTTCGGCGACTTCCCTGACAACATCGCCTGCGCCGCCCCGCCACGGCGATGACGCGACGGAGTAATCGGTGGTGGCCGTCGGCCACAGGCAGAATCCGTCGTGGTGCTTTGCTGTGAGGATGAGGTACCGGGCACCTGCCGTTTTTGCCGCGCGGACCCAGCTGCCGGCGTCGAGTTCGGTCGGGTTGAAACTTGACGCCGGGACGGTACCGTCACTCCACTCCTTGCCGGCGAAAGTGTTGATGCCAAAGTGGATGAAGACACCGAGCTCGAGCTCCTGCCAACGGAGTTGGGCCGGAGTGGGCACTAGCTGAGTCACCGGGCGGGCTCCTGTCCGTGGATCAACGATTGCGCCGCGCTGATAATGGATCCGTCTCCGTACTCTGTCCGGAGGCCGGCAATATCCGAGCGTGTGACGGCCGCCCCCTCGAAGAGGCTCACGATCGCGGCAGCAACGCCGGCGAGTTCCGGCTCCGACAACTCTGGCCTACCGCGCCGCACCAGGCTGCTGACGTGCGCTGCATACTGCCCATAGAAGCTCCTCAGCGCAGCCGCCGCTTGCTGGTCTGCTGAGGCCAGGGCCCAGATCTCCAGGTGCATCTTCACGTCTTCAAGCGCTGAGTGTTCGTGCAGCAGCGCCGTCAGGAGTCGATGGGAATCCTCCCGGGTCAGGCCTCCGGACGCACCGGCACCAAGGTCCAGCCCGGCCTCTTCCGAAAGCCTCTGCAGTGAGCGTTCAAGGCTTCGCTCAAGGACAGCGCGGATCAGGTCCGCCCGCGTAGGAAAGTAGTGCTGCAGGTGTCCGATGCGCACCCCGGCCGCGGCGGCGAAGTCCCGCATGGCAGCATTGGCGTTGCCCTTGGTGACCAGAACTTGTTGAGCAGCGTCAAGGAGCGCCGCCTTCCGCAGGGCGCCCTTGCTTTCGGTCATGACCTCAATATTGTCACACCGTGTGATTCAAGTTCCGCCAGCCGGGACGCTGGGTCCGGTGTGGATTCGGGGAAGGTAACACCGGGCCCGGTGCCCTCCGCGAGAACACTGCGCAGCCCCAGCAAACCGCCCAAAGCGGTGAGGTGTGCCTGCCCTTGCGGATCGGATATGACGGCAGTTCGCGTTCCGGCCGGACCTTTCACATCGATGCGGATATGTGCCGTGCCACCTGAGCCGGGCGAGTAGAGGAAGGACCTTCGCAGCGGCGCCCACCGTGCCCCGCTACCCCAGCGGAAGAGTCCCACCGCACGTGCGGCGAGCAACGCCGTCGTGGACGCGTTGGAACTGAAGCCGATCCGGGTGGACACCGATCCGGCACCAAGGGTGAGCGGCATCGTGAACTGTTCAGGTGTGTCGAGCCGCGCCACTTTGGTGCGATGCCCGGCAATGTCCACCCAGCGCGTGTCAGTCAGGGGGCGTACGACGGCGGCCTGACCGCCTTTGCGTACTTCGAAGTCCAGTCCCAGCCGATCCATGAAGTCCACTGAATCGGCTCCGGCTTGGTCATTGATGTCGTATCGGATGGCGACGTCGATCTTGTCACTGCCGCCCACATCCTGGGCCAAAGCTGCTGCCACGATATTGGTGACCCCTCCCATCCAGCCTGAGCTCAGTGAGACAGGAGCCGTTGGCCGCAGAAGGGTAGCCAGCGTGAGTGCCCTGGTGACGCGGCTGGTCCAACGGGTGACGTCGACGTACGGAATTCCGGCGGCGACGGCTGCGCGAAGCACCCTGTCATGGGGATCGTTGACGGTACTGATGACCGCCCTGACCTTGGCGGCGAATGGCTCCGCTTGGTTGAGGTCCCATTTCTGTACTGACACTTTCTTTACTGTCACTTTTCGTTGCTCACCGGGAACGCTGCTGCTAGTCAAATGGCTGCCGCGCTCCGGGTTCCGGCCCGTGATGAGCAAGGGCCATTCGGCTGCGGCGAGCCGGGTCAACGCTGTGCCGACGGTGCCGTACCCGCCGACGATCAGCACGGGACCTGCGGTATCAAGTTCAAGGAAATCGGTCATGAGTTTAATTCTAGGTCATATGACCTAAAAATGTTTTACCGCGGTAATCAGCATTGCGGTCCGCTTCTGTCCGCTAGCTGTGAAGGACACCCTGTGGCCGAGTGGAAACCGGGAGTAGGCTGCAGTTATCTGCCGGAGCAATACCCTTCAGTGCGCAAAGGAGAGATCGTGACATTGCCTCCACACCACGAGCCCGAGCCATTTCCTCCAGATCCCGGACCCGTACCACCACCCCCGGATCCCACCACGCCGTTTCCGCCGAGCCCCATTCCTGACCCGAATCCAACCCCCGGCCCGTCTCCGGCTCCCGATCCCGGCCCGGTACCTCCACACCCTGATCCGACGCACTAGCAGGGCGATGCCAGCAGGTACGCCACCACATCGGGGAATAATCAGTAGGCTTATGTCTGATCTCATCGGCTGACCGATGCGAACGAACAGGAGCCACCATGACGGAACCCCAGGAAACCGCCCACTTTTCCGTCCGCAAGCCATCCAAGCCGGATCTCTGGAAGGACTCACTTGGCCGGACAGCTGTCCGGGCAAGCCAGATACTGCTCATCCTGACCCTGACAGTGGTGGCGATCTTCGGACTCCTGCAGATCCGTCTGCTTGTCATTCCGGTGCTCATCTCGCTCATTCTGGCCGCAGCCATTGGCCCCTTCGTGAATATGCTGCGGCGTCGGGGATGGCGCGGGGGCCTGGCAACGGGTGTCGCGTTCCTGGGCTTATTGATAGTGCTCGGCGGAGTCATCACTGTCATCGTGTTTTCTGTCCGCAGCCAGTGGGACGAATTGATCAGTCAGGCGGCACGTGGGCTGGACGAACTTGAGAACTTCCTGCTGACAGGACCGCTCCCCCTTGAACGGGAGCAACTGAACCAAGCGCGCGAAGCCGTAGTGGAGTTCGCACAGAGCAGCCAGGTACGCTCCGGAGCAGTGACCGGATTGTCAGTGGTCACGGAGTTCCTGGCAGGCGCCAGCCTGGTGGTCATCATCCTTTTCTTCTTCCTCAAGGACGGCGCCAAAATATGGGACTTCTTCCTGCGCCCCTTCAAAGGCGTGCGGGAAGCCAAGCTTCGCCGTGTTGGCAAGCGGACCATGGAGGTCCTTGGCGGCTACGTCCGGGGAACAGCGATCGTTGCCTTGGTGGACACGGTGGCCATCGGCGCGGCGCTACTCATCATGCAGGTTCCACTCGCCATTCCTTTGGCGATTATCGTTTTCATCGGCGCGTTCATCCCCTTGGTGGGTGCCACCGTTGCCGGCATCCTGGCCGCTTTGGTGGCACTGGTTGCCAACGGCCCCATCGTGGCGTTGATCGTGGTGATCGTTGTGATCGCCGTCAATCAGCTCGAAGGTGATCTCCTCCAGCCGATCGTCATGGGCAAGTCCCTGAAGCTCCACGCGCTGGTTATCCTCATGGCTTTGACGGCCGGCACCATCCTGGCCGGAATCATCGGCGCAGTCCTGGCCGTACCCATCGCGGCCGTAACATGGGCCATCATCCAGGTGTGGACGGCAGAAGACCCAAACCTGGAAGACATGAACCCGGACTTGCCGCCCGCCGACAGTCAGCCGACGTAGTAGATCCCCTACCCCAACGCCCTCTTAATGAGTTCGACGATCCGCGCTTCAACCTCGTGGGTGATTTCCGTGACGGCGAAGGACGTGGGCCACATGGCTCCATCATCCAACTTCGCGTTCTCCTCAAAGCCGAGCGTGGCATACCGCGCCTTGAACTTGTGGGAGCTCTGGAAGAAAATAATGTTCTTCCCGTCCTTGGCATAAGCCGGCATTCCGTACCAGGTTTTGGGGCTGAGCTCAGGTGCGTGCTCCTTGACGATTGCGTGGAGTCGCTCGGCTATGAGCTTGTCCGCCTCTGGCATCTCAGCGATCTTGGCCATGACATCAGCCTCGCCGTCCGCTTTGGATGCCTTCTTGCGCGGCGCCTTCTTGAGTTCTTGCGCGCGCTCTTTCATGGCGGCGCGCTCCTCTTCCGTGAAGCCGTCGTAGGACTTTTCCTTAGTTGCCGTCTTGTCCGTATCCGTCATGGTGTTCGCTCCCCTTGGTCTTATGAACTGATACCCCTAACGCTAAGTTGCCCGCGGATCCGCGGCTTCTCCGAAACTGCTCGATTCTGCTGCGGAGTGTGTTGCGGGAGTCTTGAGGTTTTCCTGAGGAAGTGTTGCGGGTATGCAGGATTTGTTCTTGATCCGGGCCCGGCACAGTAGTTCTTGTCAGCCACACAGGCTGGAAACGAACGGCCGGCCGGTCTCACGG